>JBQMYQ010000010.1:0-45198 GCA_052173415.1 Wolinella sp. | reverse complement strand
AGCACATCGCCCTCATAAATCATCTCGCCATCGGCGTATTCAAGGCTATAGCCGCTGACCTCTAACTTCCTGTGCTCCCCATCACTCACAATCTCAATCTCGCGATCAGAGAGGATCTTTAGCTCCCCATTGAGGGGCGATTCCAGACTTAGCGTCTGCTGATAGGCAAAATACTTGGGAATCGTGTTCCACTTCCAAATATAATTAATACTCGAGCCTGCAAGATACATAGAGTAGCCAAGCACTACAAAAAACAGCGCGGCGAGCAGGTATCCAAGAGGCTTGTTTTCTAGGATGGAGTGGTGCTTTTTCATGTTATGTTACTGAATTTTCTCAAGCCATTTTGTCTCGACAAACCATCGATTATACAGCTCTTCATAGCTGCCATCGTGCTTAATCTGAGCGAGGAAGTGATTAAGCCAGTCTAAAAAGTCGGGGTCGCCCTTTTTAATCGCCCAGCCTAGCGGTTCATAAGTGAGGGGCTCCTGGATATGCACGATTCCCCCGGCACGCCCCTTTTGCGCCATGAAAGCGACGTTAAAAGGCAGGTCAAAAATAAAAATATCCGCTTTGCCATTAAGTAGCTCTTGAGCTGCGTCTGCTTCGGTATCATAGGTCTTTAACTTTGCATTTTTAAAGAGCCTTTTTGCAGCAAATTCCGCCGAGACGCCAAATTTTGTCACAAGCGTATATTCGGGCTTATCAAGATCCTTGTAGCTCTTAATCCCCTTCTCAAGCCCCTTTCGCACGAGCAAAGATTGTCCCACGACGACATAAGGCTCGATGAAATTCACCCGCAAATTGCGCTCTTGAGAGATCGTCATGCCCGAAATAATCAGATCGAATTTCTCCGTGATGAGCCCGGGAATCAGCCCATCCCATGAAGTGGGCACGAGTTTTAGCTTCACGCCCATCGCTTTTGCCATTTCGCGCGCAATATCCACGTCAAAGCCGATGATATTGCCCTTTTTATCTTTCATCTCAAAGGGCAAATAGCCAGGCTCAAGCCCGATTCTAAGCTCGCCGCGCTTGATGATTTCATTGAGAGTAGATTTCTGCCACAGTGTCATATCCGCGGCAAAGAGGGCACAAAATGAGAGCAGGATTCCCGCTAAAATCTTTTTCATGATGGTTAATCTCCTTAGTTACTGGATTCTGTCAAACCACTTCGTATCGACAAACCACCGATGGTGGAGCTCATCATACGTCCCATCGTGCTTAATCTGAGCGAGGAAGTGATTAAGCCAGTTGAGAAAATCGGGATCGCCTTTTTTGAGCGCGATTCCCAGCGGTTCATACGTAATTGATTTATCAAGATGGATAAGCATTCCTTTGCCCTTTTGCATCATGAAAGCTGCGTTGAAAGGATAATCATAAATAAACGCGTCCGCCTTGCCATTTAGCACCTCTTGCACCGCCTCAGCCTCCGTGTCATAGGTCTTAATATTTGCGTTTTTCATCATGCGACGCGCGGTAAATTCGCCCGTAACACCGAGCTTGGTCACGATAGTGAATTCGGATTTGTCCAAGTCTTTGTAGCTCTTGACACGATTCTTAAGATCGGGTCGGAGGAGAAGCGTCTGCCCAATCGTGAAGTAAGGATTGGCAAAGGAGACTTTTAGGTTTCGCTCAGGCGTAATCGTCATCGCTGCGAGAATCAGATCCGCTTTGTCCGTCAAAAGCCCGGAAATAAGGCTGTCAAAGCTCCCCTGCACGATGGTGAGCTTCACGCCCATCGCTTTTGCCATTTCGCGCGCAATATCCACGTCAAAGCCGATGATACTGCCCTTTTTGTCCTTTATTTCGAAAGGATAATAGCCCGGATCCGTGCTTACGCGGAGTTCTCCTCGCTTAATGATTGCATTAAGAGTCGATCTCTCCCACAACGCCAAATCCGCTCCAAAAGCCGTGCTAAAGGCAAAGAGGAGGAATCCTGCTACAATTTTTTTCATCTGTTCTCCTTGTGTTCTGTGCTCTCTTTTTGTTTAATGTGTCAAAATCTCATTCAAAAATTTCTTCGCACGCTCGGTTTTGGGCTGTGCGAAAAACTGCTCGGGAATCGTATCCTCCATAATCACGCCATGATCCATAAACAAAATCCGGTCGCTCACCTCTTTGGCAAAGCCCATCTCATGCGTCACGCACACAAGTGTATAGTGCTCGCGCGCAAGCTGGCGCATGACATCAAGCACCTCGCCGATCATCTCGGGATCTAGCGCACTCGTAGGCTCATCAAAAAGCACCACTTTGGGCTTCATCGCTACGGTTCTAGCAATCGCCACACGCTGCTTTTGCCCACCTGAAAGCTCGTTAGGATAGCCATGCGCCTTGTGCTCGAGCTGCACTTTTTTGAGAATCTCCATGGAATTCTCATCTGCCTCACTTTTTGAAAGCCCCTTGACCTTAATCTGCGCGATTGAGATGTTTTCAAGAATCGTCAAGTGCGGAAACAGATTAAAATGCTGAAACACCATGCCCACTTCGGAGCGAATTTTATTAATGTCCGTCTCTTTATCATAAAGTCGTTTGCCATCGATGATAATCTCGCCCTCATCAATCTCCTCAAGCGCATTAATACACCGAATGAGCGTCGATTTACCACTCCCGCTTGGACCGCAAATAACGACGATTTCACCCTTATGCACGCTAAAATTGACATTATTCAACGCGTGGAAATCGCCAAAATATTTATGAACCCCATTCATCTGCACAATTTTTTGACTCATAAAATTATCTTGTTTTATATTTTTAATGACAATCCGTCATTTTAACAGAGAAAATTTAAAGCAAAGTTTTATGCAACAGCTCTGCAATATTAATCTCCCTGCCAAAAGACTGCTGATAGATAATGTAATTTGCAAGCACCCTGCCTCCATAATATCGCGATTCTTCGTAAGGAACCATCTCAAGGCTATACCATGGATCGAGCGCGCGCGATTTTTTAAAAAGCCTGCCCTGAGCGAGCATACGACGCGCGAAACCGGGCCCGCCGTTGTATGCGTAGGCGATAAAAAGCGGATGGGAAAATTCGCGCACAAGATCGCGCAGAAAAATCTCGGCATATCTAACGTTGATTGAAGGGTCAAACATATCGGTAAGCGCGCGATTCTCGCCGAGTTTTTTCGCGATGGATTCGACATTAAAGGGCATGATTTGCATCATTCCAAGCGCGTAAGAGGAAGAGATCGCCGTAGGAATCAGATGACTCTCCTGCTTTGCAATCGCATAAAGAAGGGCTTGCTTCTCCTCACTAAAAGGGGCAAAAATCTCCCGATACGGGCGAATATAGAAGTGTTTTTGGAACTTCGATTCCCGCTGCATAAGGAGAGCCAAATGCGGTTGAGTAGCATCGGAGTGCAAAGAAGCCGAAGCACTCGTGCTCTCTTTTTGTAAGGCAATCCACGCAAAAGGGTCTTTAATATCCCAGCTCGCTTCCTTTGGCATATCCTCGGGCATATTTTCTCCATTTGCCACCTCCCGCACAATCTCAAAAGATGGGGCGATTCCCAACGTCTGCGTCGCATAAATCGAATAGATGCTCGGATAATTTGATTTAGCCACCTCCTCAAGAATCGCCAAATCCCCCGAAGCAAGATAGTGCCAAAAAATCGCACGCGTGATGAAAAGCGGATCGCTTGCGCGCTCTTTGGCGCGGATAAAATAACGAATCGCATGCTCTTTGTAGCCATGCACAAGGGCATTTAACCCGAGGTAAAAAAGCGTATGGGAATTGGCATTAGTAATCTCTGAGGCTTTGGCAAGGGATTCCTGCAAATGGGTAAAAGCGGGATTTACGATAATAATTCGGAGCATATGCCCCATGTTGTGATTATTTTGATTTGCAAGAATCTCAAGCTTCTTTGGGGGAATCGTGCGATTAAAATGAGTCAAACGATACCCCGATCCCACACCTTCAAAAATCGACGCAAAAAGTGCCGCATCCTGGGAATCGACGAGCTTAGCGAGTGGATCTTTCGCGCTTAAAATCTCCAGCTCTTTGGCACGCTTGGGCGCGTCATTTTTGAGCTTTTTGGCGAGCTTTTTTAGCTGAGCCTTGCTCATTTTAGCCGCCTCGCTTAATTTTAGCCCATAGCCAATACACCTCCCCTCCTGTTTTAGTAACTCTTGAAGCTCCATATTCTCGCAGATTGTGCGCCGCGAGAGAGTTTTGTTGTCTGTCTTTTTAAAGTAGCGACCAAAGATTTTGGTGTTCATTTTGTGAATTAGTTTGTATGCCTCATTTGCCTCATTAGGGGTAATATCCTGATCCAAAAATTGCCAAATATAAAAATCACGCGCGATTCCCGCGGGCTTGCTTTTGAGGAATGAGAGCGTAATCTCCTCGCCCAAAAGTAGCAACGGAAATATTGCAAAAAGCAGGAATCTCATAGCGAGTGCGCTAATGCAAAGAGGAGTTTCACTACAAAAAGATCTAAAAACTCAAGCACGACAATCACAATAAGTGGCGCAAAATCAACCCCGCTAAAAGAGGTCGGAAAAGTGCGCCTCATCTGATAGTAGAGCGGCTCGGTCAGGCGCGCTAGGATCTGCACGATCGGGTTGTAGGGATCGGGGCGCACCCAGCTGATGAGGGCAGCGATGATCACGACCCAAATATAGAGCGTGATGAGCATATGAAAAATCTGCGCAAGTGCTTCGATGAGTGTTGAGAGTATCATTTTGTCTCCTTGAGTCTGATGATATCATCAAAGAAAAATCTAATATATTCGAAAAGCTCGCTTAACTCTGGACCATTTTCACTCCCTGTAAGCAGGAATCGGAGCGATTTGAAAAAGTGCTTGCCTTTGAGACTGGAGCGGCTCATCGCCTCTTTTTTAAACGCTTCAAAATCCTTCAGCGCCTCGCTCCTCTCCTCAATCATCGCGCGCAAATGCGGATAGAGCGTGCGAATGGATTCCTCAAATTCGCCTGCGGGAATCTTAGGCGCAAAAAGCGCGCCAATCTTCTCTCTAAGCTCATTGAGCGTGCTTGATTCCTGCAAATAGAGCTTTGCAAGCGCGCCCACACTCGGGTCTTTGTGGTCAAGCAAAAACGCCAAATCCTGCTCGTTTAGGCGCTTGAAATGCTCGCGATTTAGGAATCGAAGCTTATCAAGGTCAAATTTCGCCGGGGCTTTCGCGACATGCGTAATATCAAACCAAGCAATCGCCTCTTTGAGCGTGAAAACTTCACACGGCGTTTTATTCCCCATTAAAATGAGGTAATTTACAATCGCTTGGGGCAAAAACCCCTCCTCCAAAAGCCACTGCACGCTTGAAGCACTATCGCGCTTGCTCATCTTTTTGCCCTCATTATTGAGCAAAATGGGCAGATGTGCATATTTTAGACGCTTTGTGTAGCCAATTCCCTGATGGATTAGCATCTGCTTGGGCGTGTTTGAGACGTGATCTTCGCCCCGCACGATAAAACTCACATCAGCAAGCATGTCATCAATCGCGCAGGCGAAATTATACGTGGGAATCCCATCTTCACGCATAATCACGAAGCTATCAATTTCACTCGCGCTAAATTTCACCTCGCCCTTAATCTCATCAAAAAAGCTCATATCCTCGCTCGCACCTTTGAGGCGAATCACGGGGTGTGGATTGGTGGCTTTTTCAATCTCTGCCCACTCATCGTGATAGCGAAAGGGCTCTTTTTTAAGAAGCGATTCCTCGCGTTTTTGCTCCAAAAATTCCTTCGAGCAATAGCAATAAAATGCCCTATTTTGCGCGATTAGATACTCTGCCATCTGCCTGTGGCGCGGGAAATTATCACTCTGGATCATAAACTCATCACACACGATTCCAAAGAGATTTAGAAGAGATAAGATCTCCTTATCCTTGCCCTCGATATTGCGCTCCCTGTCCGTATCTTCGATACGAAGCAGGAATCGCTCACCTTGCTGTTTGGCGATAATGTAATTAAAAATCGCAGCGCGGAGATTCCCCGTGTGCATATCTCCCGTCGGACTTGGTGCGAAACGAAGCATAAAAATCCTTAAAAATATAATGCTAGAAAACTAACGTTGATTGTAGCTCATCTTGGCTTTTTGCGCTTATAAAGGAGTGTGCCAAGCTCAATACTAAGCATAGCGATGATGATGAGCACGCCACCTAGAATCTGCGCGATTTCTAGTGCTTCCCCGCCGACATAATAGCCAAAGATCCCTGCAGAAAGGGGCTCAATCGTGAAAATCACAGCAACTTTCGCAGGCGTGGTAAAACGCTGCACATAAGTCTGTGTAAAATCGGCAAGCACCGTGGCAAAAACCGCGGTGATGATGAGGGCTTTTAAAAACGCATGGGACGCTTCGACAGGAATCGTGCGGGAATCAAAGCAGAGCGAAAGGAGTAAAGATATAAACGTTGCGGTGCAAAATTGCCCAAAAATGAGTGGAAAAATCTTGTGCTTAATCGATAAAATCCCCGTAAATACGATGTGAGCAGCAAAAAATAGCGAAGAAATGAGTGTCAAAATCTCGCCACTTCCTAAAAAAATCCCCTTGCCCTCTGTGCTGATGAGCCATAAACCAAAAGCCGAGGAAAACACGCCAACAAGCGTAAAAATCGAGGCTCTCTCTTTGAAAAAAAGCCACATAAGAATCGGGACAAAAACCACATACATGCCAGTAATAAAACCCACAATGGAGCTGGGTGCGTATTGTAGTCCAAAGGTTTGAAACATAAATCCCGAGCACAAAAGCACGCCAAGTTTAATGCCGGATCTAAAGGAATCTAAATCAAAAACAAGCTGTTTTAAAAGCATTCCGAGGATAAAAAATAGCGAGCTTGCAAGCAGGAATCGCCAAAACAAAAAGGCAAACACAGGGACTTCGCGCGTCGCCTCCTGCACCATCAAAAAGGTAACGCCCCAAATAGTTGCAACCACGATGAGTGAAAAATCTGCGAGCAACTCTCTGTATCTCTGTGTCATGCGATTCCTAGATAGATATTGATTAATCGATTCCCCGCCACGCTTAGGGCTCACGCCTTAATGATATTCCAAAGCCACACCTTTTAGCGAACAGACTTTTGTAATGGATTGTAACGGAAAAATTTTTGAAGAGTTTCAGAAGTAATCACTAGCCCAAAAGGGCTAGTAGCGGGGTTACTTAATCACGCCGCAGATAAGTCGAGGACCGCCACCACCAAGGGGCTTTGGAGTGTCGTGGTGATTATCTCCACCCACATGCACCATCAAAGAGTGCCCTTTGAGCTCATCAATAGATTTGATTTTAGGAGCAAGAACAGGGTAGGTCGCATTGCCATCTTTATCTGCGAAAAGAATAGGCAAATCGCCTTTGTGTCCTTTATCGTCCCATGGGAATGAGTGTCGTTTTGAATTATTGGGATCCCAGTGTCCGCCCGCTTTCATGCCAAGACCTTTCTCAGTCGCGCCGCAATCGGGATTGACATGCACATGGAATCCATGAGCACCGCTCTCGACACCTTTTAGATTAGGGAAAAACGCCACACCATAATTTGTCTCAATCGCGACCACTTCACCTACCTTCATATTGCCCTTTTCACCTAGTTGCTCCATAGGGATCACCAAGTGTCGGACCGATTTAGGGTTAAACTCTGCCTCATGCTCGTGAGCGAACAACAGACTTCCTAGCGCAAGGCTAGCAAGAATAATTTTCTTCATGGAAATCCTTTCGAATGATTTTAATTTGCAGGTGCGATTATATCTTAAAATGTAACTAAAATGACTCGCCTTGCGCGCAAAATCACAAAATCTAAAGCGATCGCACTAAAAGTTCATTCAGTCGCTTGGCAAATCCCGCCGTATCCTTAAGTGTGCCACTCTCTAAAAGCCTCGCCTGATCAAGCAAAAGATGCGCATATTGCGCAATACGCTCATCATCTTGGCTCTCTAGAAGCTTTGTGAGAATCAGATGTTCTCCATTAAGCTCTAAAATAGGTTTAGAAGCAGGAATCTCGCCCATCGCACCACCCATCTGACGCATCATCTTAAGCATTGCAGAATTTGGATCATTCTCATCAGCGACCACGCACGCAGGGGAATCGACCAGCCGTTTTGAGAGGCGCACCTCTTTGATTTCATCGCCCAATGCCTCTTTGAACTTCGCAATCAAGGGCGCGAAACGCGCTTGCTCCTCTTCACTCACCGCCTCATCTTCAAAATCCTTGTCCGCCTCCGCACTATTAATCGCCCTTAGGGGAATCTCGCCGTATTTATCGATCATCGGCATGACAATCGTATCAATCTCCTCGCTAAAAAGCAGCACCTCGATTCCCCGCTTTTTATACTTCTCTAGGAGCGGAGAGCTCTCTAATAGCGCGCCCTGCTCGCCTAAAAGATAATAGATTGCCTTTTGTCCCTCAATCATGCGCTCCTTATAGGTGCTCAGGGATATTTCCACTCCCTCGCTCTTTGTGGAGCTAAAGCGCATGAGCTCAAGCAGCTTTTCGCGGTTTTCAAAGTCGCTATACAGCCCCTCTTTGAGCGCGCGCCCAAATTCTTTGAAAAATTCCAAATATTTCGCCTCATCTTTTGTGAGATTCTCAATCTCAGAGAGGATTTTTTTCGTCGAGGCGGATTTGATGTTTGCGAGGATTCTGTTTTGTTGCAAAATCTCACGACTGACGTTGAGAGGCAGATCTTCGCTATCGATGATCCCCTGCACGAAGCGCAAATAGCTAGGCAAAAGCTCCTTGTCATCATCGGTAATGAAAACGCGCTTCACATAGAGCTTCACACCCGAGCGATAATCGACACGATAGAGGTCAAAAGGGGCTTTGGCAGGGAGATAAAAGAGCGTGCTATACTCCTGACTTCCTTCCACCTTGGTATGCACCCACGCGAGCGGATCGCTGGAATCGTGGCTCAAACTCTTGTAAAACTCGCGATAATCCTCATCTTTAAGCTCGCTTTTACTCATACGCCACAGTGCGCTTGCCTTATTGACCTGTTCGCTTTTTTCACTCGTTTTCTCGCCCTCTTTTTCGCTGAAATGCAAGAAAATAGGGAACGGAATATGATCGGAATATTTTTTAACAATACTCTGTATGCGCCAACGACTTGCAAATTCCGCTTCATCACTTTTCAAAAACAGCTTAATCTCCGTGCCATGAGATTCCCGCACGCATTCGCTGATCTCATATTCGCCCTTGCCCTCGCTAATCCACGCATACGCCTTATCTTCACCCGCCTTTTTAGAGCTCACCACAATCTTATCCGCCACCATAAATGCCGAATAAAAGCCCACGCCAAACTGCCCAATGAGCTGGGAATCGCGCTTCTTATCACCGCTTAGTTTCGCCACGAAGCTCTTGGTGCCACTCTTTGCAATCGTCCCGAGATGCTCGACCAAGTCGCTCTCATTCATGCCGATTCCCGTATCTGTGATGCTGAGCGTCTTCTTCTCTTCATCAAATGTAATATCGATTTTTGGCGTATATTGCAGATTTTTTAGCGTCTCGTCCGTGAGTGTGAGATATTGAAGCTTCTCAAGCGCGTCTGAAGCATTTGAAACAAGCTCACGCAGGAAAATCTCCTTATTTGAATAAAGCGAATGGATCATCAAATCCAGCAGCTGATTAACTTCGGTCTGAAAGGTATGCTTTGCCATATATTTGCTCCTTAAAATTTTTGGCAATTATAGCAGATGATTGACAAAAAGTGGTCAAGTTGATACATACAATATCAACTTATATGCTTCTACAATTGATAAGATTATCAAAACAAAGGGGAATCGCCGAGAGGAATCGCTTAGAAAAAATCAAAATTCACACCCTGCTAGGCGGGTTTTATTTTTAATTTAGCTGTGCTTTAAATTCTGTTGATACTTTTACCGACTTTGCTATAATCCCGCAACATTCCTAGCAAATCCTCTAAAATCACAAAACGCCCTATATTGCCTATTTAACGGAGTTTTATATGTCAAATCTAAATAGAAGCAGCACATTAACAAAAGCAAAAATAAAAAAGAATGATGAGTTTTATACCCAATACCATAGATATTGAGAAAGAGATTCGGGCATATCTTGAATTTAATCCCGATGTATTCAAAAATAAAACCGTTTTATTGCCATGCGATGACCCAAAAT
Source organism: Wolinella sp. (assembly GCA_052173415.1). GTDB lineage: Bacteria > Campylobacterota > Campylobacteria > Campylobacterales > Helicobacteraceae > Wolinella. The sequence goes on along the minus strand of JBQMYQ010000010.1, from coordinate 35,122 downwards.
GGAGCAATTTCACGAAATTTTTTGCGCAAAATTTTGAAGCTTTTGGGCTAAAAAAGCTCATTAGCACCAGCTATGCCTTTGAGAGCAAAAAGGTGAAAATTCCCTACCGGCCTTCACTTTTTGAGACCACTTCTCCACAATTTAAACCAAGCACGGACAAAATAAAGGGCAAAATTTTCACCCTAGATCACGACACGAATAAAAATGGGAAAATTGATATTGATGATTTGGAGTGGAAATACCTCAAAGGCGATGGGGATTTTAGGAGCGATGAAGTGAAAAAGCTTCGCGATGAAGCGGATATTACTATCACAAATCCCCCATTTTCGCTATTTCGTGAATTTTTGGCTTGGATAATGGAAGCGGATAAAAAGTTTGCAATTATAGGTAATAAAAATTGTGTAACTTACAAAGAAGTATTTCCATTAATCAAAGATAATGAAATGTGGTTGGGTGCAACTAATTTCAACAAAGGTATGTTTTTTAAAGTGCCAGATGATTTTGTGTATAGGGATTCTTATAAATTCCCAAAAGAACTTAATGGAGAAAAAGTTAATCGTGTTCCTGGAGTGTGTTGGTTTACCAACATAGAACACGGCAGACGACACAAGCCCTTACAACTAATGACCATGGCAGATAATATCAAATATAGCAAACACAAAGAGATAAGAGGTATCGGATACCAAAAATATGATAACTATAATGCGATTGATGTTCCCTATACCGATGCGATTCCCAGTGATTATTTTGAAGATATGTCTTTTTCTTTTTTAAACAAAGAAGACATTAACGCAAATATTACCCCCCCCCCCCCCCGATGGGAGTCCCTATCAGTTTCCTCGACAAATATTGCCCCGAGCAATTTGAAATCATCGGGCTTGACCGATATGTCCATGACAATCCAAACTTCGGGCACAGATTTACAATCAACGGACGTGAAACCTATGCGCGCATCCTCATCAAACACAAAGTGCAGTGGCGTAATGGGCGTTCCAATTAGTTTTTTGGATAAATATTGTCCGGAGCAGTTTGAGATTTTAGGGATTGATCATGATGTAAAAAGTGGAAAATTAAATTTTTTGATTAATGATTCTTGGAATGGAAAACTTGACCGTGGATATTTAAACAACAAAAGAAATTACTCCCGTATTTTGATAAGATTTAGAAAGGATTTTAAATAAATGAAGACTAGCTTAAATGCCGAAATAACTATTCAAGCTCTTTGTGATGGATTTGTTTATAACGAACTGGAAGGCAAAGGCTTATTTGGTTTGTCAGGCAAATTAACTATTCAGCCTGAATACCAACGAAACTATATCTACGCTGATGGCAAACGAGATGTTGCTGTGATTGAATCGCTCCTGAAAGGCTATCCTTTGGGATTGATTTATTTTAATCAAACGGCGGAAGATAGATTCGAGGTATTGGACGGTCAGCAGCGCATTACCAGTATCGGACGTTTTTTGACGAAAAAATTTGCCATTATGGAAGAGGGCAAACCGCTCTATATCGATTCTCTACCAAAAGAGCAACAAGATAAAATTCGCAATACAAAAATGTTAATTTATATCTGCAACGGCACAGAAAAGGAAATTAAAGAATGGTTTAAAACGATTAATATCGCGGGGATTCCATTAAACAAGCAAGAGCTTTTAAATGCGGTTTATTCGGGTGAGTTTGTTACGCTTGCAAAAGCGGAATTCAGCAACAGCCAAAACGTTCATGTTCAAAAGTGGAGCGCGTATATTAATGGTGTGGCGAATCGACAAGATTTTCTTGCTAAAGCCTTAGAATGGGTCAGTAAAGGCAATGTGAGCGATTATATGAGCCAACATCGCAATGATGACAATATCAATGAATTAAAAACATATTTCAACACGGTGATTGATTGGGTTTCAACGATATTTATTGATGTGGAAAAGGAAATGCGCGGGCTCGAATGGGGACGACTGTATGAAACCTATAAAGATACCGCTTACAATCCGCAAGAAATCGCTACCAAAGTGAGAGAATTGTATTTAGATCCGTATGTGAAAAATCGCAAAGGCATATTTGAGTTTGTTTTGGGCGGTTTGGTCGATACAAAATTGCTTGATATTCGTGTATTTGATGAGGCAACTAAGAGGGCGATTTATAAACAACAAACGGATAAAGCCGAAAAACAAAATGTTTCAAATTGCCCTTTATGTGCTATTAGCGATAATGCCAATAAATCTAAAATTTGGGCGTTCAAAGAGATGGAAGCCGACCATGTCGCTGCATGGAGTAAAGGCGGAGCGACCGCGATTGAAAATTGCGAAATGCTTTGCACCACACACAATCGAGCGAAAGGGAATAAATAAATTTTAGGCGGCTTCGGCGATTCCCCATTTTTCACAAATTGAGGAATCGCAAAAAGAGGCGGGAATCGCGGCGTAAAAGCGACTTACATACGCTCTTTTGCGCAGATTCCTAGGAGAGAGAGACCTTGAGAAAGCGAGAGTGCCACCATGCGACAAACCTGCAACAAAGCCGCTTCATCAGGTGTATCTAAAATTTTCTGCTCGTTGTAGAATTTATGAAACTCGCTGGCAAGATTCCTAAGATAGTCGGTAAGCTTCTGTAATGCCCGATTCTCAAAGGAATCTTCAAGCACTTGAGGCAGCTGAAGTGCTAAAAAAAGTAAATCAAATGCCTTAGTATCTAAATTTTCTAGCGTAGCATTTTGGATCGCCCCGATACTTTTGGCACTCTTAGAAAGCATCGTATGGATTCGTGCATGCGCGTAATTGATATAAAAAATCGGGTTGCTCGCGTCCTCTTTTTTGAGCTCTTCTACATCAAATTCCAAATGCGTATCGGGCTTTTTACTGAGAAAAATAAAGCGAAGCGCGTCCGCACCAATCTCCTCAAGCACATCACGCATAAGGATAAAATTCCCCGCGCGCTTGCTCATTTTGTAGGGCTCGCCACCCTTTAGAAGCGTTACCATTTGCGAGAGCAAAATCTCCAGCCTACGGGAATCATGCCCCAAAAACTCCAGTGCCGCCTTGACCCTAGCGATATATCCGTGATGATCCGCACCCCAAATATTAATGTAATGATCAAAGCCTCGCTCAAATTTCTCATCATGATAGATAATATCGCCCGCAAGATAGGTAGGCTCGCCATTCTCGCGCACAATGACGCGATCCTTCTCATCGCCCTTTTGCGTGGAAGCAAGCCACATCGCACGTCTGGCTTCATAACATCCTCCGCTTGCTTTGAGTTTCTCCAGCGTCGCACTCCAGCGGTCATAGAGCGATTTTTCACTCATGTAGGAATCGATGGTAATGTTGCACTGATTGAGGTTAGAGCGGATCTCTTGAAGCATTAAATCCTTGCCAAAATGCGCCAATTGCTCAATTATATCCTCACTTTTAAATGCCTCCGCACCAAAACGCTCCAGCGCAAGGCTCGCAATATCAACAATGTATTCGCCACGATAATATTGCTCCGGATAAGTAACGGGCAGATGAAGCAGCACATCACGCGCAGCAAGGTAGATGGATAGCCCTAAGAGGTGGATCTGATTCCCCGCGTCATTGACGTAATATTCCGTAGCGACTTCATATCCGAGGTGTCGTCCAAGCCGCGCGAGGGAATCGCCCAGCACCGCACCGCGCGCATGTCCGATATGAAGCGGTCCTGTGGGATTTGCACTCACATATTCTAAAAGAATGCGCCCCTGCTTGCTCCCCTTGCCAAAATCCCTATCTAGCGTAAGTGCCAAAGCCGCCTGAGTGCCTAAAAAGCTCTTTTTTAAGCGCAGATTGATGTAGCCCCCGACACTTTGCACGCTCTCAAAAATCTCGATTCCCTTAAGCTTCTCTGCGAGCTCTTGCGCGATGAGTGCGGGATTTTTACGCAACTCTTTGGCTAAAGAGAAAGCGGCGGGAGTCGCGTAATGACCGTGGTTTTTATCCTTTGGTTTCTCCAAAACAATGGGGAATCCCAGAGCAGTTTCGATAATATTCTTAACACTATGATGCAACGAAATAACCCTTAAGCTTTGGTCGATTCCTGCGAAGCGTGAAGGGGGGCGTCGCTTTTGGGCGATTCCTCGATTTTCTCGCTTTTAACGACCTGCGCCTCGCTCTCATCGTCCTCTTTGATGGCTTTCTTGAAATTCTTGATTCCCGAGCCAAGACCTTTGGCGAGATCGGGGATCTTCTTCGCGCCGAACAACAGCACGATAATCGCCAAAATAATCAGTAGCTCCGGCATACTAGGCATTCCCATGTTACTCTCCTTTGGGGGTTAGAAATTCGGGGATTTTACTCTCGCTTCACTGTTAGGATACTTATTTTTTATCGCCCCAGTGAGCTGCGAACAGATCTACGTCATAAAGCGTGCGCCTAGAGAGCGCAGAATAGGCGATGGAGAGGAGTTTGTGCTCGGATTCCTTAAAATCGCTATTGATAATAAGGTAGTCAAACTCCTTGATGTGGCGCATTTCGTTATAAGCGTGGATCACGCGCCGATCGATCGTCTCCTCATCATCGCTCCCGCGCGCAATGAGGCGCTCGCGCAGATCCTGCTGCGTCGGAGTGGTGATAAAAATTGATGTAGTGAGAATCGGATAGCTCTCCTTGATGTTGCGGTGTCCTTGAATATCAATATCAAAAACAACGAGCTTCCCGCTTTGGAGTGCCGATTCCACTGTGAGCTTTGAAGTGCCGTAATAATTCCCATGCACCTCCGCCCACTCCAAGAAAAGCCCCTGCTCGACCCCTTCTAAAAATTGCGACTTGGAGACAAAATGATAATGCACCCCCTCCACCTCATCGGCTCTAGGCGCACGCGTCGTCGTAGAGACAGAAAAATAGGCGCAAGGAATCTCTCTAAAAAGCGACTTGCACAGCGAGCTCTTCCCTGAGCCACTAGGCCCAGAGAGGACGAGCACCGCCCCTTTATTCGCCTTCATCTATTTTTTATTCTTAGGGAAGGAGATGGAAACCGTAAGTTCTGCACCATCAAACAGCTCTCTAAGCGCAGGAATCGAGAGCCCTTGAAGACTCTTTAGTGCGTCATTCGCGGGAATCGACGCAGGCGAACTGGGAGTGGATTCAGTAGCAAGACCCTCCTCGTGCGACTTTTCGCCCATGTCGCATGGCTCTTCATGTGCCTCTTCAAAATCCTTGCTCACACTAGCCATATCCTCGCTCGGCATATCACTAGATTCCTTGCCAAAGTCAAAAATCTCCTCTTTTGGTTTTGGTGGCAACTCCTCGCCCAAAGCCTCGCTCAGAGCCTCTTCGGTGAGTGCTGCTAGCTCGCTGCTCTCGATCTTAATATCATTCATATTTGCTTCCTCGCATGGTGACATCGCAGTCTCATCATCTGTAGCCTCATCGTCCTCAAGGAGATTTTTAACCTCCTGAAGATCGCTTGCATCTAGGATCCCCCCCTCTTGCGCTAGTTCGCTAGGCATATCCATAAGCTCCTCAGGCTCGGAATCCGCCACCTCTGACATCTCCTCCTCCAAAGACTCCTGCTCTAATGCCTCCGCTCCTGGCATTTCGCTTGGCACATCATCCAAATTGGGCGATATATCTTCGTTAGATATGTCCTTGCTAAGTGTATTTTCCTCAAGTGAAAAATCGCCCAAATCCTCACTAAGCGTGGAGCTATCAAGGGAATCTTCCTCCAAATCTAGCGCACTATCCATAGGATCGTCTTGTGTTTCCTCTAACGAGGGAGACTCTAGCGAAGCAAGCTCTTTTGGCTCTTCCTCGCGCTCCTCTTTGGGAATCTCTTCGGATTTTTCCTCAAAAATTTTCTCGGAATCTTCGGGCTCCAACTCGCCCTCTAATTCACTTGAAAATTCCTCAAGATCAAGCTCTTCCGCCACTTCAGACTGCACCTCACTTGGCAAGTCCGCAAGCCCAAGCCCCATCTCTGTATCCTCAATCACTGAGGCTGATCCGCCTGACATATCAGACATATCTTGCGCCACCTCATCTGTAAATTCGCCCAAAATGCCCTCTTCTAGCGCATCTGGCAGTGTATCTAGCATATCGGGCACGCCAACATCCGCTTCCCCCTGTAACCCTTCTGCCTCCTGCGCTTGCTCTTGTATCTCTTGTGGTTGCGGTGTTTCCATTGTTTCTAGAATTTCTGATGGCTCTTGTGCCACCTGCACCTCTTGTTGCGGTTGCGCTAGAGTCATCTCCTCATGGATGGGGAGATCTAGTTCAAGCAGATCAGAGCCTAGATCAATATCGCTCAACTCTTTCTCGCGCCTAGGTTCAATGGCATCGGGTAGAGAGGCGGTGTTTTCCCCTAACGTAAGAGCCCAATCATCACCAATTGAGGCATTACTAATATCAAGATTAAACTCCTCTTTGGATGGCCCATTTTCAGCAACATCACTCTTCTCCCCGCCAGATTCCTCCTCTTTAGCAGGAATCCCTTCTGTTGGCATCATATCGCCAACAGGCTCCCCGATCCCGCTAATCTCATTATCTTTAGGGGAATCGTGCTGGAAAAACTCCTGCGCACTATTCCCCATCTCGCTCTTAAATAGATCTACTAAGTCCGTCGGCAAAAAAGGCTTCTGAACAAAAAGTGCAAATCTCGCGTCTCGCTCTTTGTTCTTCGCGTGAAGTAGCCCATATTTCGCCTGGGGCAGCCCTTCTTGTAGCCGCTCAAATACACCACTCCCATCTAAACTTTCATCATCGACAAAAACAAGATCAACACTCAAATCACTAAGATGTTCCAAGGTTTCAGTTTCAAAAAACTCAATTCCCGCCTTTTCGCTACTTAGCTTAAAGAGCTTGCGCACAATGGGGTTTTTATTAACAAGGAGTAACTTCATAAACTTCCTCCCTAAAGGGATAAAATAAGGGAAAAACATCGAATTTAAGGGTAAGATTATAACAGTTAATCTCTGTTTTGACAAGGAAATGACATGCCTACTTTCGCTCGATTCCTTATCTCTGTTCTGATTTTTAGCCGTGTTCTTTATGGAGGCGAGGAGTTTTACCTTATGCCTGAAGAGCAAAAAAGCGCATTAAATGCTTTGATTAATTTTATCGAAGAGAGTAAGGAAAGTTTAGATATTGCAATCTATGCTTTCACGAATAGAGAAATTGCAAAATCCATTAAAAAAATCGCTAAAAACGGAGTGAAGGTTCATATTATTTACGATGAACATCAGGCAGACCAAAAGAGCCATTCCACGATAGGGTATTTGGCAAAATACCAAAATATCGAGGTTTGCACACTTCAGGGGAATCGGGCGGAAAATGGCAATTATCGCGGCTTGATGCACATGAAAATGGCAGTCTCTGATCAGAAGAGAATCCTGCTTGGGTCGGCAAACTGGTCTAAAAACGCCTTTGAAAACAGCTATGAAACTCTAGTGATTAGCCAAAATGTAGAGATGATTAAGAAAGCTAAACAATACTTAAATAAAATGAAACAACGCTGCCAGCCCTATTAAAATAGCACGGGGAGCGATTGCAGTGCGAGGGTGAATTCTCGCTTAAAATGGATAAAAATCGCGGGGAGAATCACGACAAAAACCGTGAGCGCGATGGCGATCTTCACGGGGAATCCGATCACAAGCAGGTTGAATTGCGGGTGGGCTTTGCCAATCATGCCAAAGATAATATCTGAGAGCAAAATGAGCGCCACAATGGGGAATGCCATCGTAAATCCGATGAGAAAAAGGCTCGAAAAAGCCTTGATAAGATAGGAGCTAATGCTCGGTGCAAGGGCGAAACCCCCTAGGGGAATCTGACGCAACGACTCGGCGATAAAAAGAAAAAACGCATGGTGCATATCCGTAGCCAAAACAATTAACAAAGCCAAAAGTGCCGTGAGCTGCCCGATAATCGGGCGTTGCGTCCCGGTGATGGGATCAAACGCGCTTGCCATCGTAAGCCCCATCGCAAAAGAGATCATCTCGCCCCCAAAAGAGACCATGCCAAAGACAATTTGCAACATCACGGAGGCGATGAAGCCCATCATAATCTCACTCAAGCCCGCAAGAATGAACGCAAAAATCTCTCCGGGTGGCTCTTGTGCGGGAATCGTAGGGAAAAATAGCCATGTGAGAAAAAAGATAAGCGCACCTTTGATACTTGTGGAGATGAGCTGATTCTCAAAAAAAGGGAAAAAAAACATCACGCCCGTGAAGCGAAGCAAGAGGAGCAAAAAGCTCGTTACGCCCTCTTCGCTTAGTAATGAAATCAGCTCCATGGTAGCAGTCGCTTATCTTCTAAGCGATAAGTGCGCAAACATCGCTTGGCTAGATGCTCGTCATGAGTGATGAGAAACAACAGGGCATTTTCGCGCGCCACATACTCAAAAAGTGCCTCCATTACGCCATTTGCGCTATCCTTGTCCAGATTCCCTGTGGGCTCATCGGCGAAGATAATTTTAGGCTTCTTTGTGAGGACGCGCGCGATGGAGAGACGCTGCTGCTGCCCGCCGGAGAGCGTGCTGATGTTTTGGTTGATGACCTGCTTGATTCCTAGATTCTCCAAAGTTGTATCATCAATCGCCTGATTTGAGAGAATCGAGGCTACTTCGAGATTTTCCTTACCGCTAAAACCACGAAAAAGATAGTGAGATTGAAAGATGATCCCTATCTTTTCACGGCGCAGTTTTAGAAGCTCATCGTGCGGGAGCGAATAGATCGAATCGCCAAAGAGTGTCACCTCGCCCTTTTTAGGCTTTAAAAGTGTGGAGAGTATGTGCAGGAGCGTGGATTTCCCGCTCCCACTCGCGCCCATAACGGAGATGGATTCCCCACTTTCTGCGCTAAAAGAGAGTCTAGAGAAGAGCTCACTTTCAAATGAGTGGGCTAAAAAATGAGCCTCTAGGAGTGGCATTAGCCCAGCTGCGCTGCGACTTCTTCAGCGAAATTGCACGCTTTTTTCTCGATTCCCTCGCCCAGCTCAAAGCGAATGTAATGCACCACTTCAATGGTGTCGCCCAGCTCTTTGCTTTTGGCTTCCAGGACTTGTGCGATCGTCTTTTTATCGTCCATCACGTAAAACTGCCCTAAGAGCGTCAAACGCTGATCAAGAATCGTGCTATCGGCGATGAATCGCTCCAGCTGACCGGGGATAATCTTATCCCAAATCGCCTCGGGCTTGCCCTGTGCTTTGAGCTCCTCGCGGAATTTTTTCTCTTGCTCTTCTAGCACATGTTCGCTTAGTTCGCCACGACTGATGTAGCTAGGAATCTTATGCAGAGGCTTTCCAAGTCGCTTCAGCTCCTCGTTATCCTTCTCAAGCTCCGCAACTAGCGCGACTTTCTCTTTGGCGATGAATTCCGCATCAAGCTCAGTGTAACTCAGCACCTGAGGCTTCATCGCCGCTGCGTGCATGCAAAGATTCCTCGCAAGCTCGGCACACGCGACTTTTGAGGAATCTTTACCAAATTTTATCGCGATGAGCACACCCACGCGAGCATTTGAATGCACATAGCCATTGACGACACTATTCGCCTCAGCCTTAAGTGTATTCACACGACGCACGACAATATTTTCGCCGATTTTTGCGATGTTTTGTTGTAGATATTCGCCAAAAGGCACACCCTCAACACTCGCGTTATTTAGGGCTTCAGTGCTGTCAATCGCATGATCAAATACAAGCTTTGAACTTTTTGCGACCAGCTCTTTAAACTGCTCATTTTTAGCGACAAAGTCTGTTTCAGAGTTAATCTCAAGAACCGAAGCTTTGGCAAAATCCGCTCCGACCTCTACGCTCACAACCCCCTCGCTAGCGACTCTATCAGCCTTTTTAGCGGCCTTGCTTAGACCTTTTTCTCGGAGATACTCGATGGCTTTTTCAAGATTGCCATCAACCTCCACGAGAGCCTTCTTGCAATCCATCATGCCCGCATCGGTCATCTCGCGGAGCTGTTTTACAAGTTGCGCGCTAATCTCTGCCATCACTCCTCCTCCCCGTTCACAGGCTCTTCCTCGCCACTCATGGCTTCAGCGAGTACCTCTTGCTTCTCCTCTTCGCTCGCAGGAGCTATCTCTTCCTCCTCGTTTGTTTCACCATTATCTCCTGCTAGTGCGCGTCCTTCGATGATCGCCTCTGCAATCTCCTTGCAAAATAGCTGAATGGATCTAATCGCGTCATCATTGCCGGGAATCGGGAAATCCACTGTATCAGGGTCGCAGTTAGTGTCCAGTGGAGCGACGACAGGGATCCCCAGTCTCCTTGCTTCAGCCACGGCGATTTTCTCTTTAGCCGCATCAATGACAAAAAGCATATCAGGGGATTTTTTCATATGGCGCACACCGCCGAGATATTTCTCAAGCTTCTCTTTTTTGCGCAAAAGCATAAGCTTCTCTTTTTTAGTGAGCAGATCAATCTGTCCGCTATTCTCCATCTCTTCAATGATTTCAAGCTTCCTAACGGATCTTTTGATAGTTGAAAAATTGGTTAGCATACCGCCTAACCAGCGATAATTCACATAGGGCGCATTGATGCTATTTGCATACTCTTTTAGCGTCTCGCTTGCCTGTTTTTTTGTGCCGACAAACATCACTACTTTGCCCTCAGCTGCCGCGTCACGGACGATATTGTATGTGTATCTAAAATAGCGCAATGTCTTTTGCAGGTCAATAATGTGGATATTCTTCCGCACACCAAAAATGAATTTTTTCATTTTTGGATTCCAACGTCGTGTCTGATGTCCGAAGTGCACTCCGCATTCGAGTAGTTCTTTCATGGTTACCATGATTTGTCTCCTTGGTATGTTTTTTTGGTTTCTGCCTCCACGCCCTTTAGCGATATTCGCAACCTTACAAGAATTGGCGTGTGTGAGCTATTCTTTTTCTAAAAATTCAGAAAAAGAGGGGCAATTCTACAAAAATGTGAATTAATTTTAGCTTTTTTGAAGCTCTTTAAGCGCGTCCAAAACCTTCTGCGCATGCCCAGGCGTTCGGACATTTTTCCATTCACGCACAATTTCACCCTTGGGATTAATGATAAAAGTCGAGCGAATAATTCCCTCACTCTCCTTGCCATAAAGCTTTTTCACTCCATACGCGCCAAAAGCACGCGCTACACTCTTATCTAGATCGCTAAGTAGTGTAATTTTTAGCTCATTTTTCTCAATAAAATCGCAATGACTAAAGCTCGTATCGGGACTCACGCCAAGAATCGTCGCACCCAATGCCTCAAAATCGGGTAACAAATTACTAAATTCCCGCGCCTCCGTCGTGCAGCCGGGCGTAAAATCCTTGGGATAAAAATAGAGAATCACCCATGAACCTCTAAAATCACGCAGATGAATCTCTATATCATCTTGGTTTTCTAGGCAAAAATCCGTCATAATCTCCTCCTTAATTTTTCGCATAAATGTAACATGTTAGGAATTAAAGTCAAAAAACAGGAGCAGGCGTGAAAAAATTACCAAACCTCGCAAAAAGCACCGTGCTTTTTCTCTCCATTATGCTTAGCGCAAATACGGCAAAAGCGATTGATGATGGCAAAATAGGCGACTTGGCGCAGCTCATGTCTCCCGCTTATGCTTTCGGAATGAGCGCGATGGAAGAGGATCACACGGGGAGCATACAGCTTGGCGCATTGATACTCTCTACACAGCTCGCCGTGGAGGGAATCAAGGCGCTAGAGCTAGAAGAGCGACCCAATGGCAACGGCTGGAAGTCCTTCCCAAGCGGTCATGCCGCCGGCGCTTTCTCAGGTGCGATGTTTGTCCACAAAAGATACGGTTGGAAGCCTGCTATTGTCCCTTATGCGCTGAGTTTGGTTACGAGCTGGAGCAGGGTGAAAGTGAAAGCGCATTACGTGCATGATACGATTGCCGGTGCTGCCATAGTCGCGCTATTTACATGGGGAATCGTAGATAAATATCTTCCCGATGGGACAAATATAGAGGCTAATGCAAGCGCAGATGGCGTTCGTATCGGCTTTAGGACGCGATTTTGACGAAACCTTACAATGCCCCTGCGCGTGCTTCTAATCCATGAGCGAGAATAAAACTTTAAGTGGGTAAGATCTCGGATTCCCGCAAACCTCCCGATAAAGGCTTCAAAATGGAAAAAACCGACTATCACTTTCGCTTCAAAGACGCGCTCATCGGCTTGCAATTTCTCTTTGTCGCATTTGGTGCGCTAGTGCTTGTGCCCTTGCTCACGGGGCTAGATCCAAATGTCGCGCTATTTACCGCGGGAATCGGCACGCTCCTCTTTCAGTTTATCAATAAAGAGCGCGTCCCGCCCATTTTCCTCGCCTCCTCTTTTGCTTTCATCGCGCCGATCATCGCGGGCACGCAGCAGTGGGGAATCGCAAGCACGATGGGAGGGCTCGTCGCCACGGGGCTTTTTTACGTCATTTTGAGTTTTTTGGTGCGTTTTAGGGGCGATGAGTTTATCCATCATCTGCTCCCACCGATTGTCGTAGGACCCGTAATTATGACGATCGGACTAATCCTCTCGCCCATAGCGGTCAATATGGCGATGGGGCGCAGTGGCGATGGGGCGAGCGTGTTGGTCGCCAAAGAGATTGCAATCCCCATCGCGCTTGTTTCATGCGCGGTTGCGATCCTCTCAACCCTTCTTGGTAGGGGATTTTTGAAGCTTTTACCAATCCTTGCGGGAATCGGAGTGGGTTATGGGGTTGCGCTTTTTTATGGTGCGGTCGATTTCACGCCAATTAAAGAGGCCAAATGGTTCGCACTTCCTGCATTTAGCGCGCCAAAATGGCAATGGGAGGCGATTGTTTTCCTCTTCCCCATCGCCATCGCTCCAGCAGTGGAACACATCGGCGACATGCTCGCTATCAGCAACGTTACGGGGAAAAATTACCTCGAAAAGCCCGGGCTAAAAAGCACACTTCTAGGTGATGGGATCGCCACCTCTGCCGCCGCACTTTTAGGAGGGCCACCCAATACGACCTATTCGGAAGTTACGGGTGCGGTAACACTAACCAAAGCCTATAATCCCGCCATCATGACATGGGCGGCGATTTTTGCCATTGGCGCAGCATTTGTCGGGAAAATCGGCGGATTCTTGCAGACGATTCCTACACCCGTAATGGGAGGAATCCTGCTAATCCTCTTTGGCATCATCACCTCTGTGGGAATCGGCACTTTAGTGCGCGCGCAGGTGGATTTCGGAAATTCACGCAATATGATTATCGTCTCACTAATCCTCATCAGCGCAATCGGCGGCATGAGCCTAAAACTCGGCGGTGTGAGCTTCAGCGGAATCGCCCTAGGAGCAATCGTGGGAATCGTGCTTAATTTAATCCTCCCTAAAGGGCGGCACGATTTGATTTTATAGCTTCCAGCGCATGGGCAATATACGCCCGTGTGTGCGCATGGATCGCCTCGCTAATATGCAGCCTGAGGCGCATGACCGAGAGGGGCAGATTGATATTTTGGAGCTTCACTTCATCTTTTTCTGTAACTAAAAGCGACGTGGCTTGATGTTTAATAAGCTCATTTTTTAGCGTCGATTCCTCAAAAAAGGCGTGATCTTCGTAGGTGATTTTCCCCACCACATTGGGGAGATATTGCTCCAGCCTCGAAGGATTGGCAATCGCAGTAACAAAAAGCATGCGCTCCGTTTCGTTCGTGATTTCAACTTCGCGCTTGTAATCGCTCCCCTCCTTTGCCAGAATATCCGCGCGCGCATAGAGGCAAGGACGCTCGCGATACGCACCAGAGGGAATGCAGAGCGAAAGAGCTGGCTCAAGAAGCGGACGCAGCACAATATTTAGCTTATTGTAAGGGAATCGAAAGCCATCGTCCAAAAAGATAATGCGCTTGCCAAGCTCTAGGGCTTTTTGGATCGCCTGAGCGCGATTTTCTGAGACAATTACCGTCGCTTGGGGTAGCTTATGCGCGATGAGCTGTGCCTCATCTCCGCTACTCTGCGTAGGAGCGAGGATTTTGCCCTCGTGCGCCACGAGCAAAAGCCCTTTACCTTTGCGCTTATACCCGCGCGAAATCACCGCGCAATCGCGCTCATACTCCTTCGCCAGCTCAATGAGAAAAGGCGTTTTCCCCGTGCCACCCACGATGAGATTCCCCACGCTGATAATCGCCGCTTTGAAGTGCCTTTTGCGCGCAAAAACCCGCCGTGAAGTCGCAATGGCGCAATAGAGACAAGAGAGCGGGAAAAGTGCGTATGCAAGGAGCTTCTGCCCTTGTGATGGGCGATAAAAATAGCGCTCGATAAAGCGCATTAAACGCGACCCTTATCCACGAGCTTGACTTGCTCGCAAATGTAACGAACTTCACTATTGCTCAGCTTTGAATAGATCGGGAGCGAAAGCACCTGTTGGAAATTGCGCAGTGCATTAGGGAAGTCATTAATCTTGAACCGATATTTGTTTTTATAGTAGCTCAGTATGTGCAGCGGAATATAGTGCAGATCCGTGTGGATTCCCCGTGCCATGAGCTCACGAGCGAAACCGTCACGATTCTTATCAATCTTGATAATGTATGCAGAAAAGATATGCGACCCTACCCGTGCGGGAATCGTAAGGTGCTGGAGTGATTTTAGCTCGCGATCATAGATTCTAGCAATCTCTTTGTGCCTTTTGAGTATAGCTTCTTGCTTGCGCAATCGGATTAGCGCGCATGTAGCGTCAATCTGTGAAATATCGTAGCGATTCCCAATATCAAACACATCATAAAGATACTCGGGGCGTTCGCTTCCTGCACGCTCATGGACTAGCGCATGATAGCGGAGCAAAAACGCCCTCTTCGCTAACGCATCATCGTTAGTTACCATCATGCCCGCATTTGCGATATTGTGGGGTCGCTCAGGAAAGAAGCTAAAAATACTCGCATCAGCCTTTAATGAGCCAACCTTTTTGCTCTTATGCGCAAGCCCCATCGCCTCTGTAGCATCCTCAATGATTTTGATTTTGTATTTTTTACCCAGCTCATAAAAACGATCCACATCAGCTAAAGCCCCTCCAATATGGCTAACGACAATCCCGCGAAGTTTCTTGGAGCTGTTGTTTTCCAAAATCTCTTCGCACCGCTCGGGAAGTGCGTTGAAATTATCCTCATTCACATCGACAAAAATCGGCTCCGCGTCAAAATAGCGAATCGCCTCAGGGATAAAAGGGTGACAATTCACCGAGCAAATTATCTTATCGCCGCGCTTAAGGTCAAGCGCGCAAAGGCAAAGATGCATCGCAGATGCGCCATTGCTCGTGCTAATTGCATGTTTTGCACCTATGTAAGAGCGAAACTCCTCTTCTAGGCTCGCTATGCTATTTTCTTCTGCGTGCGTAAGCACATGAGCTATCTCTTCGATTTCGCCTTCGCTGATATTTGGGAGGAAAAATGGGATATTTTCCATAGGGTATCCTTAAATTTAAACTTCAATCGAAGCAAGCGGGGGCATTTCACGCTTGAACTGACTTTTTAAAACCCTCTGCACTACCGTATCAACAAGCTTTGGGGTGTATCCTTTCGCGAGCAATTCTTCCGCGCTCAGGCGATTTTCCATGTGTTCTATCAACACTTTATCAAGCTCATTATAGCTAAAACCAAGCTCTCTTTCATCACTCTGCCCTTTAAAAAAATCGGCACTTGGGGGCTTTTGGATAATCTCTTGTGGGATTCCTAGGAATCGTGCTAGCTCAAAAACCTCGCTTTTGTAGAGATTCCCCAAAGGATTGAGCGCATATGCCATATCGCCATAAATCGTCCCATAACCAAGCGCGAGCTCGCTTTTATTGCTCGTGCCAATCACAAGTCGTTCCTCATTTAATGCCACATCATAGAGGATAATCATGCGAAATCTAGCACAAGCATTGCCTAGGCGCAGGCGATTCCTAGGCGAGGAATCTAAAAGGGCATATTCTCTAGCAAAAACCTCTTGCAACGCGCCGATAGATCGAACTTCGCAGGGAATCTCAAAGAGTTTGGAGAGTAAAAGTGCATGGGCTAAACTCTCCTTTGAAGAGTTTAGTGAGGGCATATAGAGCGTGCGGAAATTTACCCCCAAAGCCTCTTTAGCTAGCACGCTCACCACACAGGAATCAAGCCCTCCGCTAAGCCCGAGAATCGCCTTTTGAAACCCCCGCACAGAAATTTCTGAAGCGATGAACTCGACAAGCTTGGAGCTAATTTTGGAGAAATTCAAATCCCTCATGAAGCGACCTTGAAGCAGGGGTATCACGGATCTTTTGTCTGAGGAAAAGATTTCGCAACACGGATAAATTTAGGTAATATTGCACGGATTTTATCCCAAAAAATGGGGAATCACACAAACTTTAACGACAAGCCAAAGATAGGACAGCAAAATCGTGCAAAACGGTATAGAGAGATGAAGCCAACAATCACGCAAGATGTGGCAGTTTATTATTCCGAGCCCTTGCTTGATATTAGGGAAGCGAAAAATATATGCGAGACGCTAATCGCGAATACAGCGACATTTAAGAGCATTAAGATACAAGCGATATTTTTCTCTCTTGAGAAGACAAAAGAGATGGACGAGCAGGCGATTCTTGTGGTTGCGAAGACGTTGCTTGCGCTAAAAAAACGACTTGAGGTGCTGATCGCCTTTTGCGGATATAACGATGCGCAATTTACTGAGCTTAAGACGATTTTACCCGATAAAAGCGTCCCTCTGTTTAAGCATGTTGAAATGGCAATGCTCTTTTGGGGAATCAAGATTCCTCGCACCACGCAGCCTATCGTCCTCTTTGATCGCGATGATATGGTGCAGGCATTTGTCTCGCAAGAGCTCTCTTCCAAAGGATTTGTCGTCCATGCTGCACTTAATGAGCAGGATTTCCAGAGCAAACGTAGTGAGCTAGGAGATAACGCAATCTACATCTATGACATCTATTTTGATGTGGTAGGGAGCTTTATTCCTACTACTGTTACCAAGGGAATCGTAATCTACAAGCTCTATGATACGCTTGATGAGAAAGTCTCTACCCATTTCAATAGCACTTCCCACGCACAGCGCATAAACGAGGGCTATAAAGTCTTTGCTTTTGATGCGAGTGAAGTTAGAAATATGAACATTAAGGCGATTGATTTCTTCGTCTCTATCGCACTTAATGGCATGAAGCATGAAGTTTTTATTGCGATTTTTGGCATGCACAAAGATCTCATCGCCCTTGATATTTCGCAGAAAATGTCACGCAGTGGGATTAAATTTTTTGATAGTGAGGAGGCGTTGATCTATGATTCCTACGTCGCGTGGCTCGTGCGCACCACGGAATCTAAACGCCAAATAGGTCTAACTAAAAAGCTCATCTCCAAGCTCCCCATATTCATTGATGCCTCGCTAGAGACGCTCACTTCGCTCACAGGAGGAGAGGCGCAGAAGCAATCTCACAAAATTACGCAAGCGACGATTAAAGAGAGTCGCGATCTTTTAGGCGCGGTTATTACTTTTGAGGGCGATATTTCAGGCACGCTGGCTTTGGCGTTCCATCGCTCCATCGCACAAGAAGCGGGCGAAATGATGCTAGGCGAGCACAATCTCTCTACAAAAGAGCTCCTTGATGTAATTTCGGAATTTGCCAACATCATTGCAGGGCGCAGCAAAGCCCTCCTCTCTGAAGATGGCACGACCATTTCCATCTCACTTCCAAGGACATGTGGGAATTTTGGCGAGCTTATGGAGATTTTAGGGAATCGACAAGGAGTGCAGATCGATCTTTTGCTAAATGGCAAATCCCTCTATCTATTCTTGACCCACTAGGCGCACTCAAGCTTCATTGTGATTCCCGCAAATCCTGCGCTCATCGCCCACCCCAACACCTGCATGCGGGAATCTGAGAATTGCCCCCAAGAATCGCGCGCAGCACAAATGGAACAAAATATGCTTTAGCGTAATTGATACATTTCCAAGGAGGGCGAGATGATTGATAATGTTGGAGCTTCTTCCACGCTTGCATTTTTACAGCGACATGCGCAAAATAGTGCTACACAGAAGGTCGCAGAGACGCATGCACCTGCACCAAAAATGTTGGAGATTCCCTTAGATAAGGCGGAATTTGACACAAAACGACTTGAGATTGAGGCATTTACGCGGGGGGTCAAAGGAGCGAATGAATATATCGGCGCGCTTCAAAGTGCTGATGTAACGCTCAAGAAAATGTCTAAAAGCGAAAACACGGAGGCGATGAGTGCGCTAGCAGAGGCGAGCTCCTTTATGGGCAAAAAGCTTTTTGATAGGGAACTTGTTAATGAGATCGGGAGCGAGCGATTTTCGCTTACGCTACGCAATCCTGCGCCCTTTGGCGAAGAAGCAAAAGAGTATATCACGCAAAAACGCGAGGAGATTTCAGGGCTACTCGCGAAGGTAAGCGATGCGATCTCTAATAGCAACCACGTGGAGAATCCGAACAACTACAACTTCGAAGAGTTTGACACAAATGCTTTTATGAAGCTTTTTTAAGCAACTCCCTCAAAGATTGTCACGTGCGTGGATTCTCGCATAATGACGCCCGCAAGGATTCCCCACGAGGGGAATCAGAGCAAGTGGCAAAGAATCAAGCGGGCAAGGATCTTTGTGCAGGGGGGTGCGCGGAATCAGGAATCGCACACTTGAGATTGTGCTTAATCTACCGAAACTGCAAGCTCCTTTTGAAAATATCCCTTTGCTTCGGGCGTCTCAATCATCATCTGCAATATCCACCGTCCGGGTTTGGGGAAATAGATCGCTGGCGTGACGTAATGCCCTGCCTCGCGCTCAAAAGCTTCCCCCGGCTCAATATCCTCGTGTGCAGTGTGTGGGCGCGTGAGCCTAAGCGTGATTTTCGCACCCGTGATTCCCGTGGAATCGCCCTTGTGGAGCAATCTAAACTCCAGTCCCTCTCTCAACTCCATCGCGACCTTGCGGTTAAATGCGGGAATCTCATAGAGTGACCAAAAATGCTTCTGCGCCTTTTGAATTTCATTGATATTGCTATCGACGTGCTGATAGTGGCTCATGTAGGAGTTATCAAGCTCTACAGGATTCCTAAGCGCAACCACAATCGTCCAAATAATCATCGCCACAACGCTCATCGTGATTAAGACGATTCCCATGGGCCAAAAATTCCGCTGCTTCATGCCCGTCTCCTTAGCACGCGAAATAGGAATAAAAGCAGAAGCGAAAAGGTCATAAAATAGAGCAACATACGCACGAATGTGCGCGTCCCACGATCCTCGGGGGCGAAAGTGTGCTCGAGCTTCACTCCCGCGCTAAGCGCGATGGAATCGGCAATCTGGACGTATCCATTCAGCAAAACAGCGGAGATTCTCGGAGGATCAAGCTCTCCATCTTTCCTAGGGAGGAGCGGGACAATGTAATTCCAATAGACATCTTTTTTATCAAACATCGTCTCGGCTTCCTCGCTGGCGATGATGTCGTTTTCCTTCTCATTTTTGGTAAAAAACAGCAAAACATAAGGACGCCTGAAGCCCTTAATCAGCTCCTCTTCTTGAGCTTTCACATCGTGCTCTTGAAGCTTTTCATACGCGGCAATATAGAGTGATACGCCCGTTTTCTCTCGTAATTCATTGGCAAGAAGATGGACAAAAGCTTCAGTCTTCGGAACGAGCTGTGCATGGGGATTATAGACGTAAGGTGATGAGAATCCCCATGCAAAAAGGGGAAGCAAAAACAGAGTCAAAGCGCGAAGGAATCGACCCTGCACGCTTTGGAATCTCTGAAAATCATTATCCGACAAAGGCAAGCATCCCGGGAATAAACGCAACAACAATCGAAACAATCGCCACAAGGACATGCACGATAAATAAGGTTTTCTCAAGTCCGCTATATTTCATCTTCGCCTCCTTATTTGCTCAACTGATAGAGCTTGACATTGTCTGCGTCAATCATCTTGATTTCACTAGGCTTCTCGATGTGATAGTAGTTGGTCGCCTCGTTGCTTTGGATTCCCACGGCAAGAAACGCAAAAATCACCACCAAACTTAGCAACAAAACAACGGCGATGATATACCCCACTAGACCACTTATCCCGAATAATCCATTCATTGCGCGCTCCTCCTTACTTTTTAGAATAGATGAAGTTAGCCAAAGCCTTCTTCTGGATCTCAGTTAGCATCGGTGCTTTGAAAGAAGGCATGCCCCCGATGTTTCCTCTTTTGCCCTTCTCAAGGACTTCCGCCACAAAGACCTCGGTGCCGTATTTGGTCAAATTCGGTGTCGATTCCGACATTCCTGCACCATCTTCACCGTGGCATGAAGAGCACACGCCCGTGCTCCAAATCTCTCTTCCCTGCTCGACTAGCTCAGGATTCCCGCTCTTTTTCACTTCGGAGATTTCCGCCATGATAAACGCTGCAACCGCCCTTGCGCTCGCCTCATCAAGCAAGCCCGCAGGCATCTCACCCAAAGGATAATTAAGCCCCTTGCTGCCATTTAGGACTATATCGACGATTCCCTCTTCGCGACCCCATCGTGTCAGATCCGCCGCCTTGCCATTCATGCCCTCGGTCGTCTCGCCGTGGCATTGTGAGCACTGCACCAAAAAGAGACTCTGCCCCATCTCAACGAGCGTATTTTTATCCGCATTCGCCCACTGACTTTCAAATTTAGCGTTGTGGCTTTTGACCTCTTTGTTATACTCGCCGATTTGTGAATAGGAGTTGAGCGGATACCCTACAAACCAATACCACAACGCCCATACCAAAAGCACTAGATAGGTTACGCCCCAGCCAATGGGAATATCGTTTTTAAATTCCCCGATTCCATCCCACACTTCCTCTGCGAGCCCACCTTCAGCTCGGCTATCTTTCATCTTCTTAATATAAATACCCATGAAGAAGATAGTCAAAGCCAAAATGACCGCAGCACCTAATCCACGCTGTTTTTGAACATGTGCTTATATGCGGGCATGATTGAGCTAGACACAACGGAAACCGGCTCCATCATGTGATTCTCATGCCAATCCGTCGTCCGATAATCGCCTACACGGTGCAAGTCAGGTCCTGTGCGCTTTGAGCTCCACAAAAAAGGACGTTCATAAGCATACTCGCCACTGAGGCTATATGCGCCATATCGATCGGTCTCCGATTTAAAAGGGCGCACGAGTTGCGAATGGCAAGCATTGCAGCTCTCTTTGATGTAGAGCTGGCGACCTGCAACCTCAAGCATACTATAAGGCTTCAGCCCATCAGTGGGGCGTGAAGCTTTGGCAAAATCAGGGAAAATCTCCACAAGTCCCGCCACAGAAAAGACCAACAAAAACACCACAGTAAAGAAAAATGGATTTCGTTCTAGCCAGTTAAACATATTTTCGTCCCCCTTTATCCAGCCATAGGAGTGGCATAGGTCGGCTCTTTTTCAAGCTCGCGCGCCGCTATTATGGTCATGATGACGTTGTAGGTAAACATAAAAAAGCCTAGCAGATAGAGGAATCCGCCGATCGCCCCTAATGACGCAATAGGGTATCGGCACAGTGGCCGTATCAATGAATGAATAGGCGAGATTCCCAAACTCATCGATCGCTCTCCACATCATACCCTGCGTGATTCCCGCGATCCACATGCTTGAGAAATAGAGGATAATCGCTGTGGTCTGAATCCAGAACTGCACGTCCATGAGCTACTTTGAACAGACCTCTCTTTTGAATATTCTAGGGAGCATGTGATAAGTCGCCACCATAATCGTAAATCCTACCCAGCCCAGCACCGCATCATGCACGTGTCCGATAATCCAATCCGTGAAGTGCGCGAGGGCATTGACGGATTTAATCGATTGAATCGGTCCTTCAAGCGTAGTAAGCATATAGAATGTAGAGGCGAGGATAAGGAACTTCACCATGGGCGATTCCTTAAGCTGGTGCCACTGTCCTTTCATTGTGAGTAGCATATTGACCGCCGTCCCCCAAGAGGGAAGAATGAGCACCATAGAGAAAATCGACCCCATAGTCTGCATCCAATCGGGCACAGTCGAATAGAGCAAGTGGTGGCCCCCGCCCAAATATAGACAAACATTAACCCCCAAAATGAAAACAGCGTGAGCTTGTAGGAGAAGATGGGCTGCCCAGACTCTTTGGGCAAAAAGTAATAGATTAGCCCGATGTGAATACAAACGCAACGGCATTGTGTCCAAACTACCACTGCACCATCGCATCATTTGTTCCGGAGTAGAGCGAGATTGAGTGCAGCACACTTCCGTATCCTGAGACCAAATAGGTAGGAATCGAGAGGTTATTAAAGATGTAAAGCGCGGCGATCGCCACAAAAGTCGCGATGAAATACCAAAGCGAAATACAGATCGTCTGCTCGCGTCGCACGCCCATGCTGCAAAAGAGGCTGATTCCCCAAAGCACCCATACGACAACCACAAGCAAGTCTTAGGAGCCAAATGAGCTCTGAATACTCCTTAGATTGCGTGAGCCCCGAAAAGAGCGAAACCACCGCAAGTGCCATGAGCAAAATATACGCCCAAAAATGCAAAAGCCCGACTACCTTAAGAAACAAATGCTCGTGGTAAGTAATCTTTAGCACTCTTTGCCAAACAATACTAGCCCGCCCAAATACCGCTAAGCGTGAAGCTATAAATGATTCCATTTGTATGAAGCGGTCGCAATCGACCAAACGTCCCATACTCGCCTGCGAGATAATTAAGCTCGGGAAACACCATCTAAAGTGCAATCACAGCCCCAAGCAGCAATCCCACTATACCAAAAGCGATCGTCGAATAGACAAAAATCTTCGCGATAGAGTAGTCATACTCCAGTGCAGAATTTGATTGCATACGTCCTTATCCTTTTGTGAATTAAGTAATAAAAAATTTTAAGGACAAAGTGGAGAATTCTAAATTAAGCAAGATATTATACTGCTTAATTTTGGTGCGATTTTAAGTGGTATGATGTAGAATTTGGTAGGTAATCGTTGCGCCCTAACTAGCTACGATTCCCGTTTATTTTGAGGTTTGAAGCACTAAAAATGGACAAGAAACACTTAAGTCTGCGCTATCTAATCTATAATAAAAATTAAAAATTGTTCTCATTCTATAAATCATGCGGATGCTTAAATAAATAATAAGCTAGTGCCATTAAAGAAAGGACGATGATTCCTGTAATGACGACCTCGAGAATCCCCACGGGTTGGTGTAAATCAAACATCAGCCAAGCACCTCCGCACATCGTTGGCACAGTCGATTCTCTTCGGTTGAGATATGCTTCCAGCAACGCGGGCATTTATATTTCAAAGCTCTCAAAAGTCGATATTTCGCCCCGTTAAATTCAAAATCTGCAAGCTCCTCGCCCTCGCTTTTGCGCACCACTTCGCTTACCATAAGCCATTTGGTCAGCTCGCCAAAACCCCGCTCTTGTGCGGGAAGCAGTAGGCTCACTTCGAGCGTATTTTTTATTTTTTTCTCTTTCTTAAGAGAATCAACTACCTCAAAAAAAGAAGCGCGTAATCCAGCAAAATGTTCAAAATCCACCGTATGACTGATTTTAGGTAATGATTCATAGCAAAGATCAAAAACATCATTCGCCCCGTTTTTCACCACCTCGCTCGCATGTTCCAACGCCTCATCGACTGTATAGGTCAGTATCGGAGCGAGCGTAGCTAGGAGCGCGCGCGTGATATAGACCATCGCGCTCTGGCTCGCGCGACGGCTCGCAGATTCCCTCGCGTCGCAGTAGAGGCTGTCCTTGCAAAGGTCAAGATAGATGCCACTTAGGGTATTTGTGATGAAGTAGTTGAGCTCTTGGATCCCCTTGGCGAAGTCATATCCACTAAAGAGTGCGTTGCACGTCTCCAAAACCTCCCTTGCTTCACAAACAATCCAGCGATCAATCTCGCTAAAATCCTCCAAAGGCGAAAGCTGCTTCAAATCATTCGTATTTGCGAGCAGGAATCGGAGCGTATTTCTGATTTTTCGGTAATTTTCTGCGACCTGTTTTAGGATATTGTTTGAAATTTTTAGATCACTCTGATAATCGCTCAAAGCGACCCAAAGGCGCAAAATCTCGCTCCCAAACTCGCGCAGGACGTCATTAGGAGCGACGACGTTGCCCTTGCTTTTGCTCATCTTCTCGCCCTTCTCATCGACGGTAAATCCGTGCGTGAGAATCGAGCCAAAAGGCGCGCAAAGATTAATCGCACAACTTACCAAAAGCGAGCTTTGAAACCACCCTCGGTGCTGATCGCTCCCCTCAAGATACATCGACGCAGGATAGCCCCCCGCACCGTATTCATCGCTCAAAAGCACCGCTTTCCACGTCGAGCCACTATCAAACCACACGTCCAAAATATGCTGATTTTTCTCCAAATTTTCCGCGCGCTCCTGCCAAGAATCGGGCAAAAGATAGCGATTATCTCTGCTCCACCACGCATCGCACCCCTCTTTAGCGAAGATTCCCGCAATATGCTCGAGCACCTCATCATTTAGGATAATCTCGCCACTTTTTTTGTCGCGGAAAAAGGCAATCGGCACGCCCCAATCGCGCTGACGCGAAATGCACCAATCAGGACGACTGCCAATCATGCTACCAATCCTCTTAATCCCATGCTCAGGGAAGAATCGCGTCTTTTCTGTCTCCTCTAATGCCACTTCACGAAGCGTTTTGTTAATCTTAGGAATCTTCTCATCCATAAGGATAAACCACTGTTTCGTCGCGCGGTAAATCACGGGCTCATGCGAACGCCAGCAGTGCGGATAGGAGTGGGTGATTTTGGTATGCAGCAGGAGATTCTCGCCTAAGAGCTCCAAAATCTTTGGCTGCGCTTTAAAGATATGCTCGCCCACAAATTCTGCAGGCAGAAGCGATTCGCGCGTGAGCGTCTCATCAAAACAGCCATCATCACCAACGGGCATAATCACGGGCAAATCATACTTAAGCCCGACATAATAGTCCTCATCGCCATGCCCCGGCGCGGTATGCACGCACCCCGTCCCATCGGTAATCTCCACGTGTTCGCCCAGCACAATGAGGGAATCGCGTCCATTAAGCGGATTGCGCGCTTTGAGTTTATGCAATTTTTCCGAGGGGAACTCCGCGATCGCCTCTCCACTCAGGATTCCCAAAGCCTTACACTTATCAAAGAGCTCTTTTGCGACAATTTTCCCATCACTGCTGAGCGCATAAATCGTATCGGGTCGGAGCGCGACCGCGACGTTTGCAGGGAGCGTCCATGGGGTCGTCGTCCAGATCACAAGGCTAGCAGACGCGATTCCGAGCGTTTTTAGCGCACTCTCTTGCAGAGGAAATGCCACATAGACAGAATCACTCACTTTGTCTTGATATTCCACCTCTGCTTCCGCTAGAGCCGTCTCGCATGCCCAGCTCCAATAAACCGGCTTGCTGCGCTCGCCTAAAAGCCCCTGTTTTGCAATCTCACACAGTGCGCGATAGATGTTTGCCTCAAAGTGAAAATCCATCGTCTTATACGGATTCGTAAAATCCCCCACCACGCCAAGTTCTAAAAATTCGCCCTTTTGAATCTCGATAAATTCGCTCGCGTGATTCCTGCAAAGCTCTCGAATCTTCTCCTTAGGCAGGGAATCTTTTTTCTCCTTGCCGATTTTTTTCTCCACTTGCTGCTCGATAGGCAACCCGTGGCAATCCCAGCCGGGCACGTAAAATACGCGCTTGCCGTGAAAATAGTGGTATTTGACAATCATATCTTTTAGGATTTTATTGAGTGCGTGTCCGATGTGCAGATGCCCGTTCGCATAGGGAGGTCCGTCGTGGAGATTGAAGGATTCCTGCGCATGGACGCGGTTTTGCTGCATTTTGGCATAGGCATTTTGCATTTGCCACTTCTTATATCTCGCAGGTTCATTTTCTGGGAGAGCTGCCCTCATGGGGAAAGTCGTGGAGGGCAGCTCAAGCGTGTCTTTGTAGTCCATACACAAGCTCCTTGCGGAATCTAGTTTTAAGTCGCGAATTTTAGCCCGCAAGGGTTTAATCAGCTATTAAGATTTCTTCTTTTTGCGCTTTGGCTCGCTTGGAGCAAGTGAAACTTGTGAATACCGCGTCGCAATATTTGGGTCAGGGAGCAAGCAGACGCTACTTTGATCCTTTCCATCATAATCGACGCGAGAGAGAATATCGCGAGCAATGTTGATTCTCGCGCGCTTTTTGTCGTTGGAATCGATAATCACCCATGGCGCATAGGGCGTATGCGTGCGGGCGAACATCTTCTGAAACGCCTCAGTGTATTCGTCCCACAACCCCAGCGACTTCTCATCGATGGGGCTTAGCTTCCACATTCTAAGTGGGTCGGTTTTGCGCCGCTCAATGCGTCTTAACTGCTCATTTCGCCCCACATCAAGGAAATATTTAAACACCAAGAATCCGCTCCCAAGCAACATCTGCTCTAAAATCGGCGCTTGATAGATGAACTCCTTGTATTGCTCATTATCACAAAAGCCCATCACGCGCTCCACCCCCGCTCGGTTATACCAACTGCGGTCAAAAAAGACGATCTCGCCACCGTTTGGAAGCGCGCTTAAATAACGCTGAAAATACCACTGCGTCTTCTCCACATCGCTTGGCTTCTGAAGTGCTACAACCCGTGCGCCACGCGGATTTAAGTGCTCTGTAAGCGCCTTAATCGTGCCTCCTTTGCCTGCACCATCGCGCCCCTCCAATATGACAATAATCTTTTTATCATACTTTTTCGCCCAGTTTTGGAGCTTCACAAGCTCAATTTGAAGCTTCGCCAACTCCTTGGCATAGAACGATTCCTTAAGTTTTCCTTTGTCGCCATAGGCGTTTTCTGGATTCTCCTCTTCAGGTCTAATAACAATCTGTCGTGCCAAAATCTCCTCCTTTTGTCGTGTTATAATCTCCGTATTTTAACCCATTTACCATTATACATAGACAAGAAAGAGTTATTTATGAAAAATTTAGCCCTCATTTTCGTCGGGGAATCGCTCCTAAATAGCCCAATTTTCTGCGATGAAGTCAGAAATCAGATTGCAAAAACTGTCACGATTCCTGAGATTGAGGCACGCTACCCTGAGTCCTCATCTGAGGTGCATCATCTCATCGGATTCCTCGCTCAAAATCCGTGCGAGATTGTCATCATCTGCACACCGAAAATCTACCCGCAGTTCCGCAAATACTTTGCCTCGCTTGCGCTAGTTTTATCCGAGGAATCAGACGCAAAATCTCCTACTTTTTCTTTGCAATTCGCACAGGCTCGATTGCAACTTCACGCACTTGATGAATGCGCGGAGATTCCCCACTTCACGCTCTTAGGGTTTCCGCAACCCCTCACGCTCTGCCTCATGGGAATCGACAAAGATAGCGCGCAGCTGCTCCTTGGCCCTCTTGCGCAGGAGTATGGATATTCTCTGCACGCATTCACTCCATTTTTGGGCGCAAATATGCTGAGTGCAAAAGAGATAACACAAACCCGTGCGGACAAGAAAACAGGGGCGATTCCTCAAGCGCGAGAAGTGCCGCAATCCACAGGGAATCAGGGGCGATTCCTAGAGGAGATCGCGCTCCTTTTTGGGGATAAAATCTTCCCACTAGAAAATCTTGCACAAAAGCTTGTCGATGAATTAAAAAAACGACAAAAGATTGTAGTAACAGCTGAAAGCTGCACAGGAGGCGGTGTAGCGAAGCTTTTGACACACATTTCGGGATCATCAGAGGTCTTTCATGGCGGAGTGATCAGCTATGACAACTCCGTAAAAGCACGCTGGCTTGGCGTGAAACCCGAAACACTCAGGCTTTATGGTGCAGTGAGCGAACCCACGCTAAAAGAGATGCTTCGCGGGGCTTTACGCGTCTTGCCAAAGGCTCATTACGCGCTCGCAACCAGCGGAATCGCTGGTCCTACTGGAGGGAGCGCGAATAAACCCGTAGGGACGGTATTCATCGGTGTTTGCGCGCGCGAGGGCGAAATGCTAGTTGAGCAAATCCCCTTTGCGGGGAATCGAGAGCGTATCCAGCAACAAGCCTCGCACTATGCGCTATATCTACTACTTCGCACGCTTATGAAAACATAGAGCCAAAGGGGATTTTGCTCCTTGACAAAGCACGTAAAAGCCACTATAATTCGAGCTCGCTTTTGTGGAGAACAGGGGCGATTCCCCGAAATTAGGGCGTTTATGACCCGTTAGCTCAGTCGGTAGAGCAATTCCCTTTTAAGGAATGGGCCGTTGGTTCGAATCCAACACGGGTCACCACTCCTTTAGCTGTTAAGAAATAAAAGTGGCCCCTTCATCTAGCGGTTAGGATACCACCCTTTCACGGTGGCTACAGGAGTTCAAATCTCCTAGGGGTCACCACTTTTATTTGTCTTCGGCTTTTTTAGTTTTATCTCTTATTTTGGTCGCTTAGCTCAGTTGGTAGAGCGCCACCCTTACAAGGTGGATGTCACAAGTTCGAGCCTTGTAGCGACCACCACTTTTGGAGCGGTAGTTCAGCTGGTTAGAATACCTGCCTGTCACGCAGGGGGTCGCGGGTTCAAGCCCCGTCCGCTCCGCCATGCCTAAAATTAACTTCCTCTCTGACCCCTTCATCTAGTGGCCAAGGATACCACCCTTTCACGGTGGCCACAGGAGTTCAAATCTCCTAGGGGTCGCCAGCGTGATTTTGCGGGAATCTGCAGAAAAGCACAGGAATCTAGGCTGAAAAACTCGTGTGATTTTTCACACAAATAGACTCCCAAAGGTTCGATTCCTTGCAATTCCAAACAGTTTTCTTCACATTTATTTGCAAAATTCAAAAAACTCTCCACTTTTTTATATCTATCTAATCTCTAATAGAGTAACCTCGCAGGCCATGAAAAAGTTTATTATTCTGCTCATCTTGTTGCTCACGGCAATCATGTTCGTAGCCTGCGGGAATAACGACGACAAAAAACAGTTTGGCTTTGGCACAAGCGACTGTAATCAAGTGCAACGAAACTGCATGAATCAATGCGTGCGCGAGAACAAACCTACAAGTCAGTGTATGAATGACTGCGAGAAAGCTCGTGCAATGTGCGCAGCCATCAAGGTCAAAGGTTGCCTGCAAGATTGCAATCAACGCTATGGCAAGGGCACATCAAGTGCTGAAACTTGCAAAAGGCGTTGCAACACTGCTGGAGGAGGTGCGCTATAGCCCTCCTCCAGCGCTTGCTATCACCACAATCTAATTAGCCAAAGGGAAAACGTGTTAAAAAAGATGATCCTCTATCCGATTCTCACCCTGCTTATCCTTGTTCTAATCGTCCTAATCACACCTTTTACGCCTGTGGGAAACGCGCTTTTAAAGCCCTTTATCCAGAGCAAAATCGACGAATTTTCGCCCCTGCCTTTGGAGCTTTCCCATTTTCAGCTTGGATTCTCAAGTTTTGATATTCGCATAAAGGGCAAAGAAGCCCTAAGCGCGCAGCTTGTAGGTAGCTACTCTTTATGGTCGCAGAGCATTGATGCGCTCCTTAATATTAACGCAAAAGATCTCGCCTACGCATCAAAAATCACTCAGATTCCCCTAAAAGGCGCATTCACTTTACAGACCAAGGCCACGGGGAATCGAGAGCTTCTCTCAATCATCGGCGAGAGCAATATCGCTCATTCGCAAACAAAATTCCTCGCCGAACTTCGCGCTTTTGCATTCTCTTCAGCTATTATTGCGATCAAGCAGGCGCAGCTAGACGCGATTCTTAACATGATCGGCAAACCCGTGTATGCAAAAGCCGCGCTGGATTTGGATCTAAAAATCAATAGCGACGGAGCGGGTGGCTTTGTGGGCGAGAGCGAATTTAACGTCAAAAATGGGGCGGTTGCTAAAAAGCTCATTGAGCGAGATTTTGGCGTGGCGATTCCCGCGATGAGCTTTGAGACGCGACTTTTAGGGAAATTTAACTCAAAAGGGCTTGCGCACAACCTGCAATTTAACTCAAATATCGGGCAGATTACCTCCACGGGAATCACGGACATTGAAAAGCTCACGACCGATTCCAACTATATGGTCGCACTCAGCGAGCTTGCACCTCTTGCGCCGATTACAAAGATCCCTCTAAGGGGCAAATTCGAAACCAAAGGGACACTTAAAGGAGGCAAAGAGGTTCTCAATATTGAGGGGACGACCGATCTTGCCGATTCTAGGAGCAGTTACAGTGCTGCGCTTAAAAATCTCGCACCTGACTTCGTGCATGTTGATATTAAGAGCCTTAAGCTCGAAAAGCTTCTCTACATGCTCTATAAGCCACCATACATCGCGGGAGTTCTCAATCTAAACGCCGCTCTTAAGGAGTTTGATAAGGGAATCACGGGCGAAGCACTTTTAGAGATTCCCTCTGCGCTGACCGATCTTGCGTCCATTCAGCGCGATTTCAATCTCGCACTCCCAGCGACAAAATTTTCGCTCACATCAGATCTGCATCTAAAGCAGGGTTCAGGCGTAATTAAAACACTCTTTAGCTCCCCGCTTGCGACACTGAGTGCGCCTAATACCACCCTCGCGCTCAAACCCTCACTCGGCGTGAATCTCCCTTACGAGCTTACGATTCCCGACCTCTCGAAGCTTGCTTTTGTGACCAAACAAAAGCTTCAGGGAGATCTCAAAGCAAGTGGCACACTCAAATACGATAACAACGGAATTTTTGCCGATTTCTTGAGCAACACGCTCAAAGGTAAGGTGCAGGGGAATCTAAAAAATAGCGATCTTGCGCTGTCTGCGAAGGGAATCGAGTTTTCAGAGCTACTTAAAATGCTTAATTATCCCGTCGTATTCACCTCAAAAGCCGATGGTGCGCTTAATTACAACCTCGAAAGCAAAAAAGGCACGCTCCATTTCAATGCCACGCAAGGGCGATTCCTAGAAAATCAGCTCAGTCGTATGTTGCATCCATTTTTTAAAATTGATCTTGCAAAAGAGGTCTATGATCAAGTGGCACTAGAGAGTAAAATTAATGGCGGGAAAATCCACTCTGACCTGCTCATGAAGAGCCCAAATACCGAGATTAAGTCAAAAAATGCACTCATCGATCTCGATGAGGGGAAAATCGACTCGATTCTTGATGTGGCAATCAAGAACAATCAAACGGCAATCAAAATCAAAGGTGCGCTCACAGCCCCAAAAATCTCTGTCGATACCAAAGGGTTGATTAAAGAGAAGATCAAAGAAAAAGCCAAAGAAAAGGCTAAAGAGGCGATTGAAAAGCACTTACCTGAGAACATCAAAGACCCTGTGGAAAAGCTCCTCAAAGGTATTTTTTAGTTTAATTTCAAGGAATCGCGCGACAAAACTTCTAAACATGCAACGCTCTTTTTGACTTTTCAAAAGGACGTTAATATTGAGCTTTTAAGTTATCTTTGTCTATATTTCGCAGCTAATAAAAACAAAGCGAGGACGCATATAATGGAAATGATAGAAGAATTACTCCAAAAATATCCCGAAGTGCTTGACTATCATCAAGGGGGAAAGCTCCAAGTTACTCCAAAATCAGCTCTGAAAAACCAAAAAGATCTCTCACTTGCCTATACTCCGGGTGTGGCTGTGCCCTGCAAAGTGATTGAAGCAGATCCGATGAAAGCGTGGGATTACACTTCTAAAGGGAATCTCGTCGCCGTCATCTCCAATGGCACAGCTGTCCTTGGGCTGGGTAACATCGGTGCAATCGCTGGCAAGCCCGTCATGGAGGGCAAATCGGTGCTCTTCAAAAGCTTCGCAAATGTCGATGCGATTGATATTGAGGTAGACGAGAAAGATCCTGACAAATTCATCGAGGTCGTGCGTGCAATTGCCCCGACTTTTGGGGGAATCAACCTAGAGGACATCAAGGCTCCTGAGTGCTTTTACATTGAGGATAAACTCAAGGAGCTTCTGGATATTCCTCTAATGCACGACGATCAGCACGGCACAGCGATTATTTCAGCTGCTGCGCTCCTCAATGCGGCTGAGCTCATCAATAAAAAGCTCGAAGACCTCAAAGTCGTCGTCCTTGGCGCAGGTGCAGCGGCAATTTCATGCTCAAGAATCTATCGCCAACTCGGAGTGAAAAACTTCGTCATGTTTGATAGCAAAGGCGCGCTCGCTCCTTCGAGAAAGGATCTAGACGCAATCAAAAGGGAGTTTGTCTGCGATAGGGAATACGCAAGCTACAAAGAGGCTCTTACTGGGGCTGATGTGGTGCTCGGACTCTCCAAAGCCGATCTCATCACGGGCGAGGACATCAAGGGAATGAACCGCGATCCCATGGTCTTTGCTATGAGCAATCCTGTCCCAGAAATCATGCCCGATGTCGCTAAAGCCGCACGCCCAGACGTGATTATGGCGACAGGTAGGAGTGACTTCCCTAATCAAATCAATAATGTCCTAGGATTCCCCTACATTTTTAAGGGCGCACTCAAGGTGCGTGCGACCAAAATTAACGAAGAGATGAAAATCGCCGCGGCTAAAGCTCTTGCGGAGCTTGCGAAGCTCCCCGTCCCCGCAGAGCTTAGCAAAATCCACGGTCGCGAGCTCGCTTATGGCAAGGAATACCTCGTCCCTTCACCTTTTGATACGCGCCTTAGTGAGTTCGTCTCTACTGCGGTCGCTAATGCTGCGATTAGTAGCGGCGTCGCTAGAGTGAAGTAGCCTTGCGCCGAGCCCACATGGGCTTGGCAGGAATCTAAACATCTCCTAAAATCATGGAATCGCCCCACATACCCGTCCTCAAAGAGGAAGTCTTAGAGTTTTTCTCCCCTCTAGGTGAGGGCTATTTTATCGATTGCACGCTCGGTTTTGGCGGACATAGCGAGGCGATTTTGGAAGCGCATCCCAACCTCTCCTTGATAGGAATCGACCAAGACCCCGCCGCTTTGGAGTTTAGCCAAAAGCGACTTGGGCATTTTGGCAAGCGATTCTGTGCCAAAAGCGGACGATTCTCCGAGATTTTACCCACACTCGCTCATCTTCCCATTGCAGGAATCCTCGCTGATATAGGCGTCTCCAGCCTCCAGTTTGACGATCCCGCGCGAGGTTTTAGCTTTTATGCCCCGAGTCTTGATATGCGCATGAATCCAAACGCCCGACTAAGTGCGCTGGAGGTGCTTAATAGCTATCCACAGGACAAGCTTGAGCGAATATTTCGCGAATATGGCGAAGTGCGGGAATCTAAAAAACTCGCACGCATTATTGCAGAAGCGCGTAAAAAAGAGCGATTCTCTAGCGCGACAGCTTTGAGCGGGCTTATTGAGAAAAATTTCAAAAGAGTGGGCAACATTCACCCCGCTACGCTCGCGTTTCAGGCGATTCGCATTGAGGTTAATGATGAGCTCGGCGAACTTACGCGCGCGCTAAAAAGTATCGGCGAATTAGCTATGGGGCGGATCGCAATCATCTCATTTCATTCACTTGAAGATCGCATCGTGAAGCAATTTTTTAAAGAGTGGGCGCAAAGTTGCGTGTGTTCGAGCGATTCCCTTAAATGCACATGCGGGGACTGCCATGAAAAGGGGCAGATTCTTACCAAAAAGCCCATCACTGCCTCGCCCAAAGAAATCAGCGGGAATCCGCGCGCAAGAAGTGCTAAAATGCGAGTCTTTGAATTCAAAGTGAGGTGAGAATGGAGGAGCGAGAGCAGCTTTTGTGCGAACTTGACGAACTAGCGCAAAAAGATGGGAATCTGAGCCTTAAAAATCTTTGGCTAATGCTTGCGATTCTCATCGGAAGTGTCGCGCTCCTCGCGCCCAAAATTTATATTCGTAGCAACATCTACTACACAAGCAGAAACATCAGCAACCTCCAAAATCAAGCCGATTCCCTGCGGGAGGAGAATAAACACCTGCAAAAGCAGCTTGAGGATACGAAATTCAAATTTTTGATTATGGATATAGGATTGTAGGCGCGCATGAAGATTTTTGAATTTTTTCTTCACCATGCCAAGCTTAATTACACGCTCTCATTTTTCCTCCTTATCGCGGGAATCTACAGCTATCAGACGCTCCCGCGCGAGCTTTTTCCGCCCTTAAATGTCGATGAGATTTTTATTAGTGGGGCTTATGCGGGGGCAAGTGCGGAGAATCTAGACAAAATCGCTGTAAGTAAGCTCGAAGAAGAGATTAATACGATTCCCCAAATCACAAAAATCCGCTCATTTATCCGCCCCGGGGCATTTCATATCATCGCAACACTCAAATCCGGGAGCAATAAATTTGATGTTTTAGGTAAAATTAAAGATGCGATCTCACTTACGCGCGGCAACCTCCCTGGCGATATGGACGAGCCGGTCGCGACGATTCCTGTGCATAAGATTCCCCTCATGCAACTCTCCGTCTCATCGCAAAATCTCGAAGCTAGCGAGCTTTTGCGACATGCGCGAGAAATCAAGAAGATCTTTGCCGCGATTCCCCATCTTAGCGATGTCGTGCTTTATGGCGATTCGGATCGGGAAATCCAAGTGCGCTTTGATTCCGCAAAAATAGAAGCCTACTCGCTAAACCCACAAGAGGTGCTTAGCGCGCTAAACGGACTTTCATATATCTTCCCCCTAGGTAAGATCGAGAGTCGCGAGGGACATTTCTACCTCTCCACAATCCATGGCAAAAAAGATCCGCAAGCCCTAGGCGAAACGCTCATCAAAATCGGAGGCAAGCAGCTTCGCCTAAAAGATGTCGCTACGATTACGTTTGGCTATGGCAAGGGCTCAACACTCTCAAGCTTCAATGCCAAACGCTCCTTTAGTATTAATATTTCCAAAGATGAAGAGGGCGATGCCATCGCGCTCTCTAAACTCATAAAAAGCGAAGCAAAAAAGCTCAATAAGCAGCTAGAGGGTGTGGAGATTGAGGACTTTTTAGACACGTCCGTCTATATCAAATCGCGTCTAAACACTGTTACAGCGAACATTACGCTAGGATTCCTGCTCGTCTCGCTTGGTATGCTGTGGCTTATTAACCCTCGTATCGCGCTCGTCGTCGCACTTGGGATTCCCTTCTCATTCATCCTTGGATCGATATTTTTTAAGCTAAGTGGCGACACGATTAATATCATCAGCCTCCTTGGTGCGCTCATCGCCATAGGAATCCTCGTTGATGATGCAATCATCGTCTCAGAAAACATCCAACGCCACATCGAAGAGGGAATCGCCCCAAAAGAGGCAGCCCTAAGAGGCACAAAAGAGGTCATCACGCCCGTGCTAGTCGCGGCAGCGACGACAGTTGGCGCCTTTTTGCCCATGCTTTTAATGAGTGGTGAAATCGGGCAATTCATGCGCC
>JBQMYQ010000009.1:0-51731 GCA_052173415.1 Wolinella sp. | reverse complement strand
TATACCGACAATCTAGCCCCCCGCTGAATAGTTGATAAAATCGTGTAAGTAGCGTGAAGCAGGCAAGATGAGGGTAGGCAGGGCAAGGTAAGAGGTATTGTGAGGTCTATTATGTGAGGCGATTCCCGAGAATCGCCCCTAGGATACAAAGCTAGCGTGTTTTAGAAGCTATAGCTCATTCCTGTGCTCACTTGCACGAGGGCAGGAAAGCCCGGCTGGGCTTTGAAAGTGCGATCATAGGTCAAAAGAGCCTTGAAGTGCTTTGTGAATGCATAGTTGAGCCAAATGCTTAGCTCATTTTGTCGATACTCTTTGTCATCATCTTCGCTTGGTGAATATTTGCGCTTATATTCGGTCGTGCCAAACGCTCCAGAGAGCGAGAGTTTTTCAATCGATGTGGAGAGTGCTCCATAGGTCGTCCGTGCGTCTCGCTCATTCATCACATCGCCTTCTTCAAACGGAGTGATGAGATCCCCTGCGATTCCTAGGCTTCCGCGCCCTACTTTCCTGCCTGTTCGCACGTGTGCGAATGTGAGTTTTGTATTGAGGAATTTTAGGTAGATTTTCCCCTCTGCCACAGAGCCAAAATGTCGGCTGTGCTTCTCATCGCTTAGTGCGTAGTGCGCTACGATTCCCGTTGTAAGCTCGTTGTTCACGGGAACTTCAATCACTGCTTTGCCTCCCCCTCCGAGCATGACGCTTTCGGCATAGATTCCGTATCCTTTGACACTGAGGAGCTCGCCGACTTTGAAAGTGATTCCCATATTTGCGACTCCACTGTGATTTTGCCTAGGATTTGTGCGCTGGAATCCAAACATCTCTTTAAGATAAGCGCGTCCTCGTGCGCGAGACCAAATCAGATCAAGTTTAACCCCCGGAATCGAAGTGCTCGTAAATCGCACTGCGTCATTGATTTTTGTCATCCAGTCCGTATTGATAGGCTGACGACCAACTCTAAGCGCGCTCCCGCCACCAGTTGAATACTCCACATAGAGCTTAGAGAGCAAGACACGATCCTTTGCGTAGATCCTCTCTGAGGCGTCTCCCTTGCCATGTGCGGTTATAAAATCTGGGTCATCTTCATAAACTGGAGCAGAACCTCGGAATCCTGTCGCAAATCTGAAGTTATATAAGAGATCAGTCTGATAATCTAACGCAATGGAGCTGACTGCCCATGAGGTATTGTTGTAGTATTGAGTTTTCCAGCCCTCAATGACATGGCGATTCTCAAAATAGACGCCAATATCGCCTTTGAAGCTACCATTTTTGAAAGCCTCTTCAAGCGTATAGCTATTTGCCAGCGCGATTCCCGCACATGCTATAAATAGAAGCAGATTTTTTTTCATGTCGATTCCTTTGGTTGCGATTTCTTCAATTTTGAACGCGTTTTGGCGGATTATACTAAATCGTAGCGGGATTCCTCTATCTCGTGCTCGCCTGTGTGAAGCCCAGCCCTAGATGAATTTCAGCGTCTCGATTCCGTCATCTATGGACGCGATATCGCTACTCTCGCCTCTTAAAAGCGCAAAAAAGCTCTCCAGCTCGCCTGCTAATGCTTCGCCTTTTTTGACAAATATATTTTTCTGAGTGAAAGAATTCGCATCGACGTGGGTGTAAAATTTGAGCTCTTGCGCGATTAAATCCGCCCTGAAAACGCCCTCTTTGCAGAGAATCTCCACCTCTCGCTTTTTAAAACTACTAAGCCAAGAGAGGCGCACATGAGCGAGAATGTCATCTTGCAGCTTCAGGCTGATATTTGCGCTATCTTCGCAGGTGGCATGGCGGTGGCGCGATTTTGCTATGTGTGATTCCGTGATTTCCCTTTGGCTTAGGAATCGGATCAGATCAATATCATGCACGCCAAGGTCTGCGAGCACGCCCACATCAGCGATCCTAGCGGGGAAGGGCGAAATTCGCGTGGTGTGGATTGCGTAGATGGTTTTGTCTTTTAGTTCGTTTTTTAGCGCGATGATTGCGGGGTTGAACCGCTCTACATGCCCTAAAACCGCCCTTACACTCATTTTGCTTGCGAACTCTTTTAGCTCTCTTGCTTCGGATAGATTCCTCGCTAGAGGCTTTTCGATGAGGACGTTAATGCCCTTTTGCATACATGCTTTTGCGCTCTCCACATGAAAAGACGTAGGCGTGGCGATGATTGCAACCTCGGGCTTGTGGTTTTTGAGTAGCGCATCAAGATTCCTGTAATGAGCGATATTTGGCTCGTTTTTTGAGACAGGATCGCAGGTGGCGACTACCTCGGCATTTGGGATATTTTTCAGAGTTTTTAAATGGTTTTTTCCCATCACCCCCAAGCCGATGATTGCTACTTCAAGCATTATTGACCGTCTTTATCACGAGGTCTTGCTCCTCTTTTGTGATAAACGCGCTCATGGGCAATGCCATAATATCCTCACTGACCGCCTCACTCACGCTAAAATCGCCCTTCTTGTAGCCAAGCTCTTTAAAGACGCTCTGCAGATGAAGGGGCACGGGGTAGTAGATTCCCGTCGGGATTCCCCGCTCTTTGCACGCTTTGAGAACTCGCTCGCGATTTTTCACGCGGATACAATATTGAGCATAGACGCTCTGATTCTTGTCCAAAATATGTGGCACGCTCACGTTTTGCAGGTGCTCGTCATAATAGTGCGCCACTTCGGCTCTTTTGGCGATTTCCTCATTCAGATGAGTGAGTTTTACATTCAAGATTCCCGCTTGCAATGCGTCCAGCCTGCCGTTAATCCCGATGTGTGTGTGAATATATCGCTGTTCTGAGCCATGATTGAGCCTGATTCTTATCTCTTTGGCGAGCGCGTCATCGCTCGTGAAAATCGCCCCGCCATCGCCATAGCAGCCAAGCGGTTTAGCGGGGAAAAACGAGGTCGTAGCCACATGTGAGAGATTCCCCGACCTAACCCCCTCTTGCGTCGCGCCAAAGCTTTGCGCTGCGTCCTCAATCACGCTTAGATTGTGCTTTTTGGCGATTTCATTAATTTGCTTCATATCGGATATTTGCCCAAAAAGCGATACGGGCATGATCGCTTTAGTGCGTTTTGTGATGGCTTGCTCGATTTTATTCGCATCGATATTGTAGGTCTTCTCATCAATATCCACAAATACGGGTTTTGCGCCCACTAATGCAATCATCTCCGCGGTGGCAAAAAAGGTAAAAGGCGTGGTAATGACCTCATCGCCCGCTTTGATTCCTAGGGCTAGGAGCGACAAAAATATCGCGCTTGTGCCGCTACTGCACGCAATCGCATGTTTTGAGCCGACGAAATCCGCCAGATTTGCCTCCAAAGTCGCGACTTTCTGCCCGCCGATGTAGTTGCTTGTGTTGAGCACCTCGGCGATTTGGCTGTCGATTTGGGCTTTATATTTTTGGTATTGTGATTGCAGGTTGATGAAGTCCATTTTGCGTCGATTCCTTAGTAGATTTACCCGAATTCAAGAAAGTCCTAATTATGCCATAAGGATATTAAAATCGTCGCGCTTTTAGGTGGCACTTTAGAGTTTGTAGCGTCGAGCGCTATTTTTGTGTCGATTCCTCAAAAATGGGTGCATTGCGCGGGAATCGGGCGTATTTTGCTCCAAGGGGTGGCGATTTTTGCGTTAAAATGCGCTCTAAAATTTTAAGGAATCTCTAATGATTGTAACACGCTTTGCCCCCTCTCCTACGGGGAATCTACACATCGGTGGGCTACGCACCGCACTTTTTAGCTATCTTTTTGCGCGCAGGAATGGCGGGAAATTCCTCCTAAGGATTGAGGATACGGATTTGGCGAGAAATTCGCACGACGCGACCAAGGCGATTATCGAGGCGTTTAGCTGGGTGGGACTAGATTATGATGGCGAAGCGGTCTATCAATCCAAGCGATTCCCGCTCTATACCGAATACATCAATCGTCTCATCGCTGAGGGGAAGGCGTATTATTGCTACATGAGCAAAGAGGAGCTTGATTCCCTGCGCGAGGAGCAAAAGGCGCGGGGCGAGACGCCAAAATATGACAATCGCTATCGGGATTTTAAGGGCACGCCCCCAGCGGGAATCGCCCCGGTGGTGCGGATCAAAGCTCCGCTTGAGGGCTACATTGAGTTTCGCGACGGAATCAAGGGCGAGATGAGGATTGCCGCAAAAGAGCTTGATGATTACATTATCGCGCGTAGCGATGGGACGCCGACGTATAATTTTGTCGTCTCGATTGATGATGCGCTCATGGGTGTTACGGATGTGATCCGTGGCGATGATCACTTGAGCAACACGCCCAAACAGATCATCATCTATCAGGCTTTGGGCTTTAAGATTCCGAAGTTTTATCACGTGCCGATGATTTTAAACCCGGAGGGCAAAAAGCTTAGCAAACGTGATGGAGCGATGGGTGTGATGGATTATAAACGCGCGGGGTATTTGCCTGAGGCGGTGCTGAATTTCCTCGTGCGACTGGGCTGGAGTCATGGAGATCAGGAGATTTTCTCGCTCAAAGAGATGTTAGAGAGTTTTGATCCAAGCGACATCAACAGCTCGGCTTCCGCATACAACGCGGAGAAATTCCTATGGCTCAATCATCACTATATCAATCAGAGCAGCAACGAAAGGCTCGAGGCACTTCTGGGCGAGCTGGGAATCGCGCCCCTAAGTCCGCATGCGCGCGAGATCCTCTATCCGGCGCTTAAGGAGCGGAGTAAAACACTTGTGGAGTTTGGCGAGATGTTGCGCGAGATTATCTATACGCCCGTCGAATATGAGGCAAAACTGCTCGCTAAAGTCGAGAATCGTGAGAGTGTAGAGCTGTTAGAGAGTTATGCAAATTACCTGCGCGCACTTCCTTTCCCTGATTCCCCCAAAGAGATCGAGGAATCGACACAGCGATTCTTAGAAGGGCGTGACGCAAAAAGTGGGAAGCTTTTTATGGCGGTGCGTTTGGCACTCCTTGGTAAAGGCGGCGGTGTAGGGATCTTTGAAGTGATGATTGCGCTGGGCAAAGAAGAGAGCATTCAGCGAATGAGCGCACTCATCGCGATTTTGAATAAATAACCACGTAAAATCTAAGGAGACTATTTTGCTACAAACCATCAACCTAGGCATGCAATATGCCACAAAAAAGCTATTTGAAAATGTCAATGTGAAGCTTGACAAGGGCAAGCGATATGGGCTTATTGGCGCAAATGGCGCGGGGAAATCGACATTTCTTAAGATTCTCTCGGGCGAAATTGAGCATACCGCAGGAGAGATTGTGATTGAGAATGGCTTGCGATTAGGCGTGCTCAAGCAAGACCAATATGCGTTTGAGAATCTCAGCATTTTTGATGCGGTTCTCATCGGCAATAAGCGGCTCTATGACGCAATCAAGGAGAAAGAGCGTCTTTATAGTGAGGGTGATCTCTCTAGCGATGAGGTGAATGCGCGTCTTGGCGAGCTGGAGATGATTTGCGCAGAGGAAGATCCCACGTATGAATATGATGTGAATATCGAGAAGATTTTGGAGGATCTCGGATTCCCCGCGGGAATCCACAGCGAGCTTATGAGCACGCTCACGGGGGGCGATAAGTTCAAAGTCCTGCTCGCGCAGGTGCTCTTCCCTAAGCCGGATATTCTCTTCCTTGATGAACCGACGAATAACCTTGATATTCACACGATTGGCTGGCTCGAGGAGAATCTTAGACGCCACGAGGGCACGATGGTCATCATCAGCCACGATCGACACTTTATTAACGCCGTATGCACGCACATTCTTGACTTAGATTTTCAGACGTTGCGCGAATTCACGGGCAATTACGACGACTGGTATATCGCCGCAAATCTCATCGCCAAACAGCAGGAGATTGAGCGCAATAAAAAGCTCAAAGAGAAAGAGGAGCTCGAGTCTTTTATCCGCCGATTCTCAGCCAACGCCTCCAAAGCTAGACAAGCGACAAGCCGTCAAAAGCAGCTTGAGAAGTTGAATATAGAATCGTTGCAAGTCTCTTCGCGCCGTGATCCGAGCATTGTTTTTAAAATCCGCCGCGAGATTGGGAATGAA
This sequence comes from Wolinella sp., assembly GCA_052173415.1. Taxonomy (GTDB): domain Bacteria; phylum Campylobacterota; class Campylobacteria; order Campylobacterales; family Helicobacteraceae; genus Wolinella. The sequence goes on along the minus strand of JBQMYQ010000009.1, from coordinate 45,714 downwards.
GCCCTTGAGGTGGAAAATATCTCAAAAAGTTATGGCGATCACGCGGTGTTTAGGAAACTTAGCTTCAACTTCTTACCCGGCGATAAGGTAGCGCTCATTGGACCTAATGGAATTGGTAAAAGCACATTTTGTAAAATCATCATGGAAGAGCTAAAAAGCGATAGCGGCACGGTGAAATGGGGCGCGACCGTGGAATCGGGCTACTTCCCGCAAAATGCCGCAGAGAGTATCGCGGGCGAGGAGAGTCTCTATGAGTGGTTGCGGAGCTTTGATAAGAAAGCTGATAGCGGCGAGATTCGCAACTGCCTTGGACGCATGCTCTTTAGCGGCGAGGAACAGGAGAAGAGCGTGAGCGCGCTAAGTGGGGGTGAGAAGCACCGCATGATCCTCTCAAAGCTCATGCTTGAGGGCGGGAATTTCCTCGTGCTTGATGAGCCGAGCAACCACCTTGACCTTGAGGCGATCATCGCGCTGGGCGAGGCACTTTACAATTACAAAGGCAATGTCATCTGCGTAACGCACGACCGCGAGCTTATCGACGCATTTGCCAATCGTATCATCGAGCTCAAGGAGGGGGGCGAGGTGGTGGATTTTCGCGGCACGTATGAGGAATATATTCAAAAAGAGCCTAGAGGCTACTAGCCTCACTCCCATTTTCTCCTTTTTCTTATATTCCCCCTCTTTAAATCCTCCTTATAAACCCCTCAAACGCCCTTGATTCCCCGTTTATCTCTTTATCTTTTCGTCATTTTTTAAGCGGGGGGCACAATACCCTAATTTTAAATTCATTGGGAAAGGAGAAAATGTGGAAGAAAACAGCAATAATGAGCTCAGATTGGATAAATGGGAGAAGTATGTGCTGTCGTTATTAGCGAGTATGATTGCTTCTATAGCGACGACATGGGCTGTCAAGGATGAAACGGGTTTTACGCTTTACGCCCTAATGGTGTGGTCGGGCGCTCTCTTGCTTGCGCTTTTTTGTATTGAAAAAATAAAATCAAAGGAGAAAAAATGAGAAAGATGGTCTTAGGTTTGGTGGTATTAGTTAGTTTGCTGTGTGTCGAGGCGTTAGGAGACTACAGTTCGCAAGCGAAAGCTAGAGAGCTTGATGAGAAGTGCAGCAACGGAGATAGCGAGGCATGCAAGGACCTGGGGGTAAATTACAACTATGGCTGGGATGGCTTAAGCGAAGATCTTCAAAAAGCTATATTCTACTTCGAGAAAGTGTGCAAAAAGGGTAATGAAAAAGATGAATATTTCGCTGATGCTTGCACCAGGCTTGGGATGATATATGACTTCGAGCTACCTCGTGCCCAGCGAGACTACAAAAAGGCTCTAAAGCTCTACACTCTAGGGTGCGAGGGCGGAGAGGTATCAGGGTGCGCTTATGTTTTGAATATATACAAGAAAGGGCATGGGGTGCAGAAAAATCCCGCTAAAGGAGCAGCCTATCTGAAAAAATTATGCGATAGCAAAAATAATTTTGGGGCATGCTACCGGCTTGGTCGCTATGAAGCTGACAGAGGCAATAGAAGCGGAGCGGTGCGATATTTTAAAAAGGCTTGCGAGCTGGGAGTAAAGGATCCTCGTGCACCTGAAGCTTATGTAGATCATGCTTGCGAGATGTATGATGAGCTAAAATAGCTCGCTCAAAAACTCCCACTCGCATAATTTTATAACCTCAGTGGCTTTGGTGGGGTGTAAATGCGCCCGCCACAAAGCGCGCCGCTTTAGCTTTTATCCTCTTTTGTAAAGATTAATCCTCTCGCAGCAAATGTCATCGCGCAAGTATCGACTGCAGGTGCTCGCACAGGCTTCATGATTTAAAAGCCCTTTAACTATCATTTAAACACAAAAGAATAGAGCGCTTGATTTTGTATGCAAATATTTTTTATGTTTTTGGCTTTGTGCTCCTAAAAGAAGAATCTGCAAAGAGGTCTTAAAGGGGGAAAGTTTATCGCTTTAGGTAGGTGGATGATGGGGCAGATTCCCGTGATTCTTGCACGATAGAGCATGTCAAAAAGAAAAAAGAGGAACCAAAAAAGAGCTTTGAAGCGCGAGGGAGCGATTCTCACACTTCAGTAGAGGCTATTTAATGCACTTCGCTCCAGATTTTGCGCTTCCAAAAATAAGCGAGAATCGACATGACAACCATAAAGAGCATGGACTTAATCCCGATATTCTCGCGCTCAGCCTTTTTGCTATCGCCGATACTCTCGATGTAGCTCACCACTTGCGCTTGCGCCTGCTCTGTGAGACCTACGCGAGGCATCGCAGTGCCGTGGAGCTGCTTTTGTGGCTCATTGATGAACGTGTGCAGATAGTTTGCACCTTTGCTACGGATCATCATCGAGAGATCGGGAGCTACAGAGCCCATATAGCCCGCAAGAGTCGCCTCGGGCGTGATTGGCGCAAGGGAATCGTATTTCATGCCGTGGCACCGCTGGCAGGCATCGGCGAAGACCTCTTTATTTGAGAGCTGCTTAGGAGCAATGCTCTTAAAGTAGGCGACGATGTGCGCAATCTCTTCATCGCTCATCCAATTATACGCAGGCATCGGGTAGGGCTTGCTATCATTAAACACATGCGCTACATGCGCTGCTTTTGTGGGCTCTTTGATGAAGTTTGCCAAGTAATTATCTTCATAGATGAGTCCTGCGCTAGAGAGATCTGGAGGCACGACTCCATAGCTAGCACTCGCGCTCTCATTGTCCATAGGAGCGTCAAATCCCTGAGTTTTGATACTGTGGCAGGCGATACAGTTTGCGCTAGCAAGCTCGCTACCAAGCGCGGGGTCGCCTTTGGAGAGATCAATTTTCTCTAAATCGCTGAAGGTGTAGTCCGCAGGGGTAACAGCTGGGTGCATGACACTGTGCGCAAGGGGCTCGACACCCCAGTAAAGCACACCCGTTATTGTTGATACAATCAGTAGCAGTTTAAGCTCTCTCATGACAAGCCTCCTGCTTTGTTAATTTTTTTCGCTTCAATTAGCGTAATGACAGGGAGCGCCACGACAAATAGCCCAAGGAATGTCAAAGAAGCTACAAGCCCGATATAGGCGTTGATTCCCGTAGGTGGGAGTTTGCCATAAATCGTCAGAACGATGAGGTCGATAATCATGATCCAAAACCAAACCATAAACATAGGGCGTTTGTGTGCAGGCGCGACTACGGGGCTTCTATCGAGGAATGGAAGTAGGACAAATATGACATTCGCCGCAGCAAATGCGATAAGCCCGAGGTCTGAGCTAAAGAAGAATCCCCTAAGCACCTCATAGCTCCACAAGAAATACCACTCAGGATAGATATGGAGCGGCGTTTTCATGGAATTTGCGGGTTCGAAGTTAATCGGATCCATCGCAAAATCATAGTGGAAGCAGGTAAGATAGAGGAAAAACACCATAAACACGCAGACGATAAAAATATCTTTGGATAAGAACATGGGCCAAAACGGAATGACTTTTGCCTCTTTTTTCTTGCCCGCCTTATACTTTTCCGCTTCTGCGTCAAAGTCAATCTCTTCGCCATCTTCATTTCCTACATGGGGCACTCTGAGAGTGTAGAAGTGTATGGCAAGAAGAGCGATGATGAGGACGGGAAGGAGCACGACGTGTAGCATGAAAAAGCGCGTCAAGGTCGCGTCTGAGACGACGAAATTCCCGCGAATCCAAATAACAAGGTCAGGACCAACGACAGGAATCCCGCCAAAAATATTCGTAATGACCGCTGCCGCCCAGTAGCTCATCTGTCCCCATGGAAGCATGTATCCGCTGAATGCCTCGGCTGAAAAAGCGATGAAAATTATCATACCGCCAATCCAAATGACCTCGCGACCCTTTTTGTATGAGCCATAATAGATTGCGACAAACATGTGGATATAAATCACAAGGAAGACCGCCGAAGCCGCTACCGCGTGGAGATGTCTCCAGAGCCAGCCATACTTTACCTCTTGCATGATGGTGTAATTCACGCTATCAAATGCGAGCTTCACATCGGGCTTGTAATACATAAGCAAGAAGATTCCCGAAACAAAAAGGATCGCAAAAAGCACAATTAACACGACACCCATCGCCCAGAGGAAGTTGATATTTTTAGGAATCCAATACTCCGTCATTAGCACTTGCATGAGTTTTTTGACCGCGAGCCGCTGATCTAACCAATCAATAAAGCCCTCAGCTTTTCTGATTTCTGCCATAAGTCCGCCTCCTTACTTACGCTTTGCCCGCGAGCTTTTGATACTCGGGACCTTCTTCACCAAGCACAAGTTTTGTGCCCTCGATTCTAAACGGAGGAATCTCCATAGGGGTGGGAGGCGGTCCGAAAGTCTGTCTGCCACAGGCGTCAAACTCACCTCCGTGGCAGGCGCACTTAAACTTCATCTCGCCACTGTCATAAAATGGGATACAACCTAGGTGCGTGCAGATTTGGATTCCCACGGAGTAGTCCGATCCATCTACCACCACATCACGCTCTGCGCATTTTTCCATCGCGGCACTCTTTTTTAGGACATACACCGGCTTGCCTCGCCATTCGACCGTCCGACACTCGCCCTCGTTCATTCCGCTCAAATCTACCGTCGTAAATCCCGCAGAAATGACGCTAGGTAACGGATCCCACGCACCCTTCATCGCGACTAGCGTAGCACCTGCGCCAACAGCCGCCACACCGCCGAGGGTCATACCGAGAAAATCACGTCGTTTCATGTTCTCTGACATTTATGCTCCCTATGTGATTGTGTTTTGAATCGGGCATTCTATTCAAAATAGACTTAAAGTAATTACTTAAAGGATATTCTAGCGTCAGAAATGTGGGGAATCCGCGCAATGCGCTGGGTCGCCTCCAAAATTTAAAAAAGTATCGCAGATTTCAGAGACCTTGCCTTTGAAAAATATCTCCTCCTCCGCAATTCTCAGCTCCAAATGCTCGCCACTTGCAGGAATCAGCACAGCCTGCGCGGGCACGATTCCTGCATGATGTGCGCGCAAAAATACCGCCGCCATTCCCGTCCCACACGCAAGCGTCTCATCTTCCACGCCGCGCTCAAACGTCCGTAGTGCGATTCCTTGAGCGCGGTTTTGCGCGACATTCACATTGGCGTCAAACTCGTGCCTTAGGCACTCAAGCTCACTTTTTGGGAGAGCAAACGCCCCCTTATCAAGGCTCACCAGATGAGGCACACCCGTATCAATAAACCACCATGAGAATCCGAGCCTCTCAATGCCCTTATCAAGGATTTTCGGCGCGGTGAGGGCAACTTCCACTTCGTGATTTTGGATACTTGCGGAGATGATTCCCGCACCCGTGAGGAATCGCTGTGTATCTCCCGCCAAAGCGTGCGTAAAAGCATGTAAAGCTGCGGCTCTTGCGCCATTCCCGCACATATTCGCGCGACTCCCATCGCGATTGTAAAACTCCCATTCAAAATCAAGCTCGCTGTGGGGCAAAAGCACAATGAGTCCATCTGCCCCTAAACCCTGATGAGAGTCGCATATTTGCTTTGCTAGCGCGCTTCTATCGCCCTTTTTGAAAGCGTGAAAAATAAGAAAATCATTGCCACTCGCGCTATATTTCGAGACAGGGATTTTCATACAAGCTCCTTTTTGATCCGCTCTGACATCGCTTCGCACGCGCTTGTGAGCTCTTCTAGCGAGCCATAATTAGGCAGGACATAATCCGCAAGGGCGCGCTTTTTCTCAATGTCCATTTGTGCGTTTAATCGCGCCTCTATCTCTGTGTCTAAAAGTCCATCGCGCAGGGAAATTCGCTCTTTTTGCACGCTTTTTGGTGCATAGACTAGCACGCTTTTTTGGATCGCCTCATAAGATGTGCGTTTTTCAAAAAAGAGAGGAATATCGACAAAATAGGGGAATCCCAGTGCCTCAAGAGCCTCTGCTTGTGCGAGGATCTCTGCGCGGATGGGGGGATGGAGTAGGTTTTCTAGCTTTTTTAGCTCGGAGAGATTCCCAAAAACAATTTTCCCTAGCGCCTTGCGCTCGATCTTCTCATCTTTTAAAATTTCCTCTCCAAAGAGCTCCGCCACTTCATTTTTGTATTTTTGCAAGAGCTCATGCGCGATTTTATCCGCGTCGATGACTTTGTATCCAAGTAGCCGAAATATCGAAGCTGCGGTGCTTTTACCCGTTCCGATTCCCCCTGAGAGTGCGATTGCGTAGTGTAGCTTTTGCATGGTTAATTTTTCACGATATTTTTCAGTGCCACTTTTAGGAATTTTGGCAGGATAAAAGCACTCTGATGAATCGCAGCATCGTAGTTTAGGAGATTTTGGAGCATATCTGCGCGCTGCAAAACAATATCTGCTGTAGGGTGGAAGCGGCGCGAGAGGAAGAGAAAATGATTATCCGTGATGAGCGAAAAGGGCGCGATAAAGGGCATTGCAATGGAGAAATTAGGCGCAACTTCGGCAAGATATTCTCGCGTCGTTTGCGTGTGCAGGATAAGATTTTCTAATCTAGTGATGAGGATTCCATCATCTGATAAAATGCTCTGAAATGACGCCACAAGCTCCTTTTTTAGGTGTGATAGATAGATGATTACGTCATATTGCCCTTTTGGAGGAATCGAGGGCAAAATGCGACATCTTGCGTGCTTCATCACTTCCTGAAAATGGGGAAAAAAGCTAATGAATGAGTGGAGAATCTTAGAATCCTCTTGCGCGAAATCTACCTCCAAATCCTCATGTCTGAGTGCCTCAAATGCTACTTCAAGATCAAATCCTCCCGCGATGAGTAGGCGTTTAGGTGCAGCGTGCGTGCATAAGGGAATATGCGCGAGAATCTCGCTCTCTTGGTGCAAAAGACTTCGCAAAAATATGCGATTCTCATTGACTAGCGCGATCTCATCAAATGCGTCGCTTTTAAAAATCTCCAAGCGATTGTGCTCGCTGCGCGCGTCGAGAATCTTATGTTTGATAGCGTATTCTTGCTGGAAATCCGCGCTATCTTGGCGTGTCATCCACACGGCACGTTCCTTTGAATTTAGAGCTTTTGGGGAATTTTAGTGAAAAGAGTTTAAACGAAGTTTGACAGAGCGGAGGTTTGGGGAGGCTTTAGACCTCCATTCAGATACCTGCGGCACACGACACTTTAGGAGGCTCTGCTGTGTTCCCACCCTGAAGCATTATCCTAAAGCACCATTGCACAGGTCTAAAAGGAGGCGTTCAATCCACGCAACAGATGAGCTGAACGCCTACTTCGTTTATGAGGCGGGAATCCTACCCTAAAGAGCGTGCAAAATCAAGCATAGCCAAAAGCACGTAAAACGTGAAAATTTAGTGCTTTTTCGCTAAAATCGCGCATTTTGAAATACCTAATCCCATTTTTACGCAAGGTTTGGCATGCCTAAACGCGAAGACATCAGCACGATTCTCCTTATCGGCTCAGGTCCCATTGTTATCGGTCAAGCGTGCGAGTTTGACTATTCGGGCACGCAAGCGGCTAAAACGCTAAAGAGCCTAGGCTATCGCGTGGTGTTAGTTAATTCAAATCCCGCGACCATCATGACCGATCCCGAATTTGCCGATCGCACCTACATCGAGCCCATTACCGAAGAGATTATCGCAGATATTATCAAAAAGGAGCGCGTCGATGCGATCTTACCCACGATGGGCGGGCAGACTGCGCTCAATATCGCGATGAGTATGCACCAAAAGGGCATGCTGGGCGAGGTGATTTTCCTTGGTGCGAAACCTGAAGCAATCAAAAAAGGCGAGGATAGGAAAGCGTTCAAAGAGGCGATGCAGAGAATTGGCATGGATTTACCCCATTCGCGCTACGCCTACAACATGCCCGAAGCCCTAGAGGCGGCTAAAGAGATCGGATTCCCCATTATTATCCGTGCGAGTTTTACGCTCGCAGGGGGCGGGAGTGGCGTTGCTTACAATATCGAGGAGTTTAAGCAAATCGCTCAAAACGGCTTAGAGATTAGCCCGATTCATGAGATTTTGATTGAGGAATCGCTCCTTGGCTGGAAAGAGTTCGAGATGGAGGTGATTCGCGATAAAGCGGATAATTGTATCATCGTATGCAGTATTGAGAATCTCGATCCCATGGGTGTTCATACGGGCGATTCCGTTACGATTGCGCCTGCGCTCACGCTCACGGACAAGGAGTATCAGCGTATGCGCGACGCGAGTTTTGCGATTTTGCGCGAGATCGGCGTAGATACGGGCGGGAGCAACGTGCAGTTTGCAATCCACCCCGATACCGGGCGCATGATTGTCATCGAGATGAATCCGCGCGTCTCGCGCAGCTCGGCTCTTGCAAGCAAAGCGACGGGCTATCCCATCGCCAAAGTCGCGACACTCCTTGCTGTGGGCTATACGCTCGATGAGATTAAAAATGACATCACCGGCACGCCCGCTTCATTTGAGCCGAGTATCGATTATATTGTGACGAAGATTCCGCGTTTTACGTTTGAGAAATTTCCACTCGCCGATTCCACACTCACGACGTCCATGAAGAGTATCGGCGAAGTGATGGCAATCGGCGCGACTTTCCAAGAATCGCTCCAAAAGGCTCTGTGCTCCATGGAGACAGGAATCTTTGGTTTCAACCAAATATGTAGCGATATTGAAAAGATTAAGCGCGAAATCCGTCGTCCGAATGCCGAGCGGTTGCTCTATATTGCCGAGGGATTCCGTCAGGGGCTGAGCAGAATCGAGATTCATGAGCTGTGCAAAATCGACCCGTGGTTTTTGGAGCAACTTGAAGAGATTGTGCGCCTTGAGGCGGGAATCGACCTTGAAGTGCTCAATGACAAAACGCGCCTGCGCACGCTTAAAGCGCATGGTTTTAGCGACAAGATGATTGCGCATCTCATCAGCCGCAGGGAAAATATGCAACTTGGCGAGGGCGAAATCTACTCCGCACGTAATCGGCTGGGAATCGCGCTTAGCTATCATGAGGTAGATACGTGTGCAGCGGAGTTTATGGCACTCACACCCTATCTTTATTCGAGCACCGATGTGGTGGAGTTGCCCCCCTTTGGACGTGATTTTACGGAGGGCGCGTCTTCTAAAAAAGCGGATTCCTGCAAGAAAGTGATGATTATCGGCGGAGGCCCCAATCGTATCGGACAGGGAATCGAGTTTGATTATTGTTGCGTGCATGCGGCTTTTGCCTTGCAAGATTTGGGGATTACCTCAATCATGTATAACTGCAATCCCGAGACCGTCAGCACGGATTATGATACGAGCGATATTTTGTATTTTGAGCCCATCGATTTTGAGCATGTGCGAAGCGTGATTGAGCGCGAGAATCCCGATGGAATCATCGTCCATTTCGGCGGGCAGACGCCTTTGAAGCTCGCTAAAATCCTCACGCAAATCGGCGCGAAAATCATCGGCACGAGCGCAAGAGTGATTGACGTGGCGGAGGATCGGGAGAAGTTCGCAAAATTCGTTGAGGAGCACCATCTCAAGCAGCCGCAAAATGGCACGGCTTTTACCAAAGAGGAGGCGCATGAGATTGCCGAGCGTATCGGATTCCCGGTTTTAGTGCGTCCAAGCTACGTGCTGGGCGGGCGCGCGATGAGGATTGTCTATAATCAAGAGGAGTTGCGCCTCTATATGGAAGAGGCGGTGCGTGTGAGCGAGGAATCGCCCGTGCTAATCGATAAATTCCTTGATAATGCGACCGAGCTTGATGTCGATGTGATTTGTGATGGCAAGTGTGTCTATATTGCGGGAATCATGCAGCATATCGAAGAGGCGGGAATCCACTCGGGCGATTCCGCGTGCTCGCTCCCTGCGGTGAGCCTTGAGCCAAAAATCATAGAGGAGATTGAGCGCCTCAGTGCAAAAATCGCTATAAATCTCGGTGTGAAGGGGCTTATGAACGCGCAATATGCAATTTACAAGGGCGAAATCTATCTCATTGAGGTTAATCCTCGCGCCAGCCGCACCGTGCCTTTTGTCAGCAAAGCTACGGGAATCCCGCTCGCAAAAGTCGCCACGCGCGTCATGTGGCAGGGGGATTTGCCCGAAGCCCTTCGCTATTACGATTCCTTTAACCGGGTTCAAAAAGAGGGCGAAATCTACCGCGCAAAGAGGAGCGATCACATCGCTGTGAAGGAATCGGTCTTTCCTTTTAACAAACTAAGCGGCGCGGATCTGATTCTCGGACCTGAGATGAAATCCACGGGCGAAGTGATGGGAATTAGTCGCAGTTTTGGCATTAGCTTTGCAAAAAGTCAGCTGGCGTGCAAAAATTCGCTCCCTCAAGGGGGCAAACTGTTTATCTCCCTCACTAATACGGACAAGCTTCAAGGAATCGAGATTGCGCGCAAGTTTGAGGAGCTTGGATTTGAAATTCTTGCGACGAGTGGGACGCATAGGGCGTTGAGCGAAGCGGGTGTAAAGTCGCAAGCGGTGCTAAAAATCTCTGAGGGTCGCCCAAATATCGAGGATAAGCTCACAAACGGCGAGATTGCGCTGGCGATTAACACGAGCGATAACAAATCAAGTAAAGATGACGCAAAGCGCATTCGCCGTCAGGTGCTAAGGAGTGCCGTGCCCTATTTTACGACACTTTCGGCAGCTAATGCGGCGGCACTTGCGATTAAGGAAATGCGCCTAGGCGGGGTGAATAGTGCGCACACCATTCAAGACTATCTGCAAGGGAAAGTGCCGTGAATGCGGGGCTAGTCTATCTCGCGCAGAGTGATACCACTGCGGGGCTTTTGAGCAAAGATTCTAAGCGACTTGGGAATCTAAAAGGCAGACCCATGGGAAAACCTCTGCTCTTAAGTGTCTCTTCTTTGGATATACTTAAGCGATTCGTGCGCGTTCCTGTGAGTTTCAGGAATCGTGTAAGAAGGGCGCGACAAACTTCGTTTGTTTATCCTAATGGCAAGGGAATCCGAGTGGTAAAAGACCAAAGACATCGGCAGTTTTTGGAGCGCTTTGGCGCACTCTATTCTACTTCGGCGAATCGGGCAGGCGAGAGCTTTTCGCTAGAATTTGCAAAAGGGGCGTGTGACGTGATTGTCTATGAGAGTGTGGAGATTAGCAAGGGGAATCCCTCTAAAATATGGCATCTCGGGCGAGAGAGATGTCAGAAGATTCGGTGAGTAACTCATGGTAACGAAATTTTTTACAATTCTATTTTTTGGTTCGATTTTGACCCTGATTCCTCTAGTGGTCTTTTTTGCGGGGGTGCAGAAAAACTACTTGGAATATTATGGGATCGCTGTCTATTTTAACCCCTATTTTGCGTATGCTTTTGATGGATTGAAATTCCTTGGAATCTCAATCTCGACAGGATTCTTGCTCTTTTTTGCAAAGATGGCGAACGCATTTAGAATACTCTACGTCGGGGTGGTAATACTGACAATGTTTTCATTTTTACCCATAATCGGTCATTCGTGGGGCAAGGCGATTTTCTACAAAGAGAGCGTGGAGATTACGCTCCCAAACGGGAAAACAACACAGGCAGCCCTCATCTACGAAGGGCGCGATGCGCTCTATTATCGGCGAGGAGAGGGTATGCACGTTGAGCGCGTAGAAAAAAGGCGCATGCGCTAGAAGCGGGAATCCGCGGGGTTACTGGCGCGATTCCTGCCTTTTTGTGGGCACTATTTGTTGTTATAATGCCGTGGATTACCTATCCTAGGAGGTTTCTTTATGCAAAAGCGTCTGAAAATTGTCAATATTCTTTTGGATTCCCTCCCGCATATTAAACTTTTTAGCGGTAGCATTATGGTGATTAAATATGGCGGTGCAGCGCAGATTACCCCCGCGCTAAAAGAGCAATTCGCCATTGATATTGTGCTTTTGTATATGCTCGGAATCCGCCCAGTAATCGTGCATGGCGGCGGGAAAAAGATTACGGAATTGCTTGAGAAGCTCGGGATTGAGAGCAAATTCGTCGATGGGTATCGCATAACGTGTGTCGATTCCATGAAAGTGGTCGAGATGGTGCTAAGTGGCGAGATTAATAAAGAAATTACCTCATTTCTCAATCATCACGGTGTCAAAGCCGTGGGAATCAGCGGCAAGGATTCCTCGTTATTGCGCGCTAAACCTAAAGATGGCGGGCGTTTTGGCTACACGGGCGAGATAGTCGAGGTGAGGAGTGAAATCATTCACAATCTCCTTGAGCAGGGTTTCGTGCCTGTGATTGCGCCTGTGGCTGAGGGAGAAGAGGCGGGACATCCGGGCTACAACATCAATGCAGACATCGCTGCGAGCGAGATTGCACAGGCAATCAAAGCGCGCAAAGTGATCTTCCTCACGGACACGCAGGGCGTGCTAAATAGCGATGGGGAGCTTATTGAGAGTCTCACCTTGAGTGAAGTGGAGGAAAATAAGCGCGCGGGTGTGATTAGTGGGGGCATGATTCCCAAGGTCGATGCGTGCGTGCAGTGCGTGAAAGGTGGCGTGGAAAAGGCGCATATCATCGATGGGCGAATTGAGCATTCGCTACTGCTTGAGCTCTTTACTAGTGAGGGAATCGGCACGGAGATTTTGCAAGACGAATAGGGCAATTCGCACATTTGTATTGCGCATTTGCTACGGAGTTTAGATATTCCTTAATTTAAGCAATAATAAAGCATAAAATTTCTACAATCCCGCTCAATTTTAGCGCGCGATTCCGCATCGGATTCCCGCTTTAAGGCAAAATACCCACAGAGGCATAATCATGAATATAACCAAAATGGCGAAAGCCAACGAAATTAAGCGCGAGTGGGTCGTGCTAGACGCGGAAGGCAAGACTTTCGGTCGTCTGATGACCCAAGTGGCTACGCTTTTGCGCGGCAAGCACCGACCCTATTACACTCCACATGTTGATTGCGGCGATTTTGTCGTCATCATCAATGCGGCTAAAGTTAGCTTCAGTGGCTTGAAGCTTGATGCGAAGGAGTATTTCACCCATTCGGGTTATTTTGGTAGCACCAAATCTCAAACACTTCAAGAGCTTTTGGAAAAAAATCCCGAGAAGCTCTTCAAGCTTGCTGCACGGGGCATGCTCCCTAAGACCAAACTTGGTCGCGTAATGCTTAAGAAGCTCAAAGTATATGCAGGTGCTGAACACCCACACACTGCACAAGTCACGAAGTAAGGATAGAGAGAAATGGCAAAAATTTACGCAACAGGCAAGCGAAAAACAGCGATAGCAAAAGTGTGGCTCACTCCGGGTAGTGGCAAGCTTACCATTAACGGCACCAGCCTCAATGATTGGCTCGGCGGACATGAGGCGATCAAGATGAAAGTGATGCAACCTCTTTTGCTGACCAAGCAAGAGAAGAGCGTGGATATTATCTCCGTTACGCTTGGCGGCGGGTATTCTGCGCAGGCGGAGGCGTTGCGCCACGGGATTTCAAAGGCTCTATCCGCTTATGATATGGCTTTTAGAAGCATTCTTAAACCCAAGGGGCTCTTGACGCGCGATTCCCGTGTGGTTGAACGTAAGAAATATGGTAAGCGAAAGGCGCGAAGAAGTCCGCAATTCTCCAAACGATAATGGGTTTAGACTCCCTACTTCTTTATGCGGGGTGATTGAGGCGGTTTTTTATGTTTTTGGGCGATTCTTGAGAGACGTTCTTTTGGGAATCCTCGCCCCAAAATGCACGCGGGAATCGCGCCCATATAAATAGGCTTTGGAGAGTTAATTCTACTTGTGAGGTAAAAAAGGCTATCAATGACTCACAAAAAAGCACCTCTCAATCTCCAAAAAGACCCGATTCCTAGGCTATTTTTCTACTATTTTTTCCCTGCGTTTTTTGGGCTTCTTATCCTTTCGACCGATGTATTTTTTGATGGGCTTTTTATCGGGCGCAAAATAGGCGCACTCGGACTTGCAGCGATCAATCTCTGCGTCCCGATTTTCTCCTTTTTTATAAGTCTTGAGCTTCTTTTTAGTTTTGGCGGGGCGGTGCTCGCATCCGCAGCGATGGGGCGAGGCGATGAGAGAGGAGCTAGAGAGATTTTTAATTCCATATTCTATTTTGCGCTTATATTCTCTGTCTTGCTTGGAATCGGGCTTTTTGCTTACCGTTATGAGCTCGCTCGCTTCCTTGGTGCGGAGGGGAGTTTACAATCTTACGTGCTTGAATATTTGGGGGTAATTGTCCTAGCCGCGCCGATTATTATCATTCACCCGCTTCTTGAGGCGTTTGTGCGTAATGACAAAGCCCCTTACCTCGCGATGAGCTCGATGATTGTCGGCTCGTTTAGCAATATCGCGATGAACTACACTTTTATCTTTATTTTTTCGTGGGGGCTCTTTGGTGCTGCGCTCTCTACGGCACTTTCACACTGCATAGGGATTATCCTTTTGCTCTCGCATTTTATTTTTAAGCGAGGCACGCTCTATTTTTCACGCTTTTTTATCCATCTCCCTGTGGTGTGGCGTGCGGTGAAAAATGGTATTTCACCCGCATTTACCGAGATAACCACAGGAATCGTGATTGCACTTTACAATTTTAAGATTATCCGCGTCATGGGCGAAGAGGGCGTGGCGATTGCAGGTGCGGTGGGCTATATCGGCATGATTGCTGTGATGACGCTCATCGCGCTCGCGCAGGGGTTGCAACCGATTGCGAGCTTCAATCATGGTGCGCGCGAGCATGAGCGGGTGAGGGAGATTTTTAACTTCACATTCAAGATCGCTCTTTTGCTCGGTGTGGCGATTTATACGCTAAGTCTCCTTTTTGGTTCTCAAGCAGCGGCACTATTTTTCCCAGATGATCCAAGGCTTGTGATTGAGACTGCTAATGTGATGAAAATTTACTATGCAGGGTATCTGTTTTTGGGCGTGAATATCCTAACTGCCACCTTTTTTCAGTCCATTGAGCGCACCAAGCCCGCTTTTCTCGTTTCGGTTTCGTATAATTTTATTTTTGTCATCATGTGGCTTGAGATTTTGCCCAATTTTTTGGAAAGTCTAGGAATCTGGCTTAGTTATCCTGTGGCAATGGCGAGCGGATTCCTGCTCGCGCTTTTGGTGTTGTGGCAACAAGGGCGTAGCGGATTGAGAGGATAAATATGAAAGATCGCATTATTTTATTTGATTTGGACGGGACGTTAATCGACTCAACGGACGCTATATATGAGGGATTTTGTGTGGCATTTGAGAAAAATGGTCTGCCAATTCCCTCGCATCAAGCAGTCGTGGGGCTCATCGGTCATACGCTTGAGGATATGTGTGCGAAGCTCAATGTCCCTGCACCGAGAATCGCCCAGTGTATTGCGGATTACAAGGCGCATTATCATAAGGTTTCACAGCAAAAAACAAAGCTTTTACCCTGCGCAAAGAGGGCGATTTTAGAGGCGAGCAAGTGTGCGAGAATCGGTGCGGTAACGACCAAAACAGGGCGATTTTCCCGCGAGCTTTTGGAACATTTCGGATTGCTTGGCTATTTTGAATGTGTCATAGGGCGCGAAGATGTGAAACGTGCGAAGCCCGATTCCGAGCCGATTCTTAGGGCATTAGATGAGATGAGAGCCGAGAGCTTTGATAAAAGTCAAGTCTATATGATTGGCGATACGCCTTTGGATATTTTGGCAGCGCAAAACGCGGGAATCGAGGGAATCGGTGTGTTGAGCGGATACGCAAGCGAAGAGGTGTTACGAAAATACACAGATAGAATAGTCCCCGACGCGCTCTTTGCGGTGCGATTGATTGCCGATTCCTAGAGTGTGAGCCTGCAAGGGGCTTTTAAGTGCCACTTTCCTAAAATGAGCCATTTTTTAGCCCAACATTAAGGAGATCACGACATGCTAGAGATCAGGTGGCATAGCCGCGCAGGACAGGGTGCGGTAACGGGAGCAAAGGGTCTGGCGGACGTGATTGCCGGGACAGGTAAAGAGGTGCAGGCGTTCGCGTTTTATGGTTCAGCCAAACGCGGGGCGGCGATGAGTGCATATAATCGCATTGATGAGAAGCCGATCCGAAATCATGAAAAATACATGAACCCCGACTATGTGCTGGTGATTGACCCGGGCTTGACGTTTATTACGGACATCTGCGCGAATGAAAAACCCTCGACCAAATATATCATCACGACCCATCTAAGCAAAGAGGAGTTGCTCGCAAAGAAGCCTGATCTGCTCGGCAAAGAGGTCTATACGCTGGATTGTATTCAAATCTCTCTTGACACGCTGGGCAAGGCGATCCCCAATGCACCGATGTTGGGAGCTTTTATAAAGATTTCGGGCGCGCTAGAGTTGGATTTTTTCTTGAACGCTTTTAAAAAAGTGCTGGGCAAGAAGCTTCCGCAGAAAGTGATTGATGCGAATATGGTCGCAATCAAGCGCGCGTATGACGAAGTAAAATAAGGAGAAGTTATGGACTACAAAGGCTGGAATGAGTTTGAAATCGGCTCGTTGCTTTTTCCTTTCAAGGAGGACGCAGAGGCGGGAATCCAAAAGCACCCCGAAGAGCGCGCATACAACAAGGAGACTTCCTATACTGCGAGCACGGCGCATTGGCGCGTGGATAAGCCCGTGTATAATCCCGCAGGCTGTATTAATTGCTATTTCTGTTGGCTCTACTGTCCCGATTCCTCGATTCTTGTGCGCGATGAGAAAATGCGCGGAATCGACTACACACACTGTAAAGGCTGTGGCGTGTGCGTGAGCGTCTGCCCGAGTAATCCAAAATCGCTTTTAATGTTTAGCGACCATGAGAGCGAAGAGCGCGCGATTGCTTCGTGGCCCGCAAAAGAAGAGAGAAAGAGAGACTAAGTCATGGCGGAGAAAATCGAGCTACAGGAGATTGAGGTCTGGGATGGGAATATGGCGGCGACGCATGCGTTGCGCCAAGCGAGAATCGACGTCGTGGCGGCATATCCTATCACGCCCTCTACGCCGATTGTGATGAATTACAGTAGTTTTTTGGCCAATGGCTATATTGATGGCGAATTTGTCATGGTGGAATCTGAGCATGCTGCGATGAGTGGCTGTGTGGGTGCAGCCGCGGCAGGCGGACGGGTAGCGACCGCGACGAGCTCGCAAGGATTTGCGCTCATGATTGAGGTGCTTTATCAAGCGGCGGGTATGCGCCTGCCCATCGTGCTTAATGTCGTGAATCGCGCGCTCGCCTCTCCGCTGAATGTCAATGGCGATCATTCGGATATGTATCTGGGGCGTGATGCGGGCTGGATTAATCTTTGCACCTACAATCCCCAGGAGGCGTATGATTTTAATCTCATGGCGTTTAAGATTGCCGAGGATTATGACGTGCGCTTGCCTGTGATGGTGCATCAAGATGGCTTCATCTGCTCACATACGGCACAAAATGTCCGTCCGCTCCAAGATGATGAGGCGTATGCGTTTATCGGGGATTACAAGCCCAAGAATCCTATGCTTGATTTTAGCAAGCCCGCTACGTATGGCGCGCAGACGGAGGAGGATTGGCACTTTGAGCACAAAGCTCGGCACCATCACGATCTTATGAATTCCATTTGCGTTATTGAGCGCACATTTAAGGAGTTTAAAGAGCTTACAGGGCGCGAATATAGAGTGATTGAGAGCTATGATATGGACGATGCGGAAGTGGCGATCGTCGCGCTTGGCACGACGGTGGAATCGGCGCGTTTTGCCGCCAAAGAGGCGCGGAAAGCGGGAATCAAAGCGGGTGTGCTCTCTACTCGTGTGTTGCGTCCATTCCCTTATCTTGCGATGGGTGAGGCGTTGAAGCATTGCAAAGCCGTGGCATTTTTGGATCGGAGTTCGCCTGCGGGCGCGATGGGAATGCTCTTTAATGAATGTGCCGCAGCACTCTATCAGGTGCAAGGCGGGAATCGACCCCTCCTCACAAACTATATCTACGGGCTAGGCGGGCGTGATATGAGGCAGGCAGATTTGTTGCAGATTTATAAAGAGCAAAAGAGCAATGCCGATGCGGGCAAACTATTGATCCCAACCCAGCAATTCATCGGTCTTCGCGGATCAAAAATGGGCTTTAATTAAGCGGTAGGGATAGGCGATGCAAGGAGAAAATGATGAGCGAGATTAAAAACCTAAAACAATACTCTAAAGCAGCGGAGCGATTTGAGGGGGCGCACCTGCTCTGTCCGGGTTGTGCGCATGGAATGATTGTCCGAGAGGTGCTAAATGCCACCGATTCCCCATTAGTTTTGGCGGCTTCAACGGGCTGTCTTGAAGTGAGCACGGCGGTGTATCCCTATACGTCGTGGGATGTGCCGTGGATTCATATCGGGTTTGAAAATAGCTCCACTGCGGTAGCGGGCGCAGAGGCGATGTATAAGGCTCTGGAGCGCAAAGGGCGGCTCTATTCGGATAAGAAGCCCAAATTCGTCGCATTTGGGGGCGACGGCGCGACGTATGATATTGGGTTTCAATTCATCAGCGGCTGCTTTGAGCGCGGACATGATATTACCTATATCTGCCTTGATAATGAAGTCTATGCAAATACGGGTGGGCAGCGGAGCGGTTCAACACCCATGGGTGCGAGCACGACGACGACTCCTGCAGGGCGCGTGAGCTATGGCAAAAAGGATAAGAAAAAGGACATTCTCGCGATTATGGCGGCGCATGGCGCGCCCTATGTTGCGCAGGTCGCGCCCAACAAGTGGAAAGATATGGCAAAAAAGCTCAAGCAGGCTCTTGATACCGAGGGTCCAGCTTTTATTAACGCCATGAGTGCCTGCACGACGGAGTGGAAATTTGAGTCCAATTTGACGGTTGAGATTAGCGATTTAGCCGTCGATTCCCTTGTGTTTCCGCTCTATGAGATTATTGATGGCAAGGAGCTAAACATCACCTATCGTCCGAAGAATATCATTCCTGTGCGTGATTATCTTGCCGCGCAAGGACGTTTCAAACATCTCTTTAAACAGGAGAATGAGCATATAATTACGCAGTGGCAAAAAGAGGTTGATGAGCGTTGGGAATATCTCCAAAGGCGCGAAGAGGCGAGGGTTTAGCCGATTCTTAAGAGAGTGCGAGAAAGAGAATAGCGATGAATGTTTCACAGATGTTAAAGGGATACAGGAATCGTGTGGCATTTGTCATATTTCTTGCCTTTATTCCCTTTTTTGCGTTTGATTCCTACCAGAGCTGGAGAGAGTGTCAAAACACCAAAGAGCAGTATATTCAAGAGACCGTTCGCTACATGGACGCGATTGTTAAGCGTTATGAGGATGCACTTTTCTCTGCGAGAAAGGAGCTTGCACTGCTCTCCAAGATTCCCGCTATACGGGAGACGCGCACACCTGAATGCCAAGAGGTTTTGCAAGGTTTTCGCGCGCTTTCGTCCTTTTATGTCAATCTGGGCGTGATGGGCTCAAAGGGCGAGGTGCTCTGTGTGATTACGCCGCTTCATTACATGTATCAAGAGCTTTTCGCACTCAAGAAACGTGTGCAAGTTGAGCGGCATTTTGTCGTGGGGGACGTGATTTTGTCGCCTTTTTATGAGTATCCTATTTTGCTTTTTGCGCTTCCGATTCTTGGGACAAAAGGCGAGGAATCGGGCATTTTGATGGGAGGCGGGAAACTTGATTGGTTTTCTGATACAAATCTTAGGCAACATCTTGGCACGCATGCGAAGATTTACCTCATCGATTCCCGTCACAAGATTGTTGATGCTTATCCGCAAAACGCCGACATCATCGGTCATAAAGTCGATGAACAGGTGCAGCTAAAAGAGCTTACCAAGCGCACTTCATCTCGAGGAATCTGGTGGGAGGAGGGGTATAGCCTTGATGGGAAGCTGCTTGCACTCTCGCTTGGGAATCCGCGGGGAATCCGCCTCCTCGCCCTGCTTAATCCCAACGAAATATGCGCGAAAGCGGATTCTTTGCTTTTGCAAAGCCTCATCTATTTGGGCGTGATGATTTTGATTGCTTATCTGCTGCCTGCGTTTATGATTAAGGAGCTAGTCTTAAAAGAGGTGCATTCGCTGTTTAAAGTCGCGATCGCGCAGTCAAAATATACCGCCACATCTGAGCTTTTAAACAGTATTGCTCATCAGTGGCGACAACCTTTAAATGGGCTTAATATCCAGCTCTCGCTCCTAAAAGATTCTATTTTAAGCAAGAATCCAAACATTGAGGAATCGCATACTCTGCTTGATATGATGGAGCGCTCCATTCAGTCACTCTCACAGGGGATCTCGCGGATTTCTGGCTTTTTTAAGCGTGATAAGGTCAAGGAGAAATTCATGCTTCATTCTGCAATCAAGGAGGCGTTTTCGTTCCTTGAAAGTTCACTAAATGAGGGTAAAATCACGTATGAAATCCTAGGCGAAGATGTCGAAATGGTGCAATTCCGTAAGGAGCTCATCAGGAATCTGCTCAGTCTTTTTCAAAATTCTGTCGATGCGTTTGCTCTTTTGCATGAGAATCAGGAAATACGAAAAATTGAGATTGAGACAAGTGCGCTAAAAAATAGCGCGCTTATGATTATCCGCGATAATGCTGGAGGAATCAACGAAGAGATGATAGAAAAAATATTCCAACCTTATACGACGACAAAGTTTCAAGGCGATGGAGTGGGACTTTCTCTCTTTATTGTGAAGAATATTATCGAGCAGGAGATGCACGGGAATATTCAGGTGCGGAATATAGAAGGGGGCGCGGAGTTTGTTATCGAGTTGCCAATCTTTTAAAAACTTTGTTTCATTTTATCTTTTAAAAAGGAGTTACTATGCCATTGCTTGATAGTTTCAAAGTAGATCATACGCGAATGCCCGCTCCAGCGGTGCGTCTAGCAAAAGTGATGACGACACCAAAGGGTGATAAAATCGCAGTCTATGATTTGCGCTTTTGTCGCCCCAATAAAGAGATCCTAAGCGAGCGAGGAATCCACACCCTAGAGCACCTTTTTGCAGGCTTCATGAGGGATCATCTAAATGGTGCGGGAATCGAGATTATCGACATCTCTCCTATGGGCTGCCGCACGGGATTTTATATGAGCCTTATCGGCGTGCCTGAGCCACCTAGAGTCTGCGAAGCTTGGCGGGAATCAATGGAGGATATTTTAGAGCTTCAGGGCGAAGATCAGATTCCTGAACTTAATATCTATCAGTGCGGAACAGCGGCAATGCACTCACTCTCTGAGGCACAGGAGATTGCGCGCGATGTGCTCAAGCGAGGAATCGGCGTGATGGATAATGAGGAGCTAAAGCTAAAGCTCTAAGGAGCGGGAATCTCCGAATGGAAGCTCTTTTGTAGTGTTTGAATGGGTGCGTGGGGCATGGGCGTAAGTTAAATGCGCTGTCTTGAGCTAATCCGCGCGCTTTTGTCGATTTTCCATAGGAGCTTTTGCTGCGGGTAGATTTGGTGCGCGCAGGCAAGTAAAATATAAGCAAAACATGGGCGAGAAGCAAGCTTCGGTGAGATTGCAAGCTTTGATGTAAGCACTCTGATGGGAGTCCCGCGCGCCCTAAAAAAGGAGGGAAGTCACCTGCGCAAGTTGCGATACAAAATCGTCGATTATTTTGCCCGTATTCTTTGGATAATTCGCATTACCCAGCGGGGAATCCACGCTATAGCATAGAAGGGAATCGTCCAAAGAAACGGGTGGATAAAATAGCTCGGGTCTAGGAGAGCCAGCCGCGCACCCGCTCTCTCAAGCTCTCGCTATGCATCAGCACCGCAAGCACGAGGAGGAGTGCCATAAAGAGCACGCCCTCGCGCAAAATGCACCTCTTTATGTTTATGCGAGACCTTTTAGCATTCCGATCATAGTCATGGGCTTAAGCATATAGACTTTCATAATCCAATAGATCCATCGTGGTTGCGTAGGATCGAGCGGGAATGAGGGCTTAGGCTCTTTATTCCAGTCAAATTCAAGCATCGCCACGCGACCGTAATCAACGATGAGTGGGCATACGGTGTAGCCGCCATATTGTGCGGTGGGCTCCTTGCCTTCCATGACGCTGATAAGGTTCTCTACGAGCACGGGAGCTTGCTTGCGCACGCTTCCGCCTGTTTTGCCCATGGGGATTCCCGCGGAATCGCCAAGCCCAAAGACATTTTTATACACGGGGTGCTGCAATGTCTCTTTGGTAAGCTCCATCCAGCCCCCAGCAGCGGCACTTCCCTTTTTCCACGAGAGCGCGGAATCTTTGAGGACTTTGGGTGCGTGCATAGGGGGTGTGATGTGGATAAGATCATAATCAAGCTCGACGCGATCTTTGTGTGTAATCATCTCATGCTCGCCCAAAACGGGGTCAAAATCGCCCTTAGTTGTGTAGGTATGCTCAAAAGTTGCACGTTTTGCTGAGGGGTCAATCTCAATTAAATTATGGCGGAATCGCCACTCCATTCCTTTCTCTTTGTAGAGCTCCTCAATCATCGCGGCATACTCTTTGACACTGAACATTGCACCGCCATTGGGGAGGAAAATGGTTTTGATTTTGTCGTGTTTCCCCTCTTTTCTCGCGTAGTCATCGATTAAGAATTGGATTTTCTTAGGTGCGCCGCCACATTTAATGGGCGTTGCAGGGTCGGTAAATAGCCCTGTGCCCCCATGCTCGACGAACTCTTGGATCTGTGCGAAAGCCTTTTGACTGCCAGAGAGCGTATAGACGGAGGTAATTCCGTTACGACCGACATATTCTTCACTAAGACCATTAATCATCGAATAGTCCGTCTCGCACCCTGTCGCGACGACGAGATAGTCATAGTCAATTTTCTGCCCTGAAGCGGTGGTTACAGAGTTGTTATCTGCATCAATTTCGCTCGCATACTCCTTAATCCACTTCACACCGCTAGGAATCAGCCCCGCACGGTCATACGTTACGTCATTAGGGCCATAAACGCCACTTGCGATGAGCGTATATCCGGGCTGATAATCGATCTTCTCCGCTCCGTCAATAATGGTGATGTCCGGGTCGCTAAGTGCCCTATTCAGGCGCGCGGCGACACTGATTCCTCCAAGACCTGCGCCGATAATGACGATTTTGCCCTTTGCATTGCTAGCTGCGCGCGCTGTGTTGCTCGCACTTGGCAAGGTCAATGCCACGCCCCCAAGTCCGAGAATCTTAAGCGCGTCCCGTCGACTGATTCCCGAGTTTTTCAGCTCTTTATCCAGCTCATTCAAAGCCTCTTGTAGCTCTCTTTCTACTGAAATCATAGCTTTTCCTTTTGTATTAATTTTTCTAATTCAAAGTTAGCTTAACATATTACTTTTTATTTGTAACTTATTCAAAAATAAATTAGCAATTTGTGATTTTTGAATCCCTGTGTAATATTGATTGATTGGAGTGATTGTGGTGAGAAATTTTGAAAAATTTCGCATACTTCTTTTGGGAAAATAACCTTTATTAAAGCTGAAGCGGCCGCTTCGATCATCGCGATCAAAATTTATTTTTCGGATTTTTAGAATACAAAACTTAAAATAGTGTGAAAATTATTACTATTTTGGAAGATTTATAGAGCGCGTTGATACCCCACTCTTTCTTGTGGACTATCCTATTTTTAGGCATTTCTTGAAGAGATGATTGTGTCGCTCTTTGGTTTATTCGGGTTTTTACTTGGATTTTTTAAGCAAAATGATGGGCTTGAGTGAAAAATTGCGCGCACGCGATCGCCATCGAAGCGGGAGTGAAAAATTCCGGATTCGCGGTGGTTCTTGTGGCTAAATATTTTGGCGCGCTGGTGGCGCTTCACGGAGCAATATTTTCCATATGGCACAACGTCTCAGGCTCACTGCTTGCGGGCTACTAGAGGAGTAAAAGCAAGAGGAATATGATAAGGAATAACAAGGCTTGATTTGAGGCAAAATTAGCGGGAATCGGCTCGGGAATCGCGCACATCTGAACGCGAACTCATGAAGTGTGGTGGGTCCTGTAGGACTTGAACC
This sequence comes from Wolinella sp., assembly GCA_052173415.1. Classification (GTDB taxonomy): domain Bacteria; phylum Campylobacterota; class Campylobacteria; order Campylobacterales; family Helicobacteraceae; genus Wolinella. The sequence continues at coordinate 21,924 of JBQMYQ010000009.1, read as the reverse complement.
TACGACCAATCGGTTATGAGCCGAGTGCTCTAACCAGCTGAGCTAAGGACCCCTGCCCAAAGAGGCGAAATTATACATAAAGTTGAATCTGAAAGCAAGCAGGTTTTCTAAGATCCCAAAGAGAATCATAAAGGTAACAAAGCTACTCCCTCCATAGCTAAAGAGCGGCAATGGAAGTCCGACTACGGGGGCTAGTCCGATGGTCATGGCGATATTGACCGTCGCGTAGATAAAAATGAGTAGTGAAAGCGATGCAGAGACGACTTGCAGGAGATAATCGGCTTTGTGAGTGAGGCTTAGCGAGAGCAGATGCAGGGCGAGCGAGAGATAGAGGATAATTAGCGCAAGCGTGCCCCAAAATCCCAAACGTTCCGCATAATAGGCAAAGATAAAGTCGCTGGTGGCGATGGGGAGGAATTTTAGTTGCGCTTGCGTCGCTTCATCTTTGGATTTGCCCGAAAGTCCGCCCGAGCCGATGGCAATGATAGATTGTTGCACGTGATAGCTTGGCTTTTCGCTGAGAAAATCAGTAATTCGTTTGCGCTGATAATCGTGCAGGTTTGAGTAGAGTAGAGGTGAGGCGATTCCGAGGACAAGGAGAATACTTAACCAAATCTTATAATGCACCCCCACAAGGAAAAGCACCCCAAGACCCGTTAGCAATAGCACCAAAGCCGTGCCTAAATCCGGCTGCTTCAAAATGATGAGAAAAGGGAGCAAAATATAAAAACTAAGCTTTAGAAAGCTTTTCCAGCCATAGCCCTCTTTAGGTGGGGGCATTTGGTAGATAAGATAGGCGAGCATGAGGATAAAGGCGGGCTTCATCAGCTCTGAGGGCTGGAGTGTGAAGTGAATGAGCGGAATCTCAATCCATCGCTTTGCCCCAAGCTTAACCGTGCCAAAAAACTCCACTGAGAGGAGCAACAGGATATTAATCCAGTAAAAAAATGGAATGCTCCACGAAAGCTTGCGAATCGGGATTAAAAAGACGATGAAAAAGGAGACGATTCCTAGCAGAATGTAAGCGGACTGCTTCTCAGCGAGTCGCTCATTAATCTCGCCTATAAAAACATAAGAAGCAATCACGAGCGGGAGAATCATCACGGGGATTAGCGAATCAAAGTGTGTTAAAATCCTGCGATCGATGGAGAACACGCGGTAAGTCCTTAGCTTAAGAATCAAGAAGTGCCGATTCTATCAAAAAACTCTTGGAATCTATAAAGAAAACAGAGACGATGAGTAGCCAAACACTGCTAAAAGAGCATATTTTTTGCAACACTACCAAAGGGCGGCTTGATGTGATTTTGAGTGCGATTTTAGGCGAAAGTCGCAATCAGATTGAGCGGCTGATTGCAAATGGGCATGTTGTGATTGATGGCAAAGTGGCACAAAAAGGGGGCGTAAAGCTTGCGGGGGGCGAAGAGCTGAGGGTTTGCCTTCCCAAATCTGCCCAAGCGAGCGCAGGGGAATACGAGGTGGATTTTGACGTTGAGGTGCTTTTTGAGGACGATTCCCTGCTGGTGCTCAATAAACCCCCACGGGTGGTCGTCCATTCCGCACCGAGCGTCAAAGAGGCGACACTTGTGGAGTGGCTCAGGAATCGGGGCACGCCACTTTCAAATATCAATGGCGAAGAGCGATGGGGAATCGTGCATCGGCTTGACAAAGAGACGAGCGGAGCGATCGTCGTTGCAAAAAATAATGAGGCGCACATCGCGCTAAGTAGGCAGCTACAGGATCAAAGCATGGGGCGTTATTATCTTGCACTCATTGATTGCCCACTTAAGGAGAATCGGCTCATCGAATGCACCCTGGGCAGGAATCCTAAAAATCGCCTAAAGATCGCAAAAGTGGCACATGGACGCTATGCAAAGAGTGCTTTTGTGAAACTCTGCACGGATTTTTGCGATTCCCACGAGCTTATCGCGGCGAAGTTATTCACGGGGCGAACCCATCAGATTCGCGCGCATTTGGAGCTTTTGGGGCGGCATATTTTAAACGACTCTCTTTATGGTTACGCAAAAGAGCCCTTTTCGCGCGTGTTTTTACATGCCTATTTGCTCTATTTACGTCATCCAATTACGCTTGAGACGATGTTTTTTAAAGCTCCGCTTTTTGAAGATATGATAGGATATTTGGAACGAAATTTCCCTGCGGAGTTGCTTGATGAGGTGCTTTTCCCCGACACTATTGTGGAGCGTTTTAGTCTTTTTGGTGAGCGGATGTGCGATGGAGGGATTTGGAGCTCGCGAGGCAATCAGCGATGAGCTCCCGCGCGTGGAATCGATACGAATGATCGCTGATGTGAGCTCTGTGGCGTTTGAATGGGACTTGGTGAATGATTCTCGTGTTGATGGATATTATCTTTATCGCAAAGAGGCAAATGAGATGGAATTTCTCCGTATAGGACGCATCGATTCCCGCTTTGGAGCACACTATGTCGATGGGGGGCTAAAGCCAAATACGGAATATTTCTATAAAATCCTTACCTACAACAAAGCAAGCAATACTGTCTCACGCGATAATGGCGCGCTTAAGGCACAGACACTCTCGCTCGCCCCACTCTCTTTTGCTAAAGCTATGAGCAGCTATCCACGTAAAATCAAAGTCTTATGGGCGCCCCATGTCGATCCGCGCGTGAGCGGATATGTGATTGAGCGCGAGGATAGGGGAGAGTGGCGCAGCGTGGGAGAGGTTAATTCCCGCCTTTTGGTCGAATATCTCGACACGGGATTGGAAGATGGCAAAGAGTATCAATATCGCGTGATTCCCCGCACGCACGATGGGGTTTTGGGCGTGCCAAGCGAGATTTTACGCGCGACAACCAAACCAAAACCACCTATCATTCGGGGAATCGAGGCGACGAGTAATCTGCCTAGGCGCATTGAGCTTACGTGGAATCCTAGTGGGCAAAATGATGTCATCTCTTACAGGCTCTATCGCTCTGCACGCGCTGATCGGGGATTCTCCGAGCATGCGACATTAAAAGGAGAGACGCATTTTAGCGATACGATTGAGGGTGATGGACGGGAATATTTCTACAAAGTGAGTGCGATTGATGCAGATGGCATTGAGAGCCTCTTGCAGGAATCGCCCGCGAGAGGATGCACGCTCCCACTTCCAAATGCGCCATTGATTGAATCCGCACGGGTTGAGAATGCTCAAGTGGTGTTGCACTTCTCCTCAAATGACCCACGAGGCGTGGAATATGTAGTTTATAAGCGCGAGGGAGGGTTGTTTGGCAAAAGCGAGCGGTTTATCTCCGTCAAAGAGCCCCATTTTTATGACAGAGAGGTCTCCGCGGGGGCGCAATATCACTATTCGGTTGCGAGTGTTGATGGGAATGGCTTGGAATCTAAGCGTAGTGAAGAGGTAACTATATCTTTCCTGCAAGAGGCGCGCTAATGCCCCATTTCATCGCCTCAAAAATCGCGCACCCGAGCTATCCTTTGAGCGCGGAGGGGTATTACTTTAGCGATTTATTACGCAATCTCGACTACCCTAGCGAAGAGCTTGTGCGCGTGCTGCACGAGGGGCGAGAGTTTTTTTTGCGCATTAAGTATCGTGCAAAAGAGGGCGATATTTTGGTGCGTTTTGATAAAAGCACGCGGATTTCGCCTGTGGGAATCATCAAAAAAGCCCTGCGCCTTTTTGCGCAAAAAAGTGAAGCAATTATCCTATCTAGCAACCTTAATAGCGTCGATTCCCCGAGACAGAGGAGCGAGAGCCCATTTTTAAAAACCCCTGATTCCTTCATGTGGCTTTTGGAGCGAAATTATTGGCTTGAGATTGGTTTTGGGAGCGGGAGACATCTGCTACATCAGGCACAAACGCACAGAGATCGCGAGTTTATCGGGCTTGAGATCCATACGCCCAGCATTGAGCAGATCTTGCGGAGAATCGAGCTTATGGGGCTAGATAATATCTCGATTGTCTCCTATGATGCGCGCGTGTTTTTGGAGCTGCTTCCTTCAAATTCAATTGAGCGAGTTTTTATTCATTTCCCCGTCCCGTGGGATAAAAAGCCCCATCGACGCGTCTTTAGTGCGCCCTTTTTGAGCGAGGTTTTGCGTGTTTTGAAAAAGGGCGGGAATCTTGAGCTTAGGAGCGATAGTTTGGAGTATTTTCATTTTGTGACTTCGTTGCTTTTATCGCGCGAACATGTGGAATTTTGCGTGCGAAAGAATAGGGACGCGGCGATTGCGAGCAAATATGAAGAGCGATGGAGGCGGCAAAATAAGGACATTTACGACCTTTTGTTGCACAATCACGAGGTGAGCGAGGAGCGCGCGCGCGGATTTTCTTTTGCTTTTCCTGAAATTCGCGCAAGGAGTGCGGAGATACAAAAGGAGATCCATGAGCGGTGGTTTGTCAATCTTGAGTATCGCTATGCCTCTGAAAATGGCGATAAAATGGCGTTTAGAAGCTCTTTTGGGGATTTTGCCTATCCAGAGAAAAAGTATATTTGGTGCGAGAGTAATCATGCGCGCTATTTCAATACCCCTCCGATTCCCACAGAGGCGAATCATCTCGCTCATAAGCGGCTTTGTGAGTGGCTCGCATGAGTAAAATCATCTCTGCATCAAAGCTCTATGTCGGCTATAAAAAAGAGGAATCGATCATCAGAAACGCTACGTTTTCTATCAAAAATAGGGAATTTGTCTTCATCTCAGGTCCTAGCGGGAGCGGTAAAAGCACGCTCCTAAAAGCCTTATATGGCGCGCTTTGTGTGCATTCAGGCGCGCTTGAAGTGGCCGGGATTAAAATGGCAAACGCCAAGCGCGCTCAGGTTGATTATCTACGCCGTCGTATCGGCATTGTTTTTCAAGATTACAAGCTCATTAACGAATGGAATATCGAAAAAAATGTCATGCTTCCCATGCTTATTAACGGCTTTTCGCGGGAATCGTGTCGCATTCAAGCAGAGCGTCTGCTCGCACATATCAAGCTCTCGCACAAGGCGGCGAAATTCCCTGAGGAGCTAAGCGGAGGCGAGCAGCAGCGTGTCGCTATGGCGCGCGCACTCGCACATAATCCGCTTCTAATCCTCGCCGATGAGCCCACGGGGAATCTCGATGATTATTCAAGCGATGTAATCTGGCATCTGCTAAAAGGCGTGAATGAGCAGTTAGGGATCAGCGTCGTCGTCGTTACACACCGCATACCCGATAATCTCTCACTGTTTTATCGCCATCTCTATATCGAAGATGGGGTGGTCTATGAGCTCTCTTAAGCACCATTTGTCGCTGATCATCCCGCTAATCGCGTTACTTTTTAGCCTTGAGAGCATTCTTCTAATCCACCGTGCGCTACTCTCTTATGAGACGAATTTGGGCAAAAGCTACTCCATTATCATCGCGGCGCGGAGTGAGCTCACTCTTGAAGGAATCGCGCGTGTAGTCAAAGAGGCGAGTGCACTTAAGGAGATTAGTCCGGATAGCGTTTTGAAGCGTCTAGGCGAGAATCTGCACTCGCTTGATATGCAAATGCTCAAAGGCTCCTTGCCGAAATTTTATTCGCTTTCGCTCTCCTCTTTTCCTTCACAAGCGCGTTTGGAGGCGATTGATGTCGCACTTAAGAAACTTAGCGGAATCGAGCGCGTGGAATCCTTTGCAAAATCCCACGATCAGATCTATCGCCTGCTTTTGCTGCTCAAAGGGAGCGTGATGGTTTTTGCCACGCTCATATCGGTGATTAGCCTCTTGCTTATGGTAAAGCAGATTGAGATTTGGCGCTTTGAACACAGTGAGCGAATGGAAATCATGAGCTATTTTGGCGCGCCCTCATGGATGAGAAATGGCGTGCTTTTCCGCCTTGCTTTGGTCGATTCCGTGATTGCCACGTCTATCATCAGCGCGGGAATCGGTTATCTAAGTATCGATTCCTTTGCACTTAGTGCACTCTCTGAAGTAGGAATTAGCCGCTCCATTTTTGCGCTTAAAGACGATTCCCTTACACTTTTTGCTAGCGGCATCACCCTCTCGATTCTCTCGGTATGGACGGTGATCCTCCGTCCTAAAGGCTGATTTTGCGCCTTTTGCTTCTTGTTGCTTCAATATCATTGCTCCTTGCTGTGCCTCTTGATCGGGAGATTAATCAAAAAAGTGGCGAGCTAAAGGCTAGTATCCAAAAGGAGCGCACGATTACGCAGAAGCTTGAGACGCTGGGCGGCGAGATTAATCGCCAACAGCAAAAAATCGGCTCGCTTAATGAGGAGATTAAGGAGACAGTCAAGAAGATTGCTCAAAATGAGGGCGAACTTTTGGCGCATAAAAGGACACTTGAGACGCTTGAGGGGAATAGAGCCAAAATCGAGCGTCAAAAAGATGAGCTTTTAGCGCAGATTTTGGAAGTGATCGCTCAAGATGCTGCGTTTGTGATGATTTTAAACGAACATCAGGCGCAAAATCCCGAGGATTTGATCCTTGAGGAGAGCTTTAAGGTGCTGAGTGTTGAGATTAAAAAGCGACTTTCGGATTTGACCTCTGGGCTGGCTCAACTAAGCAAACAATCCGAGCAGATTAGCGCAGATGTGGAGCATTTGGCTAAATTTATTGCACAGGAGCAGGAGCGACACAAGAAGCTAAGCGAAATGCGCCAAACCAAAAAGAGGCTTATTAGCTCGCTAGATCGGGAGGTTAAGAATTACGATTCTGAATTAAAGCGCATTATAAAAGAGCGCGAAAGTTTGAAAAATATCCTAAAAGAGCTCAATATCACCAAAGAACTCGAAGCGGAGAAAGCACGCAGGCTAAAAGAGGAGCAGCTGCGCGCTCAGAGCAAAACTCAATCAGAAAGAGAGGCACTGCAAGTGCGTCAAATCGCAAGCTCCTACCATGATGTAAGCACGGTGAAATATCAGGGGAGCAAGACGATTCCCCCGCTGGATCATTACAGAATCGAGCAGAAATTCGGACCTTATTATGACCCCGTGTATAAGATTAAGGTGTTTAACGAATCGGTAATTTTCAACCCAAAAGAGCGCGATGCGAAGGTGTATAGCGTGCTTGATGGCAAGGTGGTGTTTGCCAAAGAGACGCCCATGCTCAAGCGTGTGGTGATTATTGAACACAAAGGGAGTATTCATACGATTTATGCTCAACTGGACAAAATTGCCCCGACGATTAAGCCCGGCACCATCGTGAAAAAGGGCTATACGATTGGGCGAGTCGATTCCCGACTGAAGTTTGAAGTGACGCAAAAAGAGCACCACATTGATCCGCTTGATTTTATTACAGTAAAATAAATTTATGTCGATATTTCACTTGGAGTTCACAAGGAGAATTCACGCTCAAAAAAGGAGAGAGTGATGGTTGAGAACATTAAGCAACAACCCAACATCGCCTCGATGCCAAGTAGCTCGCCAGGAATCGCTAGTAGCTCATCAAACGCACCGCGGGGAAAGGAAGCACTAGAGCTCGAAAAAAGTCCGACACAAGTGGCGCAAGAGCAGGTAAAAGAGCTTCAAGAAAATAAAAATGTCGAGGAGCTTAAAAAGGATCTCATGGAGCTTACAGAGCAACTAAATAAGGAGTTCAATCCGCTCAATACGAATGTGAAGTTTGGTTACAGTGATGATATTGAGAGCCTCTATATAACTGTGAGTGAGCGCGATACCGATAGGGTTATACGCAAGATTCCCAGTGATGAGGCGATGGAGCTTATGGCAAAAATGCGCGAGATTGTGGGAATTATCTTCGATAAAAAGGGCTAGAAACCCGCGAAATATCGGGCGGTAAATTAGATTGATAGAGTAAAAAGGAGAATATTATGGCTACCGGGACGGTTACTGCGCTAGGAATCGGGAGCAATGTCCTTACAAGCGACATGATTGATAAGCTCAAAAATGCTGAGAGACAATCTCGCGTTACCCCTCTTGTGAAAAAAGCCAAGGCTAATTTAGATAAGCAGTCGAGCCTAACAAAGCTCATGACGCTTTTTAATGCGCTTAATAGCAGTGCTAAGAAGCTCTCGGATACGAGCACCTATTTGGAGCGTTCAAGCACCGTTTCAGGCAAAGGAGTGAGTGCTACGATTGGCGCGGGGCTTCCTATTCAGGATATTACCGTGCGGGTAAATCAGCTCGCCAAGGGCGATATTAATCAAGTGGGAACGAGCTATGCATCTAGGGATTCCGTCTTTAGCAGTGTTAATTCCGTATTGAAATTTCATGCCGGCGGGAAAGATTATTCTGTAAAAATTAGAGCAGGAATGACACTTGGTGAGGTGGCGCAGAGCATTACTGATGCGACAGGCGGGAAGATTACCGGGGTTGTCATGAAAACGGGTGGTAGCAAGCCCTATCAACTGATGATTAACTCCAAAAATACCGGCTCAGATAGCAAAATCTACTTTGGTTCGACGCTCACAAGCAATGCTTTGCGTGCAGGAAAGATTGAGGCGAGCAATAATGGCGATTTTACCGTAACACTAAAAGACAAAAATGGCGTGAGTAAGACGCTCAATGTTACTGTGCCTGCGACCGCGACAAACTCTGATGCACAGGGGAATGCCGCGGCAATCCAAAAGGCGATTAAAGATGCAATTGCCGCAGATAGTGATTTTGCCGGACTTGAGAACGATATTAATGTCGGAATCAGCGGCGAGGGCAAGCGAGTGGTCATTAATGATCGTCGCGGACATGATGTTAAAGTGGGTGGGAGCAAAGCAGGTCAGTTTGGCTTCACTACGACTGAGACAGGTAAGGTAAATACCGTCGAGGGCAATCCTGTCTCAGGCGGGAAGCTCACGGGGAAACTAACCATCGGTAATGTAGAGCTTGATCTCTCCACCATCACAAGTGAGGGCAATAATGGTCAGCAAAATGCCGAAGCAGTGCGTGATAAGATTAATAGCAGTAGCTCTGAATACACCGCGTCGGTAAAAAATGGTCGATTGATTATCAACAAAAATGATGGCGGTCAAGTGCAGGTAGTCGTCAAAGGTGCAGATAAGTCGCCCGAGCAAGCAGCAAGCAGGAAAGCCGTTGCTTCTTTGGGATTGACGGCTGGAGCACATCAGTCTTATGAGAAATTTCAAGAGAGCACGCTAAAGCTTAAAAATATCCAAGCTGCTCAGGACGCGAAATTCATCTACAACGGAATCTCCATCACGCGAGGGAGCAACTCTGTTAGCGATGTTATTTCCGGAGTGAATTTGGAGCTCACAGCGGTGCATAAAGATACCGATTCCCCCTCCGTGATACGGGTTACGCGAAATAATAAGAGCGTCTTTGATGAGGTGAAGTCGTTTGTTGAGACGTTTAATCAGTTGATGAATAAGCTCAACGAAGAGATGAAGTATGATGCGGATACGAAAATCGCAGGGAATTTTCAGGGCGATGGCGATCTTAGGAGCTTGCGCACGGCTTTGAATGCGCTTATTTCGTATAGCAATGGAGATCGGGATACGCTCTTTAAATATGGAGTTTCACTCAATGATCATGGGAAAATGACGCTTGATGCCGAGAAGCTCAAAAAAGCATTTGAAGAAAATCCCGAGAGGGCGATTGCATTTTTTAAAGGCACTACGCGCAAGATTAACGGCAAAGAAGTCGAGGAGCAGGGAGTTTTCTCTAGATTCCGTAAGACGCTTGATGGGTATGTTACCGGAGGAAAATCTAAGCTCAAGCTCCTTGAAAAATCACTCAGTGATGAGGGGAAACGCTTAGGTGAAGAGAAGAAAAAAGCGGAGAGTGACATCAAAACGCGCTATGAGTCTCTGACAGCGCGTTTTATTGCGTATGATGCCATGATTGCGAAGATCAATCGAAGTTTTGGTGCGCTGGATATGATGATCAAGCAGTCTATGAAGTGAGGCATAAATGAGAAGTAGCACAGCCTATAGCTCCTATCAGCAAAACTCCGTAACCGTGGAATCCCCGGCAAAGCTCATCGAAATGCTCTATGAGGGAATCCTGCGCTTCACTGCGCTTGCAAAAAGAGCGATTGATGGCGAGGATATTGAGAAGAAAATCTACTACATCAACAGAACGACCGATATTTTTACCGAGTTGCTCAATTCGCTTGATTATCAACGTGGAGGCGATGTTGCACATTATCTTACGGGGCTATACACTCATCAGATTAAGCTTCTCACGCAGGCGAATGCGGAAAACAACAAAGAGAAGATCGACATTGTGATTAGAGTGGCTAGAGGGCTGCTTGAGGCGTGGAGGGAGATTCACCAAAATGAGCTGGCTCAAGGAGTGTAAAATTGCGATCCTTGAGCGCGATATTCCTGCGCTTGAGCGATTGATTCCTGCGATTCCCGATTCCTTTGATAGCGTGAGCGAGATGGAAGAGGCGCGTAGTTATCTTGAGGAGGTGCGTGCTATTTTCTTATCCGAGCGCGAGCTTATCTCCAGTGAGCTTGAGAAGCTAAGAAAAATGAAGCGTTTTGTCGAGACCGAACAGGAAAAGTCGCTTAATACCCATTTTTGAATCTCTACACTACAATAACTAAATCTAATTTCTTCATACAAAGTTTTTAAATGCAATGGAAACCAATTGACATTGAGGATAGGGCAATTTTGGAGCGTTATTTTAGCGCGCAAGATTTGCATGTCTCCGATTTTTCATTTACCAATCTCTATCTATGGCACTTTTCGCGCTCCATATCGTATGCGATTGTCGATGGATTGCTCTGTATTAAGACGCAATATCATGGCGAGCAGCCGTTTTTGTTTTACCCTTTGGGGCAGGGCGATAAGAGAGCGGTGATAGAGCAGCTTATGGAGCGCTTCGATTCCCATGCGATTCCCTTTAGTTTCCGCTCGCTCAGCCTCAAGATGACTCAAGAGCTCGAGTGGCTTTTTCCTGCGCGTTTTGAATTTATTCACAATCGTGATCGCTCCGACTATATCTATGCAGTTGAGGAGCTTATTGAGTTAAGGGGGCGGAAGTTTCACAAAAAAAAGAACCATCTCAATCGCTTTTTTGAGCTTTATCCAAACTTTAGCTACGAGAATCTGAATGGCGAGAATGTTGAGGAGCTTCTTGAGGCGTGGAAACTTTGGTTTGGGCGGATTGCCGATGAGGCTGATGAGGGGCTAAAGAACGAATACATCGGAATTGTCGAGACATTAAAACAGTTTGACAATATGAGCTACAAGGGCGGAATCCTCCGTATCGAGGGCAAGATTGTTGCTTTCACGCTTGGCGAGCAACTAGATAGCGATAGTGTGGTGGTGCATATCGAAAAGGCGGACACTGAATATCACGGCGCATATCAGGCGATCAATCAGCAGTTTCTCGCCAATGAGTGGCAACATCTAAAATACGTCAATCGCGAGGAAGATCTGGGAATCGAGGGGCTCAGACGGGCTAAGCTCTCCTATCAGCCCGTCGGTTTTGTCGATAAATACAACGCGATTCTTAAGTAACTAGAAGAAAAAAATCTCCGCAGGGTAGTTCGCCCCCGCAACCTTGCGCAACTCCAAAAACGCTCGCACCTTTTTAAAATCCTCCATAGTATGGGCATTTAGACGCTCTTGCACTGCACTAATCATCTCAAGATTTAGAAGTGCATAGAGGTAAGATTCCTCCGCTTTATCCGTGCGGTTTGCGATATTTTCGAAGAGTTTCAGCCACGCATCAGGCTCAAGCATACCCTTGAGCTTTCGTGCAAGACTCAGGTATTCTTGAGGCGTGTAGGAGGCAGCGATTCCCAGTTGTGCGATCTCCTCTGTGCTAAATTTCTGCGTGCCATCATACACGTTAAGCAACTCGCGCGCCCATGCAATATCTGTCGCGACGCTGTTTTGGTATCTGCGAAACTCTTTTTCCTCGCTATTTTTAAAAAGCACCAGTAGTGCAGCCTTTTTTAAGGAATTGGGTGCATCGCCTTTCCTTAGGATTTCGCCTGCTATTTTTGGTTCATTATTTTTTAGGCGATTGAGCTGATTTTGGATATTTAGGGGTGCGTTGTAAGGGAGATTGAAACGCTTTAGCTCGACCACCTCCCCTGCGTAGATTTTGCTATGCGCCTCAATAAGCCCATCAATCTCAGGGGAATCGCTTAATGCTGTGTGCGGCTCAATATCTAAAGAGAAGCGATGCAGGATTTTTGAAATTTGCGAAAAATAGGGCGTTTTGAATGTCCCTTGAAACTCCTTTTTGGCTGCTTGTGCGAATAGCTGATGGATTAAGAGCTCAAAATCGTGCTTGTGATGATGAGACTTAAGATATTCTTTTATTTTTGCTTTTAAAGATCCAAATAGCACCAACATAAAAAGGAGTGTCATCGGCAAGATCACCCAAATTGCCACGGGGAAGCTCCATGAGTGCGTGCCTAGAGGCGGAGCGTAGGTGTAGATATCCTGATTGATATTATAGACATAGAGTCCGATAATAAGGCTCAAGAGTGCCCAAATCAGCGTAAGGGTTTTGATCTTCATCGCATATTCCTTGCTTTTATCAACTTTTTTCGACGATTTCTCTACACACTATACAATACTTGGCGTGTGGTTTTACTTTGAGACGTGGGATACTAATCGCCTCCTCGCACATATCGCAGATACCATAGCTCCCCTGCTCAATTTTTTTTAGAGCCTCTTTTATCTCGTTGAGCTCTTGCTGCTGTTTGAGCGTGATTGATGAGCCCACGAGGCTTTCAGCACTTGCGCTCGCATAATCAAGCTCATCGCTCAGGAGCTGATCATTGAGGATTGCAATGTCTTGCGCACTGCTCTGTATGTTTTGCAAAATTTGCCTTTCGCGCTCTTTGAGTAGCTCTTCAAAATGTTCTATTTCGCTTTCACGCATAAATATCGCTCCTTATTTGTGATAGGGGTGATGGTGGAGAATCGTAAGGGCGCGGTAGATCTGCTCGCACAACACGACTTTGGCAATCTTGTGCCCCATGGTGAGCGCGCTTAGCGAGAGGCGCATGGAGCACTTTTGCAGGAATCCTTCGCCAAAGCCATACGCCCCTCCGATAAAAAAGCTAATGCTCTGCCCTTTTTGCCACAATACTTCTGCGAATCCTTTGGTATCAAGCATTTTCCCCGTGGGGGTGAGCGCGATATTGTATCCATTCGCAAGATAGGGCTCGCACGTGGCACAATAGGCGAGCGCGGATTCCCGCTCATTTGCACTTTTTTGCGCGAGCGCGATGGATTTGTTGAAAATCTCTACCACTTCAAGACTCGCATTGAAGGCTTTTGAGAGCTTGATGAAATGATCCGTAAGCTCGCTATAAGCGTCATTTTGGGGCTTAGAGATGCAATAGACACGGATTCTCATCATGTGTGTTAAAGAATTGCAACAGATCGCTTAGGGTCTTTTTCATCTCCTTACGATGGACGATCATATCAATTAGCCCGTGCTCAAGCAGGAATTCCGCCGTCTGGAATCCCTCCGGAAGATCCGCGCCGATGGTTTGCTTAATCACTCTTGCCCCGGCAAAACCCACCATCGCGCCTGGCTCAGCAATGATAATGTCGCCCAAAAAGGCAAAAGAGGCACTCACGCCCCCCATCGTCGGATCGGTAAGAATCGAGATAAAAGGAAGTCCCGCCTGCGAGAGCCGCGCGAGAGCCGCGCTGGTCTTTGCCATCTGCATGAGCGAATAGGTGCTCTCCTGCATGCGCGCCCCTCCGCTGGTGCTTAGGATCACGAGCCCCTGACGTTTCTCAATCGCTCGATTCACCGCGCGCACAATTTTCTCGCCCTCCACAGAGCCCAAGCTCCCGCCCATAAAGGCAAAATCAAAAAGCACAATCTGCGTCGCAACGCCATCAATACGGCATTCTCCGCTGAGAACCGAGCTGGGACGCCCACCAGTCTTCTCTCTCCCTTCTTCGATACGCTTTTTGTAGCTTTTTTTATCCACGAATGTGAGCGGATCGGTGGGCTCAAGCGCGGAATCATACTCGATGAGTGTCCCCTCATCGCACAGCGCAGCGATACGGTCATTAAGGGAGATTCGCATGTGGAAGTTGCATTTGGTGCAAACGTGTTGCTGCGCGATCACCTCTTTGTAATACATCAGCGCGTTGCAGCTTGGACATTTGATCCAATGGCTGAGGGAATCGCCCCCCCGCACCCGCTCTTTGGTAAAATTCTTAAAAAAATCGGCAAAACCCATCTTCTCTCTCCTTAATTAATGATTCCCGCGAGCTTTTTAAACACTTCTGCATCCCTGCTTACAAGCAGAAAATTCCCCTCATTATGGAGCATATGAAGCCCTTCGCAGAGAAATAGTCCAGCTTTGGTGTCATAGATTCTCTCTTTCCCTCTAAAAAGGACAAAATCCACATTGTGAGCCTGTGCAAGCGAGAGCGCGATCGCCCCGGGTGAGCGGAATTTAAAGCCTAGAGCGTGGATTCTCTCCCCAAGGCGACTATCTTTATAAGCACGCTCAAAAATACCCACTTTCTTCATTTTGGGAAGCGAAGCAAGCGGGACATAAGAAGAGAGCGGATTGCTTAAATGCCCATACAAAGCCTCAGAGGAGGAATCCTCGCGCAAGAAAACCTCCTGCGAGCAGAAATTCACAATCACCGCTTTTTGTGTCCGATTTTCTGTATCACAAAGTGCAATCGAAGCCCCATAATAGGGAAAATGTGAAGCAAAATTATCACTTCCATCAAGCGGATCTAGATAGAGGATTCCCGCGCCTGTGCCCGCGATTTCGCCACTCTCTTCAGAATGAATCGTCCCATATTGCTTAAGATAAGAGGCGAAAATCTCCTCACACAAGAGATCCGCGCGCAGGCTCTCATCACCTCCCGCGCCCTCTCCTTGCTTCATATAGAGCGCAGGATCGCCGTGGCGAAAGTGCTCTATAATCTTTTTGCTCGCCTCTAAAACGCTCAAAACAAAGGAATCCACTCCACTTCCTTAATCCCTATTTAGGCGCATAGAGCATAAAATAGGGAAAACTAGAGCGGAAGTATAGATAAAAACGAGTTAATTCTTGTTTATGATTTTGGTGTGCGAGGGAGAAATTGCGGGGTTTTGTGCTTAATCTAAACGCGGTGCGAGATGAAGATTTGTGGGTGAGTATCCTCTCTCCTGCGCGAGTTTTACGGCTTTATCGCTTTTATGGTGCGCGTCATAGCGTGATTCAGGTAGGGCATAAGATTGACTTTGAGGAGGAGCGTGAGGGGCGGATTCCAAGGCTTAGGCACGTGATTCATCTCGGATTCCCGTGGGAGCGGGAATCGCACAAACGTTACTGGTGGCAGCAATATATTCAGCTTTTGTATCGTCATTTGCACGATGTGGAGGAGATTGAGGAGTTTTATTATCTTCTGCTTGAGCGACTTTCGCTGCGTTTGGAGAAGCAAGAAGCCAAGCGCGCGATTCTTGAGGCGCACACGGAGCTGCTCAAAAAGGAGGGGCGCAGCGATGGGCTGGTGCGTTGCTTTTTGTGTGAGAAGGAGATCGGCGAGCATGTGGCGTTTGCGCGGGGATTTTTGGGCGCGCACCCTGAATGTGTCCTAAATGCGGGGTTTAGGAGCATTCAAGCGCGCCGATTCCTAAGCGAAGGCGACGCGACGCAGATGAGCGATGAGGAGATTGAGGAGCTGTGGAAAGTGCTACTTTTAGGAATCTAGCCTTTTGGCTGTAAATTTTTGCATGTTGTCTGGCAATTCTCGTGGCGATTTCCTTCACACCTGTCTATTGATTCTTGTTTTCTTCTGATTCTCGCGTGGAATCATGAATTCTTGTGTGAGATTCCCGATTCCTGTTTTCCGTGCGGATTTCTTATGAATCCTTGTGCAAGATTCCCATCGATTCCTATTTTCGCGCCCATTTCTTATGTTGTTTTCCTGCACCAATTTTCTCCCCCGATTCCCACTTGTAGCAGGAATCTTGGTGAAAATTACGCAAAAGCGTGCAAAATCAAGCTATTTCAAACGCAATATATTTACTTTAGCGTTTGCTCGTAGTTTTTCAAAATGTTCCTTGATCATGCGCCCTTCTCGCTCGATCATCAGCTGATTAAACACGAGCTCCTTGGCATTTTCAAAAGGAATCAGCGCGGGATCTTCCTTGCTTTTTATTAAAAACATCAGATAATCCTCACCGATTGTGAAAATTTGCGTGAATTCTCCGATTTTGGTTTTTTGAAGAAGCGTCGCGAGCTGCGGATTGATTTTTTGCGTGAAAATCGTCTCAGATTCCGTGCGGATTCCCTGCGGAAGCAAAAGGGGATTTTGGATCACTCTTTGGAGCAACTCCCTATTTTTGGAGCTGTATTTCATCGTCTGAATGCGCGAGGGAAGCAA
This sequence comes from Wolinella sp., assembly GCA_052173415.1. Lineage (GTDB taxonomy): Bacteria > Campylobacterota > Campylobacteria > Campylobacterales > Helicobacteraceae > Wolinella. The sequence goes on along the minus strand of JBQMYQ010000009.1, from coordinate 5,687 downwards.
AAAGCTCTCCTTATTCGCCTCATAATAGCCCGCAAGTTCGCGCTCATCAGCCATTTTGATGTTCTCTGAGACGATTTTGTGATAGAGCTTATCTTTTAGGATTCCCTCGCTGTGCTCTTTGCGATATTCGCTCCAGCTCGCCCCTTGATTCTCGATAAAATTTTTAATTTGTGCAGGATTTGCGCCATTGTTTTTAGCAATTTTTGCAATCGCTTCATCAATCTCACTCTCGCTCACACTGAGGTTATAGCGTGCAATCTCCTCTTTGTGTAGCATGCGTTCGATGAGAATTTCTAACGCATGATTTGTATCTACTTTTTGAATTTGAATTGTTTTATAAAGCTCAAAGAGCGTAACGGGCTGATTATTGACATAAAATGCAATCCCATTGACGAGATTTGGCGCACCAAGGGCGTTTGAAGCGATAATTACGAGCGCGAAAATTCCTCTTAAAAGCATGCGATTCCTTAATTGCGAAGTGAAAATGGGCGTGTGAAAGGGGATTTTACCCAAAATCTTTGCGCTCTCAAACGCTTCCATCTACCAGCTCTCCCGTCTCAAAAAAATCCAAAATTGCCGTGCGCATGGCCTTTGGCTCACTGAGCGAATTGACCCGATCGCGAAAATCACTCGCCCCGCTAATCCCTTTGGAATAGGCGTGCAGATTCTTGCGAAACATAATCGCGCCATATTCGCCATGAAACGCAATCACGCGATCAAAGTGCTCCAGTGCCACAGCTCTCCTTAGCGCGATAGATTCCTCGCTCATACCCTTTTTGATTTGCGCAAAAATCCAAGGCTTGCTAATCGCCGCCCGCCCAATCATAAGCCCGTCCGCTCCTGTGGATTCCCGCACTTCGCGCGCTTTTTGAAAGGAATCAATCTCGCCATTTGCAATCACGGGGACTTTCAATATCTGCTTCATGCGCGCGATTGCCTCATAGTCGATCTTCTCTTTTTTGTAGCCATCAATTTTCGTGCGTCCATGCACCACGACAAAATCAATCGGGGAATCGCCCAGTGCATGCGCAATCTCTTCGGGAATCTTGCGCTCAAATCCAAGTCGCACTTTTGCACTCAGGTAGGGAATCGTGCTAACTTCGCGCATAAGACGCAGGATTCCCACGAGCTTATCCAAATCCTTAAGTAGCGAGCTGCCACTCCCATGGTGCGTAACTTTGGGCGCGGGACAGCCGCAATTAAGGTCGAGAATATCAATCCCCTCAAGCGTATTTAGTCGCTCCACAGCCCTCTTGATAATCTCCGTGTCATGCCCCGCGATCTGCACGCTATAAGGGGTCTCGTTCTCCGCTTTTTGCACCATTTGCGCGGTGCGCCTATTTTTATATGCAAGCGCATGCACGCTAATCATCTCGCTCACGGTAATATCCGCGCCAAAGCTCTTCACGACACTCCTAAAGGGCAGATCCGTATAGCCTGCAAGGGGCGCGAGCATGAGAATGTTTCTGAAGTCCAGTTTAGCTATTTCGGTGCTTGTATTCATCGTAGCCATACTGTTTGAGTAGCTCAAATTCGCCCGATTCCCGAATGATTCCGATACTTGGGAGGGGGATTCCGTTGAAGGTGTTGTTTTTTACAATCGTGTAGTGGATCATGTCCTCAAAAATCACGTGATCTCCCACTCTAAGCGGGGAATCAAAGCTATAATCGCCAATCACATCGCCGGCTAGGCAGGTTGCACCGCCAAAGCGGTAGGTATAGGGCTTCTCACCCGCCTCGCCACTCCCACGCACCATCGGACGATAGGGCATTTCAAGGCAATCAGGCATGTGCGCCGCCGCGCTTGTGTCTAAAATTGCAATTTCCATACCATTTTTCACAATATCCACCACTTCGGCAATGAGGAATCCACTCTCCCAGCCCACCGCCTCGCCCGGCTCAAGATAGACGGGAATCCCGCCCCAGCGCGCGCGAAATTCGCGAATAATGCGAATAAGTCGCTCTATGTCGTAATCCGCGCGCGTGATATGATGACCCCCGCCGAAGTTGATCCATTTTATCTTAGGAATGAGGTGTGCGAAATGTCGCTCAAAATGCTCCAGCGTGCGCTCCAGTGCGTCGCTATTTTGCTCACAATGCGTATGAAAATGTAGCCCGCTAATCCCCTCAAAATCCACCCGCTCAAGCTCGCTAGGCACGATCCCTAGTCGCGAACCCCTGATGCAGGGGTTGTAAATGGGTGGCTTGACTTCTGAATGGAGCGGATTTAGCCGAAGAGCGCACTCGATTTTACGCGGGGCATTTTTGAGCCGATTCTTAAAGCGCGCCCACTGGGAAGGGGAGTTGAAAACAATATGATCTGCAAACGTAATGAGCTCATCAATCTCTGATTCCTTAAAAGCGGGCGAATAGACATGGATTTCGCCACCTTTAAACTCCTCAAACCCAAGCCGCGCCTCATACAGCCCGCTGGCGGTGATTCCTTTAAGATACCGAGCGATGAGCGGGAAGCTCCTCCACAGCGCGTAGCCTTTGAGCGCAAGGAGGATTTTCGCGCCGCTCTCTTTTTGCACGTGCTCAAGGGTTTTTAGGTTCGCGCGGAGCTTAGATTCCTCTAAAACATAGCAAGGTGTGGGAATCGCAGCGTAATCCATCGGAATCTAGCTCTCTATGACTTTCCATGGTAAGCCCTGCTTGTTTAGCTCCTCCATGAACGGATCGGGATCAAGTTGCTCCATATTCAGCACGCCTGCGCGCTTCCATTTACCTTCCAGTATGAGTTTTGCGCCGATCATTGCAGGCACGCCCGTGGTGTAGCTGATGGCTTGGGAATCCACCTCTTTAAAACACGCCTCATGGTCGCAGACGTTATAGATATAGATGGTGCGCTCTTTGCCCGCGCTCATTCCTTTGATGTAGCAGCCGATGTTGGTTTTGCCTTTGGTGCGTGAGGCGAGGCTGGCAGGATCGGGGAGGAGAGCTTTTAGCACCTGAATGGGGACTACTTTTGTGCCATTTACATCAATTTCATCGATTCTTAGCATGCCGACATTCTCGAGGCAGCGCATGTGCGCAAGATAGCTCTGTCCAAAGGTCATGAAAAAGCGGATTCTCTTTAGCCCCTTGATGTGCTTCACGAGCGATTCGAGCTCCTCGTGATAGAGCAGGTAGGAATCCCTCGCCCCTATTTCGGGATAATCCCACACCTGCATAATCTCCATGGGCGCGGTCTCAATCCACTTGCCCTCTTGCCAATATCGCCCCCTAGAGCTTACCTCGCGGAGGTTAATTTCGGGATTGAAATTTGTCGCAAAAGGGTAGCCATGATCGCCTGCGTTACAATCCAAAATGTCAATCTCGTGGATCTCATCAAAGTAGTGCTTCTGCGCATAAGCGCAAAAGACATTCGTCACGCCCGGATCAAAGCCGCTTCCTAAAAGTGCCATGATTCCCGCATTTTTATAACGCTCTTCAAAAGCCCACTGCTCTTTGTATTCAAATTTTGCCAAGTCTGGGTGTTCGTAATTCGCCGTATCTAGGTAATGCACGCCACATTTGAGGCACGCTTCCATGATGGTTAGGTCTTGATAGGGGAGTGCGATATTGAGCACGATTTCGGGGCGAACCTCTTTGATGAGCGCAACAAGGGAATCGACGCTGTTGGCATCAACGCTCCTAATCTCAATCTCACCAAAGCCTTTGGCGCGGATAGATTGCGCGATTTTTTCGCATTTACTTAGCGTCCGAGAAGCAAGCGTAATGTGAGTAAAAACTTCGCGATTTTGCGCCATTTTGTGAGCGACAACCCCTCCAACACCCCCTGCACCGATTTGAAGCACTCTAGCCATGATGATTCCTTGGTGATTTATTCAATAAAGCATAAAGTGTGAATTATAGTGATTTTTTGTTTAATCGCGCGCGAATAGAGGCAATCAACGCACGGGAATCGGGGCGTTTAAATTCATGTAAAAGCACAAAAAGTAGTGGCAGGTAGTAGAGATTGAGCACCGTGCCCCATGCGAGCCCAAATCCAAGCGATACAGCGAGAGGCTGGAGCGTGGTCGCCTGTCCAGAGGGGAAAAATATCAGCGTCGCAAGTCCGATGAAGGTCGTGATGGAGGTGAGCAGAATCGGGCGCAGGCGTTTTGTGGCTTGGGAGAAAAACTCCTCTTTGGAATCGGCCTTGCGGATAAAGTCAATCATGACGATTCCATCATTAATAACAACCCCCGCAAGCCCTAGGATTCCCACAAATGAGCTCATCGAGAGGTTAAGCCCGAGGATAAAATGCCCCAAAAGCACGCCCAAAAATGAGAGCGGGATTACCGAGAGGATCGCAAAGCTAATCAAAAATGAGTCAAACATCAAAAGAAGTGTTAAGAAAATTAGCGACAGCGCAAGGATCGAGGCGACGATCATATCACGGATAAATTGATTGTTTTTTTCTTGCTCTCCGCCAAGACGGACGGTGATTCCCTCTTTTTTAATGCGTTCAAGCTCGCCCTCAACCTGCCCCAAAAGCTCAAAAGAGGTAAGCTCGTTTGGAAGCACATCAGCATAAATGCTCTGCTCGCGCTCGCCCCCGATTTTCTTGATCTTCTCGGAGGCTTGCTCGGTTTTTAGATCGACCACTTCATCAAGGCGCACATATTTGCCCGCGATCGGAATCCTCAGATTTTGCAGTGTCATGAGCTCATCTTTGCGCGATTCCTCTGCGTGCAGATAGATGACTCCCTCGCTATCAATGGATTTCCCTCGTTTGCTTGAGAGGAAATAGTCTCCAAGAATCGTGCCTAGATTCCCCTCATTTAGCCCAAGTGATTCCCCGTAGGGATTGATTGCAAGCTTGATTTGAGCGATTCCCCGCTGGGATTGCTGATAGACCCCTTTCACGCCTTTGACGCCCTCCATAAGGCTTTGTAGGCGATTGAGCGCAGCGATAACCTCATCATTCTTACCCATAAGAGTGATCTCCACATCATGCTTTGTGATTCCCATGCTGGGCGAGCTTACTTTAAGCTCTTCAAAGGGGTGGGCGTTTTTGAAGCCCTCAAGGTGCGTTTGAAGTCGTTTTTCAATCTCATAGCTCTTGAGCGTGCGTATTTTATGGGAATCCTCCCCCCAGCTAAAGGAGAGAATCGGCGTGATATATCGCTCGACGAAGTTATCTTCAATCGCGTCTTCAAGCTCAACGAATATGTGAAAAAGATTGCTAGCTGCTTCGCTCTCGCCTGTTTTGTCGATTCTGATACCCGCAATCGCCGAAGTGGAGCGGACGAAAAATTCCGCCTTGTGGTGCAAAATCTCCGCTTCAAGCTTATTGACTAGCTCATGCGTCTCTTCGACCGTGTAATTTCCGCTTAATCGCCCACTCACATAGACTTCCGTGCCATCAAATTGTGTGATGAGCTGATATTTTGAGAAGATGAAGCTAAAAATAATCGCTAAAGGGATTAGCACGAGGGCGATTCCCAAAAATAGTCGCCTGTGATCAAAGAGAAAATGGAGCGAGCGATGATAGAGGGCGTTAATTTTGCTCCAATCGCGGGTTTTTTGATTTTTTGAGAGGGTGTGTGCGCAGTGCAGAGGAAGGAAGAAGAATGACTCTAGCAACGAGGCGAGGAGCAGCACAGACACAGCTGTGGGAATGAGGCGCATGAATTGCCCGATTTCACCACTCATTAAAAGCATGGGCAAAAAGGCGCAAACTGTCGTCGCTGCCGCGA
>JBQMYQ010000008.1:0-53425 GCA_052173415.1 Wolinella sp. | reverse complement strand
TTTGCTCTAGCTCTCTTCTAAGCTCACGAATAGAGATAAGGATTTTGAAAAGCTCAAAACCATCATCTTTATGCGCAAAGCCATCAAGCTTTCGCTTATCCTCCGCACTCATCAAGCCATCTTCACTGCTACTTGCGCGGCTCTTTTCGGCTTTGTTATCCCATCTTTGCATCTGCTCTTTTGTTACAAACTGTTGCGTCTCATCAAACTTCAAACGCTCTAGCTTCTGCTTATCCTCGCTGCTTAGCAGTCCGTGCTTTTGTGTAGTGGCAAGAGGCAAGGAATTAGAGATATTCAATAGAGCCTGCGCAATTTTCTCACTCATAAGCTTCTCTAAATCCGCTTTAATATCCCCAAGTGCAATCGCACGTGCACGCTCCGCGCTCTCTTTTGCACTAAGCTCGGAGGCTTTTGCATTTTGCGCGCTCTCTTGTGCCTTTTGTGCATGTTGTGCATTGAGTATAGAGAGCTCACTAGCCAAATCTTTTAATTCATTTAGGGAATCTAGGAGCTCTTTTTTAAGCCGTGCAAAATTAGGCTGTGTAACCAGTGTATCCACCAAACGCGGATAGAGTGTGCTTGATTCTCTCTCTACAAACTCTTTTATAATACTCTGAAGGTCAATCTCTCCTAGTGCATTTCTAATCTTCTCCAGTGCCATGAGAGCCCTGCAGACTTTCGCCTTTATCTCTTCATGCAAGGCTTTGGTCGCCTCTGCGCTCTCTTTGGCACTCAGTGCGCTCTCTTGTGCGAGTTTTTGCGCACTCAAGCTAGCGCGTGTATGCGCCTCTATCTCCTCTTTTTGTGCCTCTATGCGCTTTGCAATCTCTTCGCTTTTGGTATAAGCCTCTAGGATTCCCTCATAGTGCTCGATTAGGTAATCCACCATCTGCGTAAAGGTCTCAAGCTCCCTTATCTCCATGTCGCCCCCTCTCTTTTGGCTTTGTGCTTGCGCACCTTTTGCGCCAAATATCTATTTAAACAATCACACTCCGCAATCTCAAAAACCTTTCGCTTTGCTTTAGTATTGCTATCCATCGTCTTTAAAAACGCGACAAAGCCCTTGACCTCTTGCGCAAAAAAGAGCACCCCCTCGCGCTTTAGCAAATATCTATCAAGATTCCTCTCGAAATTAGGGCAGGGAAGTAGCCTATTCTCTCTATCATTTGTATGGATAAAATAGGGCTCAATGTTCTCTGCTTTTGGTGCATTCATACAATCTTCTAGGCTAAGTGCTCCCTCGCCTTTAAGTAGGCAAAAATCCTCGCCCATAAAAGAGTAGTGTTCTTTAGCGCAAGTAAGAGCAAGAGAACACGCCCCACCCTCTATTTGGCGAGTGCTTTGCAGGATATTAAAAGCACCATAAAGTCTTAGCTCGCCACTTTTAGAGCCAAAGTCAATTACTCTCAAAACACCTCTCCTCCCTGCGTTGTCTCTTTTCTCTATGCTATGTTGCAAAAGTATTCACTTCCTGCGGCAATCCACATGATTAGCCTCGTCGTGAAGCCTTTTGCGCCTTGCCTAGAGAAAAGATACTTCCGCTTAGTTTTATTTTTTTGGCACTCTTTGCCCTAGCTCAAGCCCGCGCCTAGTTTCTCTTTGTGATATGGACGCTTTGGGCTTTTGCCTCAAAAAGACACTTTTTACGTTTTTGACGCTTTGTCTCTTTTTCATGGCTTTTTGTGTCAAAAGCTTTTCGCTTTGTTGGTGTGATTTTAGGAGGAAGTAAAAAGTAAAAATAGGGGGGATTTTTTGGGCAAGAATCAAAAGCGTCCATATTACTTAGTAGAAACTAGGCGGGGGCAAAATTTGCGCAAGGAGTGGACTAGATGTCCATGACTAAACAAATTTTGCACGCAACGACGTTTATCAAAGCAAGATGAGCGCGCTGCGCTATTTCCCCCATACGCCCTCAAGCGTCTTGCTCGCTTCGCTCTCTCTCTTTAGTTGCCTATTCACGCGCTCTTTTTCCATGTTGAAAACCTTCTCTTGATATTTCTTTTTTAGGTGTGCATCATAGACTGAGCCAATGCCACCTAAGAGTGCTCCCACTCCTGCCATCACGCTACTTGCAGCACCTAGGGAGCCCATGAAACTACTAGGATTTGGTGCTTGCATGCTGGGAGCTTTTGCGCTATTCATATCAAAGGCTGGAGCCTTTGGCGGGGCGGGATTAAAGAGTGTATTTGTGCTCTGTGCCCTAGGAATCTGTGGTGCAGTGCCTGTAGGTGGGTTAAAGTCATTATTAATCCCAAGCTTTCTATTTTTTTGATACAAATCATAATATCCCATCTCTCTCTCCTTTTTTAAAATTATCCCCACTTCATCGAGGAATCTACGCTATAGAGATAGCCACTGTTGCCCGCTAGACTCTCATAGAGGCGTCCTGTGGCATAGGAATTAATCTCGCTGTATTTCGCTTTATCGGGCTTAATGTAGGCTAGGATTGCTGCGTAAGGTTCATTAAGCGTTAAAGGCGCATAGTATCTTGCTCCTGCCATGCTTGCGTTATACAAATCGCCACCGGCAAAATAGCGATAGGTCTCTCCTCCTGTAATAAGCTCAAAAAACTGCCTTTTTGCCTCATACACTAGAGCTTCAAGGCGTCTGAGTTCCGCTAGGTATTCTTGAAACTTTCTTTTGTATTCTTCCTCTCTATCTCTAATCCATTCATACTTTTTCTTTACATCATAAGCACCAGCTCCCGCTCCTGCAAGATTAAGAGTATTGTTTAACCACGAGGGAGCAGAAGAGAGCATAGAAGACATAGTTAAAGAGGCTCCATAGAACACTCCGATACTTGCTAGTGCGTTTATTGCAAGCTCAATATTCTCTCTTTCTTTGTTAATCTTATCGCTCTTAAAGACCTTTTGTTCAATATCACTCGCAATATCAAGCGTGGAGCCTAGCAGTGCGCCTTGATTAAAAAGAGTATCAAGATAGACAAGAGAGCTTGCTATGGCATAAGGATTCCCGCTTGCAATAGCCAGTGCTGCTGTCCCAAGCGCTAACAGTTCCTTGCCTGCACCCTCAATCTGATTTCCGTGCCCTGTAATCACCCCCTCGGCAAGGTTCCCCAGTGCATTGCCTAGATAGTTTCCTCCATTTTGAATAAAGCCTCCTGTAGCTTTTAAGAGGTTGCCCGCTCTACCACCTATGCACTCACCAGCCCATGAGAGAGGCTTTCCGAGTATATCGGTATGAAATTTGATGGCATCTTTAATCGCTTTTTTTGTTGCTTTGCCTAGCTCTTTTCCATAATAACTAACGCCATCTTTAACCTCTCCCCATGTATCTTCAGCCTTATCCTTGACTCCTTCCCACTTTCTATCAACCCACTTCCAGCCCTTTTTTACCGCTCCACCCATGCGCCCCACCTTTTGATTGCCTGTGCAGGAATCCTAAGCTTATAGAGCTCCTTTTTATCCTGAGGAATCGCTAAAGATTTAAACTCCCAAATATCTTTACTGCGAAAAAGTATCTCTCTTCCTTTGCAGTAGCTAGCCACTAGGCAGAGAAAGCGAAAAACGATAGGTCGCTTGCGCAATTTTTCTATGACATAAAAATAGCTTAAACTTACATACTTTTCTTCATAAAACCAAAACGCACACCCGCTTAGTCGTCCATCATCAAGCAGAGCCAATCCTACGCCGTTTTTTAGGTGAGAGGATAGAATCTGCTTTAGCTTTGCCTCTTTAGTGATAGGATAGAGCCACTGCGTGCAGGTATCTAAATCGCGCTTTTTTAAAAGACGAAAGCTATAGGACATTAATGACCTCTTTTAGCCTATAGGTTTCTCCAAAGGCTAAAACTTCACAAATAACCTCTTGCGCACCCTTATTCTTGAATTGATGAGAGACTTTCTGCGCGCTATAGGTTGCTCCCTCAATACTCCATCTAAAATAGAGCTCTTTTTGGTCGCAACCCGCGCTCAGGCAGTAAAATTCTGCACTCTTTAACACTCTTGCCCTGCCTCTAGTGATAATCCTAAAAAGTGGCGTCCTCTTGCCTGAGTGAGCAGGATTGAATGGGGCTAATTCCACCTTTTTAACCTCAATATCTTTATGAGTTAGCTCTCTTTTTCCAATGCCCAGAACCTCGCTTTTAATCTGCTCATGCAGACCTTTTTCGGTAATCTTAAAGTCCTTATCATCACTTAAGATTTTTAGGTAATTTATCAGATGTTCCGCGCGCTTGATAATGGCATTATCATTAGCCGTTTGAATAAGCACCTTACGCTTCTCATTCTCTGCTGTGTTTGAGATGTATGCACCTAAGAGCTGCTGCTCTTTTAGCTTAATAGAAGCCTCCAGCTCCGTCTCTCTTAGATGCTCATTCTTTCCTTGCGCAAGGACTAGCTCTCTGTTTGCAAGAGCCAAATCCTGCTCGATTTTTATCTTTAGCACCTGCTCTTCAACCGCGCTAATCTCGCCCTCGCGCTTACTTGCTTCGCTCAGCTCCTGCTCATAGGTAATCCCAAGCCTAAGAGCCGCCTCGGTTGCTGTCGCTAGCGAAGTCTGAAAGGCTTTTGCCATAAACTCGGCATAAGCCGTCGCTTTCTCCTGCTCAGTAAAGCTGTGTCGCACCAGTCCTTCATCAAAGCTCGCTTTGGCTTCAAGGTAGATTTTGCTCTGTGCAAAGAGTGAATCAATGGCATTAAAACGCTCTTTAAAAATATCAATCGCTTCCATATTCTCAACCCTCCGCGCCTAAACTCTGTTATATTTTGTTCTTATGCGCTTGCTCTCTTTGTAGCCCTCATAGATTTCGCCCGCTCGCGCGAGCTCTATATCAAAAAGTCTTTTGTAGTAATTTGCCCGCTCAATGCTATCGACACGCTGTTCTTTTTGCAGAGCCAAAAACATTACATAAAAAAGCAGGCACTCTCTAAAATACTCTTTGAGATAGAGCTCATCATCAAGGCTATTCACGCGCTTAAAAGCGTTATAAAAAAGCATTAGCTCTCCATGCTCTAGTTTCCTATTTAAACGCACGCCATCATCTAAAAAGGAAGCACAAATCTCCTTAGTTTTTAGGGCGTTTTGGAGGCTCTTTATCGGGAGGGTGTGCTCGTCTAAAAACAGCTCTAAAGGCTGCAAAATATCATGAGGATAAGGATAAAACTCACGCCCCTCTAGCTCAAAGCTAATGCTCTTTTGAAAGAGATTAAGCGAGCTTGCAATCGCAATGTATGCCATATTGACATACTCTAAGAGCTCCTCCTCGCTCCATGTCTTATCCTCATTCCCTCGTGAAGTCTCGGTGCGTAACCTTGACTTCACTAAGAGCAAAATATCCTTTACCTCTAACACCGCTCTTAATACTCCACGATATATTTGCTAGGTGTAAAGTAGAGAATCCTGACCGCAATACACCCTTTTGTAGCACTCCCTGAGAGCTTCAGATAAAAGGTAGTATCTTTTTGCACCTGCAGATTTTTCTCACTCTTCACATATCCTTTAGCGTTCAATGCTCCAGCGGTGATAAGAAGCCCGGGCTCCTCCGCACTCCCTAGCTCAAAGCTTGCGCAATCTGCCTCTTCTTTCACCTCCACTCCGCAAGAGAGCAACACGCTCCCTGTAGGAAGGTTAGCAAGGGCAAGACTCTTATCCCCCACCTCTTTTAGCGCATACTCATCATTAATCAGATAGCTGATGTTATGAACTGTTTGTGTTGCCATTTTTTCCTCCTTAGGCTTTTGCTGAAACAATGCCAATTACGGCAAAGTCCTGCCCATCGTATGGGCTCTTGGTCTGCTTGTTGTGTGAGCCATAGACCGCCTTGCTAACTCCAAAAATCTTGTCGATTCCCACCTGCGTTTTTCGCCCCATATCCACCGTGTCATCGATATAAAGATGAGGCTTCTCATTCATACATAGACACATACCCCCAGCACCTATGAGCACCCCTAGGCATGTCTCTACGCTGCCACTGCCCGAATAGCTTGCTAGCTTAGAGACCTTAGACGCATTGGTAACAAAGCTTTCAAACTTCTCCTGCGCAAAGCCTGAAGTGGGCAAGCCTACGTTAAAGTCATTCCAGCTCCCCATCTCAATCACGGCGCAATCCTCAATCGTGCCCAAAATCCCCGTAAAGATAGCGTTATGCTTCCCTCGCTCGCCCGCGCTCTTTTGCATCTCTTTCCATTCGGGGTCTGCTTTTAGCTGCTCTGCTTGGAAGCTATCCACAAACACGACATAGGTTTCATGGTAGAAGCTAATCCCACTCTCACTTTTTAGCTCGACACTTATGGGATTGATTGGAAAAGTCGCCTTTCCGTCAAATCCTCTTCCATTCTTTGCCATCGCCACGGCTTTTTGAATTGTCTTAACGCTAAGCACATCGCCCGCGCCAATCATATTGCACGCACTCGCGATAGTTGTCTTGCTGCTTGTATCATGCGCGCCATCGGTAGCCTTAGCACAAACAACATTAGTGAAGTTGTTTACCAAGGTCGCAAATGTATGCGCCTGCACCCGCTCCTTCACCCACTCCTTAAGAGAATCGACGCTCTCTTTAACGAAATTTATCTTTTTTAGCTCCGTGTAGCTTTTAATCTCACTCTTTAGAGCATTCCCGATAACCTTAGGATAAATCGTGTGAGAAAAAATCTCCATCTCATCAAGATTAGCCTCAAGGTCGGTGTTTCCCACCACGCCATCGCCTCTTAGCTTGTCTTTGATTCTTGGCATGTATGGAGAGAGGTTATTCACGGGGAATACTCTAATCGCGCGCCTCTTTCCTCTTCCTGTAAGCAAATCCAGCTTACTCTCTTTCCAGTAGCCTTTTTCAATCTCACTCTCTACCTCTTTAACCACACTTGGGTCATCAAATACACTTTCCCACTTAATTGCCATCTTTTACTCCTATTTTTAATTTCTAAACGCAGGCAATTCTGCGTCAAACTCACCGCCACTAGAGCTATCCACTTCACCACCTTCATAATGAGGCGGTAGCTCACTCTTTTTCTCGCCACCCATAAGCATAAAGACCTTTTCTAGCTGCTCTGGAAGAGTTAATGCACTAATCTCTTGCTGCTGCTTTCTAGTAAGCTCGTTTTGGTAAAACTCACTCATCGCACCAAAATCAGCCTCAGGATGTGCGCTCAAAAAGCTCTGTTTTGCACTTGCAAGTGCTCCATCACGCTTTTTGTTCTCAATTCCCTCACTTAGAGCACTAACTCGCTCATATTTGGGCATGAGCTCCGCCTCGATGAACTTCTCTTTTTCTGCCTCTATGGCTTCAAAAAATGCCCTCTTGTCGCTAAAAAATAGCTCTTCTAGCTCAGGAGACATGTTTTGGCTCATATAATCAGCAAAGCCTTTGTCAATAGCTTTATGCGATTGCTCCAGCTCAGCTTTTGCTTCCTCTAGCAAGGCTTCATCGCCACTAGTATCAAACTCGCTAAGCGGAGCTTTTGGCTCTTTGTTTTCTCCACCCACGGATAAACTCCTTTCTTTTATTTTTTGTCCCTGAAAGATTTACATAAAGCTTTTTGCAAAAATAGGGGGGACTTTTTAAAAAAGGAAGTAGAGAATAATAGATGGCTAGGAGATTAGGAATAAAACAGATTCTCCTCTCTAGCTTTTTGCAAAAACTCCTCTAAGATAAAACAAAACAGAGCGCTATTGGAAAGTTTTAGAGCCTTTGCCTCTCTTCTTAGTTTTCTGTTTAGATTTTGGGGCAATAAAAAACGGGCGCGCTCTTTTGAAATTTTTCTTGCTTTTTTTATAGGCATTCCCCACTCCTTTTTTTCTTAAAAAGTAAAACCTTATCGCCGCCTCTACAATGCGCGAGCGAGTCTGATTCTCAAACCACGCCATGAAGCCCACCCTCCCCAGCGTCTCTTTTTTTAAAAACACCTCAATATCGCGCTCTCTAGGATTACTTTGCCTTTTGTAGTGCGCTGCTCTATTCATTTTGGTGCTCCTCGCTCTGTGCAATTAGACGCTTTAGCTCATCATCGCTAAGACTTGCCATGTCCGCCATGCTTCCATTGAAATTCGCAATATTGACCACGTTAGTGGGCTCTTTTCCATGCACACTCTGCTTGAGTGTGGCATAGATTCCCATCACCTCTTTAGCCGCTGCGATGAAGCGCTCAGGCTTATGAGGCTCGCATGCCATATCCTTTAGGTGCTTTTTAGCTAGCACCGCCACTTCCGCCATAGAGGCATTGATGTAATTCACACTCAAAGCCTCTAAAAGCACCTCCTCACTCCTTGCCTCTATCATCTCTTCACTCGCGCTAAAGCCACTACCCTCAAAATCCCCGCGTATCTCTTTGATGATTGTGCGCTTTAGATAGTCATATCTGCTTGCAAGCTCGCTTTTAGCGATATTTTTACTCAAAGCTACCTGCCCACTTGCCACCAGTCGTCCCGCCTGCCAGCTCTCAGCTTTAATCCATGAATAGAGCGTGCGCTCACTCACGCCAAACTTACTCGCTACCTCTTTGACCTCGCTATTATGCGTCTCGTAGTAGGTGCGAACCTCATTTTTCAGTCGTGCATCAACCATTTTTAGACTCCTGTTTTTGTTTTTGCGTTGTCTCTTTCCTCATCGCGCCCATCTCACTCTGTTTTGACTTCGCGCGAAGTCAAAGCCTCCGCTTACGAGCAAGGACGCGAGCGTCCTTTGCAATCCCCTAAAGTTACTGGGTTACGGGGGCGTAACCCGTTTTTAGCGGATTGTAAAGAGGAGGCGCAAAGAGTGCCAAAAACAAGCACCCGTTCCTTGCGCAAAGAGTCCAAGCGGAATACTTTTTATTTTGCAAAAGATTCTTTGTGCTTCCCCTTGACCCCAAGCCGAACTATTTTGGAGGAATTTTTTTGCTTCGCGAATGCTCGCAACTGCAAGCAGACGCGGTTGCGCAGGAAAAATCGACGAAAACTAGCCATGAGGGCTGTTAAGGAGATTTTTACAAGCTCCACGAAAATTACCCAAAAGAGGAGGCGCGCACTTAGATTCTCCATGTCCTAGCAGTCGCATACCTTGAGCCTCTAGGTTTTTGCTTCTCTTTTCTCTTTGGACTCACCACCCCTTCAAGCACAAAGCCCTTGCTTAATGCGTCTATGCAGTTATCCTCATTGCTTCCCTTGTCCGGATTGAACTTTTTAAACTCTCTTTTTATCTGCTCTAGCCCGCTAGCCGTGCGCCTAATCTTTAACTGCCCAACATTAAAATAGCTAAGCATGCTTAGGATTCCAGCGTTTTTACTAATATCCCGCCGTGGAGTGAAGCTAAAAATCGGATTTTTAATACTCTCTTGCCCCTCGCTTCTACGCAGGGCATTCACGCGCGCGACCTCTTTTTGTAAAAGCCTATGCGCCGTAATCCCGCCCCCGGCTGCTTCGATATAAAGCGGCGCGCTTGGGTGTGCAATCATCATATTTATCATCTGTGCACAGAACTCATCTTCGCTCCAGCGTCCATGATAGCAATCAAGCATAATGCACATCTCACGCTCGCTCTCATCAATCGCCCACCCCTCGCAGACAATCGCCCGCTCATCGCTACTCTCTTTTAGGCTCTCACTTGCATCAACAAAAATATACTCGGAGAGCTCAGGAATCTCATAGTCATTGATATAGCTTAGAAGCTCAACATCAAATATTCCCCCCTCGCCCTCGCTTGGGTCTTGCTGCATTTGCGCGCTCCACTCATAAGCTCCCATCGCTATGCGCTTGTGCTCCAAATCCTTAAGGCTGTGCTTGGCTTCAAACAGAGGCTCATTCGCTCCTCGCTCATAGCTAAAGCCTCCTATCTCATAATGCCTTGGCTCGCTATTTAAAGCCTCAAGCATGACATGCTCCCACTCGCCCCCATGCTCTCTTAAAAGCTCTCCGCATAGGTCATCTTTGTGTAGCCTTTGCATGATTAAAACAATGCTTGCTTTCTTCTCTTTGGTCTCATCAAGACGACTTAAAAGCGAACCGCTAAAATAACTACTCACGCGCTTTCGCACTGCTTGAGAATGTGCCTCGCTTGCCTTAATCGGGTCATCAATGATAATCGTATGCGCATGAAATCCCGTGACTGCCCCACCTACGGTCGTCGCATACAAGCCCCCGCCTTGTGGAAGCCTCCAGTGGCTTGCTTGGTCGGTTGTGAGATTCTCATGCGCAAAAAGGTGCATAAACTCGCTACTTTTAAAGTAAGTGCGTGCCTCATCACTTGTTTTTATGCTGAGTTCATCGCCATAGCTTGTATAGATGAATTTATGTTGCGGATTCCTGCCGATTCCATAGGGAATCAGCGTCCTTCCGACAATCTCAGTCTTGCCATAGCTCGGAGGCAGATTTAACATTAATCGCGTAATCTCTCCTCTTAAAACCGCCTCTAGAATTTCGCACAAATAGCCAATATGCCAATTATCCAACAATGGCTTTTGGTAGAAATATTTAAATTTATAATCCAAATGCGCCTTTAAGCTCCTCCTTGCCAGCTCTCTTTGAGCTAACACCCGCTTAATCTCGCTTTGCTTCATATCTAAAGCCCCTGCGCAAGGGCTTCAAGCCTATTTTCATGAACTCGCTTAAGCGTCCGCCTAATCCTTGTAAGTTGCACCAACTTATCCTCCAGCGCCAGCTCTTTGCTGTCTCTAATCTTCTCAAGCTCGCGAAGAAGCTTCTTTTTATAGAGAATCCTAACCGCCTCTTCTATCTCCACTTTTGGCGTCTCTATAAAGCTAACCTCTCGTAGCTCTTTGCACTCTTTTCCATCTAAAAGCGCGTAAAAGGGCTTTCTGACGCTCTTTAAATCCTCTACGTCCAGATACTCAAGCACGTAATCAATCGCGCGGGAATTCTCCATCATGATTTTTAGCACCCGCGCTTCCAGCGGGTCATAAGGCTGTTGTAATAGCGGTGCTTGCGCCTTTTGTTCCAAAAACTCTCGCCCAATCCCATAGTGCTCCTCTATCCACTTTTTATACTCCTCTCTGAGATAGGGCTCGCTAAGCACTGCAAAAAAACCCTTAAGCTCCTCTATCTTTTTGTTTCGCAACTCAATGCTAAGAGTGCTGAAGTTTTTCAAAAACGCCTCTAAAAAGTAGCGAATTATTGAGACACGTTTCGCGCTCTTTAGTGCCTCTTCTTCTCCTTTTTGCACGATTTCCGCCAAATCTTTGCACTCACTTTTTATCTCCATCACTTCACTTTCAAAGAAGCGATTTTGAAGTAAAAGATTAATTGCTCTAAAAGTCGCCTTCCTCCCCGCTTTATCCCTATCAAAGCAGAGCACTACCTTCGCTCCGAATTTCGCAAGCTGTGCTAAATGCTCCTTTGTAAGAGCTGTCCCAAGTGTGCCCACGGCATTATCTAGTCCCGCCTGATGAGCCATAATCACATCGATATACCCCTCGCAAATAATCGCCTCTTTACTCTTGATGATTGCCTTTTTCGCGACATCAATCCCATACAAAAGCGCGCTTTTATTAAAAGCCGCACTCGTGGGCGAATTGATATATTTTATTTTTGGATTTCTCTCTAAAGAGCGCGCACCAAATCCAAGCACCCGCCCCGTATGGCTTTTTATCGGAAACACCGCTCTACCAAGAAAATTCCTAAAGCCAAACTCCTTACTTTGCTCCTCTTTGACCTCTTTTAGCTTCACACCAAATCCGAGCTCAAAACGCTCAATAAACTCATCTTTTATCCCGCGCGAACGATAAAACCCCATCGCCTCGCCCTTATTGGCTTTGTAGCAGTTTTTCGCATACTCCAAGGGGGTGAAATCCCTCTTAGGCGCACCCTCGCCATCACTCTCAAGCACAAATCCGATGAGTTCCGCCACCTCTTGCACCGCCTCAACAAATCCCACCTTTTTATACTCTTGAACAAAGCTAAGCGCATCGCCCCCGGCTCCGCAAGCAAAGCAGTGATAAATCCCTTTGCTGTCACTTACCTGCAAACTAGGCTTACTGTCCGCATGAAATGGGCAGATTGCGCTAAAATTTGCCCCGCGCTTTTTAAGCGGAATATAATTCCCAATGACTTCGCTAATAATCAGTCGCTCTTTTAGGCTCTCAAGATTCTTTATCATATCTGCACTCCTTCAATCTTTGTAATCTCTTTTTCTTTCACGGGGGCATTTTTAAACATTATCTTCCCCTCTTTTGTCTCATAGCCCCCTCCATCCTTTATCACCTCTGCTTCCTTTTTGCTCTCATAAACGCGCTTAAATGTCCTATATTTTGGGTCAAACGCCACCTCTTCCTTAAAGTGCTTCCCCGTCTGCTTGTTTTTCTTGATAATGACCATGCGCTTTTTAGAGTGGTATTCCTCGTTGCTCTCTTCAGGCTTTGCATGCTCTATCCTAATCGTAATGGAGCTCTCATGCCCACCTTTTTTACTTCCCATCGGATTATTCGGGTCATTCTTGCTTGTCTGCACAATAAGCAAAATCACAACCTCCAAAGAATGTGCAAGCTTTGCAAGCGTGGAAAATTTCTCACTCTCCTCCTCTTCTAGACTCCTTGCCTTACTTACCTCAATCCTCATCTGCGAATCGATTAGGAAAAACTTCACCCCCATCTTATGCAGCGCGCGGATATTCTCCGCCACCTCGCTAATGTTGTATCCGCTATTGATGATGTAGAGATTCTCATTCTCTTTGAAGCTAGGATTATTCTCCAGCTTTGAAGTGATGTATTGCCTTGCAGTGAATTCAAAGCAGAAAAACGCGCACTTGTAGCCCTGTGAGACGTTTTCTAAAATCTGTGTTCCAAGACTTGTCTTCCCCGCCTCAGGCTCTCCACTTAAAAGGACAAGCTGCGCCATCTCGATTCCCCCACCAAGCGCATAATCCAAAAAACTCACTCCAAGCTTATATTTTGGTAGCACAGGCATACTCTCCACCGTGCTCGCCCACTCTTTGAAGTTCTTAAAGCTATGAGGCGCCTCCTTTATGAGGCTTAAAATATCATCAACCTCCACCACCTCGTCTCTATCTGCTCGCTCTAAAAACATCGAAGCGAGCTCTCTCTGTCGCCTAAGTTTAAACGCTCGCTCAAACTCCGGAACATAGTCCATAAAATTTGGCGTGGGATTAATGCTTGATATAAACAGCAAAATTCCCCGCGCACTCTCATCTTTTAGCCTCAGACTAAGATTTGAGAGCTCAAGGGGCAGGAGCTCGTTTCGCATTTTGATAAGCTCTTTATACACCTCTGCATAAGGAGTTCTGAAGTGCTCAGGCTTAATGTATCTCGCAAACTCATCAAAGCCCTCAGGATACTCAAGTAATGAAGACAGCAGGAGTCCCTCTATATTAATCGTTGTGTCCATTATCTCCTCCGAGTCTTGTTTTGTGCCTCGTGTGTGAGGCGTTTTTGAAGTAAAAAGAAGTTTTTGTTTTTTTGTAGTAATCGCGCGGAAGAGTTAAAAGAGCTCCAATCTTAGCTCTATGATTCCTAGCTTCTCTGCATGCGCCAGCTCTGCTTTGATTCCCTCGCTGTTTTTAGCGTCCCTGTGTGTAGAGACATAGATATAATCGCATGTCTCCAAAAGCGCAAGCCCCGCCTTTAAAGCAAGCTCACGCTCCTTTTGCTCGTTGTAAATCTCGCCAAAAAGAAGCACGGGTGAGAGCGGAATATATCCGTGACTCTTAAGCTTCTTTGCCTCCTCTAACGCAACTCTTCTTGCATAATAGAGCCTATCGCGCTCACTGCAAGTAATCGCCCTAAAAGGCGAAGCAAGATAGACTAGCTTACCTCTCATCGCTCTTCTTCCTCATCACCAATAGCACTCAAATCGCTCCATAGCACGATTACAAAAAAAGCTAAAGCTCCCAGCATAAAAATTCCGCCCTCAATCATCATTCACTCCACGCTCCCATTGAGCGCGCAGAAATAAGACTTATTGCCTGCAAAAAGGCGCAATACCCACCCAATCAAATATTCTCTCATGTTGTCCTCCTGTGTTTAGATTAATTCCTCTTTTGGTTTCCCGATTTTTGTGTAGATTTGATAGGTCTTACCCATCTTCCTCCTCATCACCTATGACGCTCAAATCACCCCACCACGCAAACGCAAAAAGCGCTAAAGCAAAAAGCGCAAATATTCCAGCCTCTAGCATTTCGTCCTCCTAGTTAAAAGCACCGCTAACCCGACCATCACGGAGACAACTCCGCAAATAGCCCCAAGGATAAAGGTAATAAGCTCTATCATCATTCACTCCTTTTGTTTTTGATTTCTCGGACGGACAAGTCCGCTCCTTGCGAGCAAGGACACGGGGTGTCCTTTGCAATCCCCTAAAGTTACTAGGTTGTGTCCACAACCTGTTTTCAGAGGTTTTGATTTCGCACGGGAGCAAAGCCCCCGTTTGCGAGCGGGAGCTCTGCTCCCTGCACCCACCTAAAGTTATTAGGTTGTGTCCACAACCTGTTTTTTAGAGGTTTTACTTCCCCGTTCAGAGCCTCGCCCCCTAAAATCCCAAGCGTCCATATCACAAAGAGAAACTAGACGCGCGGGAAAATTGCGACGGGTGTGTATTTGGCATACATAACCGAGCGATTTTCCAGCGCAACGCCGTTTATCGCAGTGAGATGGGCGCAAAAGCCCCCGCTTTGTCCTTATCCCCGATAGCACCCACCACGCAAGCACTACAACCTGCGGAACTTGTGCATTTCCTAATCCCCTGAGCCTAGCGGCTCGGTTTTGCTTGATTGTCGTTGCGCGGGGAATCTCCCCGCTATCTGCGGGGTCAAATTCAAAGCTTCTCGCTTCACTTTCACACTCTCTGTTGATATCGCTCCAACCCAGCCTAAAGCCCATGAGCCACTCCACCCAATCAGGATTTAATCGGGCAGGAGGTGTGGCTTGTGAGTTGATGATTTCGCCTAGATTTGAGTATCCTCTGTTTCTTGTCCCGCTTCGTGCGTTTTGCGCTATAGGAG
Organism: Wolinella sp.; assembly: GCA_052173415.1. Taxonomy (GTDB): domain Bacteria; phylum Campylobacterota; class Campylobacteria; order Campylobacterales; family Helicobacteraceae; genus Wolinella. The sequence goes on along the minus strand of JBQMYQ010000008.1, from coordinate 38,527 downwards.
TGGGATAGCGCACTAGCTTCCTGTTTTTCTCCGAAGATCCATATCCGCTCCCGCTTATGGGGAGCTCCGAGGTGATAAGCTCCGAGAATTCCCCACCTTGTGTCATACCCCATCGAGGCAAGGTCATAGAGGACTTCTCTGAGCCCTCTACTTCGTAGCATGGGCGAGTTCTCCACAAAGACATAGCGAGGTTCCACTTCTTTAATAATGCGCGCCATTTCGCGCCATAATCCGCTTCTCTCTCCGCTAAGTCCCGCGCCTTTGCCGGCGATAGAGATGTCTTGACACGGGAATCCTCCAGAAACCACATCAATAATTCCTCTCCAAGGCTCTCCTCTAAAGGTTCGCACGTCATCCCATATCGGGAAAGGTTCGCAATCTCCCGTGTTTTGCCTTTTGATAAGAACATTTCGGGCATAGGAATCACACTCCACTGCACAGAGTGTCCGCCATCTAAGCAATGCGCTTGCTTGAATTCCGCCACCAAGCCCCGCGAATAAAGCCAACTCATTGAGACACTCCTTTTTTGTTATTTTTTTATTCTTAATCATTCAAAACGCCCGTGCGAAAGTTTTTTATTCGCTCTGGTGTTCTGTCGGAGCGTTTGGGGCAGGTTGGCTCTGCATGGCGTTTAAACCCTGACCATCCTCTTGCACCGATGAAGCCGCCGCGCTCCTCAAGTGATCCACCCGCAACATAGCCTCGAAGAGATGGAAACGTAGTTCTTTTGTTTCCTCCGTCTCCTCCATACAAGAGTCCACCAAAAACATCGCTCTTGCTAACGTCTCCTTTATAAAATTCGCATGCGTCAAAAGCCTCCTTGCTTTCTCTGCTTCCGTCCCTGTCTCTTTTTCCATCCTCATCCTCCTTTGTATTGTTAGACTCTTGTCTCGGTAATGCTTTGAGCTCTGCTGTGGCTATACGCTCCTACTCCAAGCCCTCCTAAAAGGGGATCTTCTCCTCTTCCTCTGCGCTCTGCTCGCCACTCCAATCTCTACTCTCCTCGCTCACGCTATCCTTTTTGGGTATCGAGTAGACCACGTCGTGCGTTAGCGTCCCTCCTTTAACTTCTTTTGCCTCTTTGGCAACGAATATCGCGAAGTAGAACGTCCTATCCGCACCCTGAATGCTCATGCTCTTATACGTTATGCCGCTTGAGCTCGTGCGCTCCCATATTCCGCCCACGCGCCCATAGAGCCCGTAGACTTCAAAAATAGGCGCACCTGCTTTGGCTCGCTCTTTTGGCGTAGGAGCGATGTAAAACCGCTCCTTGTTTAAAAACGGAATGTGTAAATCACAAAAGCGTTTCACTTTGTTATCCGTCCTGCTCTCCACGATTCTTCCCACTATCATTTTTTCTCTCCTCCTATCTCTATCTCTTTGAAATCGAAATTCTCATTCCCCTGAAGCTCTCTTAAGATTCGCACCTTTTTGATTGCTTTTATGAGCTCGCGCTCAAGGGAATCTAAACCCCTACTATCCTCGCTCTTGTAAAGCCCCCACGCACTCCCATTGAGTGCGCAGAAATAAGACTTATCGCCTGCAAAAAGGCGCAATATCCAGCCAATCAAATACTCTCTCATGTTGTCCTCCTATGTAAGTTTTTTGATTGTTTTTGTGTGTAGATTTGTGTTTCAAACTGTTCCACTGGAACAGTGGAGCAACTGTTCCCAAAAAGGGTGCTAAACCCCCTCCAAAATTAGTGATTTTTAAGTTTTAGCACCCTTTGGAATACGTAGAAATTCCACCTAAAAAAGAGGCGGAAAAGCCCATAAATACCTGATATTGACGCTAAACAGAGTGGAGTAGTAGGGGTTTAGACAAGCATGATTATCAAAAAGCCCTAGAGCTTTTCACTTTAGCATGCGACGGCGGGTATGCTGAAGCGTGCCGGGGTGTTGGACACTCATACTACAATGGCAATGGTGTATCAGAAGACCTTGCTAAAGCAGCGGAATATTATAAAAAAGCGTGCGATGGTGGAAAATGGGTGGGATGCAGGAACCTTGTCAGCTACTATCTTGAGCGTAATAAGGGCAAAGCGATGGGATATGGTAAAAAAATTTGTGAGCTGGGCGAAAAGGATCCTGACGTGCAAAATAACCCTGAAGAGAAAGAAGAGTGGCGAACAGCTTGCAAAGCATATAAGACGCTCGAGGGCTTAAATAATTTTGAGCAAGGGTTTTTAAACTTGCTTTTAGAGGGGCTCTCGAAAGATCGATAGGCATGCTCTTTGTGCATACTCGCACCCCGCGCAATCAGCTTTAAGCCTCTTGAGAGCGGGGCTCTTGTTTGGAATCCCGCTTTTAAGATCGTGCACTTTCTAATCCTCCATCAAAACCGCTCGCCCTCTTTTTTGTCACTTTTGTTTTTTTGTGCTTTTATCTTTTGTCCTCGCAGTGGGAATCTTAGCCTCATAGCATTACTAAACTTGACATAAATAGACTAAAGATATATAATGCCATTAAACATAAACTTTATAAAAAGGAGCAGTTGATGAATCCGTTTGATAAAATTACCCATCAGCTTAGAGAGACGCTAGAGCAGGCGATTTCACTCGCTTTGCACGCCAAAAATGCCGAAGTAGAGCCATCTCATCTCTGCTGGGCATTACTCATTAACTCAAATTCGATTCTTAATCAAGCATTAAATAAAGTGGAAATAGATAAAAGTGCGCTTGAGCTTGAGATAAAGTCGCTTGTGGAGCGATTCTCAAAAGTATCTCAAATATCAAAAGATAATATAAAGATTTCACGAAAATTAGCCGATTCCTTTAATATTGCAGAATCGCTAAGCGTGAAGAGCGGTGATAAGTTTATCGCTGTGGATACGTGGCTCTTGGCGAATTTAGACGATGAGAATCTAAAAGGGGCTTTTGGTAAATACCTTGATGTGAGCGAGCTTAAAAAGACGCTCGAGGCGATGCGTGGCGGGGCAAGAATCGAGAGTGCGACTGATGATGAGAATCTGGAGAGTTTGCAAAAATATGGAATCAATCTCACGCAGAGGGCTATGGAGAATAAGCTAGACCCCATAATCGGGCGTGATGAGGAGATTTCGCGCATGATGCAGATTCTCATTCGCAAGACAAAAAACAATCCGATTCTCCTTGGCGAGCCTGGCGTGGGTAAGACCGCGGTGGTGGAGGGACTCGCGCAGAGAATCATCGCCAAAGAGGTGCCACTTTCGCTTCAGAACAAGCAACTCATCGCGCTTGATATGAGCGCGCTTATCGCGGGTGCGAAGTATCGCGGGGAGTTTGAGGATCGCCTCAAAAAGGTCATTGATGAGGTGAAAAAAGCGGGGAATGTGATTTTGTTCATCGATGAGATCCATACGATTGTGGGTGCGGGGGCGAGCGAGGGGAGCATGGACGCGGCAAATATCCTAAAACCAGCGCTCGCACGGGGCGAATTGCATACGATCGGGGCGACGACGCTTAAAGAGTATCGCAAATATTTTGAGAAGGACGCGGCGTTAGAGAGGCGATTCCAGCCTGTGTTTTTGAATGAGCCAAGCATTAATGAGGCGTTGCAGATTTTGCGGGGAATCAAGGAGCGGCTCGAGGCGCACCATAATGTTACGATTTATGACTCCGCGCTGGTTGCCGCAGCGAAGCTCTCAAGTCGCTACATCACGGAGCGGTATCTGCCTGATAAGGCGATTGACCTCATTGATGAGGCGGCAGCGGAGCTCAAAATGCAAATCGAGTCCGAGCCCACGGAGCTAAGCCGCACCAAACGCCAAATCCAGCGGCTTGAGGTCGAAAAAGAAGCCCTCAAAATGGAGAAAGAGAGTGGCGTAAATAGCGAGCGAATCAAGGAGATTGAGATTGAGCTTGAGAGTGCTAAAGAGCAGGAGCGCACGCTTTTAGCGCAGTTTGAGAACGAAAAGCGCGTCTTTAATGAGATTGCGGAAATCAAGGGCAAAAGTGACGCACTGAGGCGGGAATCGGAGCTTGCGAAGCGAAATGGCGACTACAATAAGGCGGCGGAGATTGATTATGGGAAGATTCCCGAGCTTGAAGCGCGCGAAAAAGAGCTTAATTTGCAATGGGCGCGCATGCAAGAGAGCGGGACGCTGCTTAAAAATGCCGTGACTGAGGAGAGTATCGCGAGCATTGTGAGTCGCTGGACGCAGATTCCCGTGACGAAAATGTTACAGGGCGAAAAGGAGAAAATCCTAGGCGTAGAGGAGGAGCTGCGCAAGGACGTGGTCGGGCAGGACGAGGCGTTGCATGCCATTGCGCGTGCGATTAAGCGCAACAAAGCGGGGCTCTCAGAGCTCAGCCGTCCGATTGGGACATTTCTCTTCCTTGGTCCTACGGGCGTGGGAAAGACGCAGAGTGCAAAGACGCTGGCGAAATTCCTCTTTGATAGCGAGAAAAATCTCATTAGAATCGACATGAGCGAGTATATGGAGAAGCACGCCGCAAGTCGTCTTGTGGGCGCGCCTCCCGGGTATGTGGGGTATGAAGAGGGTGGGCAACTTACTGAAGCGGTGCGCCGCAAGCCCTATAGCGTGGTGCTTTTTGACGAGATTGAGAAGGCGCACCCCGATGTGTTTAATATCCTTTTGCAAGTGCTTGATGATGGGCGATTAACCGATAACAAGGGCGTGGTGGTCGATTTTAAAAATACGATTATTATCCTCACGTCCAACATCGCGAGCGATAAGATTATGGAGCTCGCGGATAAAGAGGCGCGTGAAAGTGCGGTCAAAACGGAGCTCAAGCGATATTTTAAGCCCGAATTTATCAATCGGCTCGATGATGTTGTGATTTTTAATCCGCTTGGAATCGCGCAAATCATGGAGATCGTGGAGATTATGTTTGAGGGAATCAGGGACAAATTGAAAGAAAAGGGAATCACGCTTGAGCTCACCAAAGGGGCAAAAGAGCGCATTGCAGAGGTTGGCTTTGACCCCATTTATGGAGCAAGACCGCTTAAGCGCGCACTCTATGAGGAGGTTGAGGATCGGCTGGCGGAGCTTATTTTGGAGGATAAAATCAGCGAGGGCAGCCACGTGGTTTTCGACGTTGAAAACGGAGAAATCATCACGAGATTTTAAGACAAAGGAATAATATTAACGGGTAAAATAGCACCTCAAAATCAAAAAAAGGAGGAAGCGATGAAGATTTTTGCGCTCCTCCTTACCCTGCTTTTATCCACAGCGCACGCTGCTTTAGCGCTAAAGCCCAAGTATCATTTTAGTGCGCGCGAGATCTACTCTAACGAGCTCATCGATTCCTCGATTCCTCGCTTTGTGGTGCTTGAAATAGCCAAAGACACGCACACATATAAGATTAAAAGTAGCGAGCTTATTAAACGCTTCGCAGATCAGGGAATCGCCGTAGAATCACAGAGTCAGATTATCGAGTTTGTGCGCCTTGTGCGCGGGGATTTTCACGAGCTTAGCGAGCACGTCGGTGCGCGGTTTGTGCAGCATTACGCGCCCAATCATATCCTGGTCAAAAACGTAGAAATCACGCCCATGAATTCGGGCGATAGAAGCGATTTTAAGCTTAAAAAAATCGACTTTGATGATCGCTTGTTGCGTCGCTCCAGTGGGAGTTTTAGCGCGCATTTTGAAAATAGCGCAGGGGTGAGGAAGAAGCTTTTTTTCCGCTTTGAAATCGATGCGAGTTTGGAAGCGATTTTTACCAAAGAGACGCTAAAAGGGGGCGATGTCATCAGTCATGGGAACGTCGAGATACGGCGCATTCCCTTTCCGCGCCTTTCCGCGCCTTTGATGGAGCGCGCGCAGGTGGGGGAAGTCTCGGTGAAATCCTACGTGAGCCAAAATACGGTGCTCACCAAAGATAAGCTCATTCCAAAAATTGTCATTAAGCGAGGCGATAAGGTGCATGTGAGGTTGATTGAAGGGGGCGTGAGCCTCGAATTTAGCGCGCTAGCCCAGCAAGATGGCGCGCTAGGGAGCAAGATACGCGTGAAAAATGAGCAAAACAAAAAGAGCTACGATGCGCGGGTCGTTGATAGCGCGCTGGTGGTGATTGAATGAATAAATTGAGCATTGCACTAAGTGGTGCGAGTGGCGTGCGGCTGGGGCTTAAGCTCATTGAGGCGATTCCTCGCGAGATCGAGCTTTTTGTCGTGGCGACTGAGGGTGCGAAAATCGTCGCGCAAAAGGAGGAATCGCGCCCTTTTGTTTTGCTTGATGATTGCGATATTAGCGCAAGTGTAGCCTCTGGGAGTTTTGGAATTGACGCGATGGCAATCGTGCCTTGCAGCATGAATACGCTCGCAAAAATTAGCGCAGGAATCGCTGATAACCTCACGACACGCGCAGCCAGCGTCATCTTAAAAGAGCAAAAAAGGCTCTTGCTCGCCCCGCGTGAAATGCCTCTAAGTGCGATTATGCTTGAGAATATGCTCAAACTCTCGCGCCTTGGAGTGGCGATCGCGCCGCCTGTGGCGGGCTATTATGCGCAGATTGAAAGCTTGGATGAGATGGAGAATTTCTGGGTGGGGAAGTGGCTTGATTGGCTGGGAATTGCGCATAATCTCTACAAAAAATGGGAGGGGCGAGAATGCTAAAAGTCGCAATCTATCCGGGGACGTTTGATCCGCTTAGCAACGGACACATGGATATTATCCGCCGTGCGAGCGGGATTTTTGGCGAGCTCATCGTCGCTGTGGCGGAATCTGCGGGCAAAGAGCCGATGTTTTTGCTAAAAGAGCGCAAGGAGATGATTGAGCTTGCCACGCGTGAGCTTGAAAATGTGCGCGTGGAGAGCTTTAGCACGCTTTTGGCGGATTTCGCGCGCGAGAACGGGGCGAAGCTTTTGGTGCGCGGTTTGCGCGCGGTAAGCGACTTTGAGTATGAGCTTCAGATGGGCTATGCAAACTCCTCGCTAAACCCCGAGCTAGAGACGATCTACCTCATGCCCTGCCTGCATAATGCCTTCATCAGCTCCTCAGTCATTCGCTCGATTCTCGCATGCAGCGGGAAAATCTCGCACCTCGTTCCCAGCGAGGTGTTTGATTATATCAGCGCGAGGCACGCATGCAAATAGCGCACACACAGGGGAATCTCTACCTTGCGCTTGAGGGGATTGATACGTGCGGGAAGAGCACGCAAATTGAGCTTTTAAAGCGGCGATTCCCGCAGGCGATTTTCACCAAAGAGCCTGGCGGGAGCGCGCTTGGGAAGGAGCTTAGGAATATTTTACTGCATGGAAATATTACGAGCAAAAAGGCGGAATTTCTACTTTTTTTGAGCGACCGAGCCGAGCATATTGAGCGAGTGATTGCGCCAAATCTTGGGAATCTCATCATCTCCGATCGCAGTCTAATTTCGGGAATCGCCTATGCAAAGGGTTTTGATGATGTGTGGCTTAGGGAGCTAAATCTCTTTGCCACAGGGGGAATCTTGCCTAATTTAGCGGTGATTTTGGAGCTTAGCAAGGAGGAGCTTGAGCGCAGGCTCTCAAACAAAAAGCATGACACAATCGAATCGCGTGGGGTGGGCTACCTAATGGAGCTTCAGGAGCGCATTAAAGAGGCTGCGAGGCTGCTTAGGATTCCTAGCGTAGTCATTGATGCGACTAAGACGCCTGAAGCGATTTGTGAGCGCATTATCCAAAGAATTAAGCAAGCATGAAGTGCCTTTTGTGCGCGAAATACTCGCTCAATGTGATTTGCAAAGAGTGTCTAAATTGGCTTGAAATCACGCCGCAAAAGCGCGAAATAGAGGGCTTTAGCGTTTATAGTTTTTATGATTTTGATGAGGTGCGCGCGTGCTTGCATAGTAAATATTTTGTAATTGGGAGCAAGATTATTCATATTTTAGCGCGAAAAATGGCACAGTTTTTGCGCGATGAGCGCTTTTTCACGCACGAGCTGGGAATGATGGGAATCGCCCTTGATGATGAGCCAAGGGGCGGGTATTCGCACACGGCGATTATCGCAAAAGAGCTGAAACGCACGGGAATCTCCCCTCTGTTTGGGGTATTGCGCTCGCAAAATAGAGTGAGCTATGCGGGCAAAGATTTGGAATTTCGGCGTAAAAATCCGCGCGCCTTCCGCCTTTTTAGGAATCTACAAAAAGGCGCGCAAGTGGTATTGATTGATGATTTGATTACTACAGGGATCACTATGCTCGAGGCAAAAAAAGTGCTTGAAAACAGTGGTGCGAACGTGCTTTTTGGGATTTGTCTAAGTGATGCGCGAGGAATTATAAAGGAGCAGCGATGATGTGCGTTTTTGATTGCGAGACGATTCCTGACGTGGAGCTTTTGCGGAGGTTATGGGGCTTGGAGGGTGAGGATTTAAGTGTGTGCGAGGCGGCGTTTGCGCGTCAAGCAGAGCAGAGCGGGAGCACTTTTCTTCCTTATCCGTTTCACAAAATCGTCAGTATTGCCGCGGTGATTGCCGATGATCATGGGCGTTTTGTGAAGGTGGGCTGCTTTAAGCAAGGTGAAGAAGAGCGCGAGATTTTGGGGGCGTTTTTGCACTATCTAAACGCCAAACAGCCGCGATTAGTGAGCTTTAATGGACGGGGATTTGATCTGCCGATGATGCTTTTACGGGCGATGAAATATAATTTGAGCGCGCAGGCCTATTTTGAGGTGGAGAATCCTGCGCACAACAAGAGTAAGTGGGCGAATTATCGTCAGCGTTACAGCGAGCAGTTTCATCTTGACCTTTATGATACGCTTGGTAATTATGGCGCAAATCGCTCATTTAGGCTCGATTCCGTGTGCGCGATGAGCGGGCTGCCCGGGAAATACGATGTGCATGGCGATGAGGTGTATCGGCTCTATTTTGAGGGCAAGCAGGCACAGATTGATGAATATTGCGAAAGCGACGTGCTCAATACCTATTGGCTGTGCCTCAAATATGAGCTTTTAAGCGGGAATCTGAGCCTTAAAGAGTATGGCGAACATCTTGGGATTTTTGCTGCAAATCTCCCTAAGGATAGAGGTTACAGCGAAATTTTCCTACAATACATTCAAAATGAGCTCGATTCTTATGAGCTTCAACCCTAAAAGGAGTTCCTTTGCTTTCTAAAGAAATTACCCAGTTTAATGACCTTCGTTGCGAGATTCGCGCGTATGCGTGCTATCTTTTTAACCGCAACATCAAAAACTACCTGCCACATGTTGAGCTGAGCAAGGTGGTGGAGGGGTTGCATAAAATCCAAAGCGAAGTGGGAATCACCGATGCGTTTTATGTCCTCAATGCCCAGGGCGAGCAGGTAATGGATACGATTTCTAATAACCCCGCCTTGAGTGGTGGCAAGGGGGATAATCTCAACGATCGTGCCTATTTTTATCGCGCTATCAAAGAGAAAAAGTGTATTCTCACCGATCCTTATCCTACTGCGAGCACGGGTGAGCTCGTCCTTACCGCAGCTTATCCGCTTTTTAATCAAGCGGGCGAGCTACAATACGTCATCTGCATGGATTTGCGGCTTGAACAAGCCCTGCTACTCTCGCGCCCTGCGCCTATTTCGCGCCTTTTTGGTAATTTTGCGCAGGTGGTCTATTTCCTGCTCTCTCTCATGCTCATGGCGGTGGCGTTTTTGCTCTTTGCCAAAGGGATTTTGAGCATGTATCACGCGGTGCTAGGCTTTGGGAATCTCGATATTAAGGAGGTTTTCGAGGCGACGATTTTGCTTACGCTCTCACTGGCGATTTTTGATTTGGTCAAAGCGATTTTTGAAGAGGAGGTGCTCGGGCGCAGCAAGAGCGATGTTTCGCGCGCGGTTCATCAGACGATGATTAGATTCCTCGGCTCGATTATCATTGCGATCTCTATCGAAGCCCTTATGCTTGTGTTTAAATTCACGATTATTGAGCCAGACAAAATCATCTACGCCGTCTATCTAATCGGAGGCGTTACGATGCTTCTCATCGGGCTTTCTATTTACATTCGTTTCACTTATGCCCTTAGAGATCGCCTGTAAATGGTCGGAATCATCAACTACAACATCGGGAATCTCGCGAGCGTCTATAACGCCCTTGCTAAGGTCGGTGCAGATGTGAGAATCGAGCAAAATCCCAAGAATCTCGCTCAATATTCACACCTCATCTTGCCCGGAGTAGGGGCGTTTGGCGACGCGATGGCGAATTTAGAGGAATCGGGCATGGGCGAGGCGATTTTGAAATTCATTAAAACAGGTAAAAGCGTCTTGGGAATTTGCCTTGGAATGCAGCTTTTGTTTAAGAAAAGCTATGAATTTGGCGAACACAAGGGGCTTGGAGTGATTAAGTGAGGTTGTGCCTTTTAGTATTGAGCGAGTGAAAAAAGGGAGGGTGAAAAAATCCCGCACATGGGCTAGAATCGCATGCATGTTTTGAGAGAGAATCGCCTGTTTGAGGGGATTTGTGCCGAGCCCTATCTCTATTTTGTCCATAGGTTTCACGCACTTTGTCAAAATCGCGAAGATGTGCTGGGTGAAACTCATCGTGGGTATGATTTTGTGAGCGCGATTCTCCATGAGAATGTCGCAGGATTCCAACCTCATCCCGAAAAGAGCCATGAAGCGGGGCTGAGAGTGTTAAAAAATTTTTGCGAATCTTAAGGAGTGAGCAATATTAGAGCTACTTCTCGCCATTGACCTCAAAGGGGGTAAAGCGGTGCGCCTCACGAGGGGAATCATGGAGAGCGCGAAGATCTACAATGACGATCCCAGCGAGCTTGCGAAGTATTTTGAGGATATTGGTGCGTGGTGGCTTCATATCGTGGATTTAGATGGTGCATTTGCGGGGAATCCGAGGAATCTTGAGAAGATCAAGAAAATCCGACAATCTTGTGCCCTAAAAATCGAGCTGGGCGGGGGAATCCGCAGTGAAGAGACGATTAGACGCTATGTCGAAATGGGGACAGATCGCGTGATTCTGGGCTCTGTGGCAATGAGAGATCCTGAATTTGTTCAAAATATGGCGACTCGCTACAAAATTGCCGTGGGAATCGACGCTAAAGATGGCTATGTCCTCGCTGAGGGCTGGGCGCAGAGGGGGGCGATTCTCGCGACTAGGCTGGCGGAGCGATTCCGCGAAGTGTCGCTAGATGCGATCATTTGCACCGATGTATCTAAAGATGGGACGCTAGAGGGAATTAATCGCGAATTTACCCAAGCTATTGCGCGCGCTTCTGGGCACTTTACGATTGCAAGCGGGGGGCTTGCGCATGAAGATGAGATCGCTCTGCTTGCACAGACGGAGGAGATCGCGGGAGTCATCGTGGGTAAGGCATTTTATGAAGGGCAGATTGATCTTGCGACGCTTTACAAAAAGGGCGTTTAACCTAGGAATTAATTAAAATTTGATAGAATGACGAATTATCGTGCGTGTGCTTAGGATTTTTGTGTTATTATTTGTTTTATAAAGAAGAGCGCAACTTTCGAGGAATTATTGCAAAAGGAGCGAAATTGAAACTGTTGGTGGTTGATGATAGCTCTACAATGAGAAGAATCATCAAAAATACCCTTTCACGCCTCGGGTATAACGACGTTTTAGAGGGCGAGGATGGTGTTCAGGGTTGGGAAAAGATGGACGCGAATTCGGACATCAAAGTGCTGATTACAGATTGGAATATGCCTGAGATGAATGGACTTGAGCTTGTGAAAAAAGTGCGAGCGGATCAGCGATTCACCGACATACCTATTATTATGGTTACCACAGAGGGCGGTAAAGCTGAGGTTATTACGGCTTTGAAGGCGGGTGTGAATAACTACATCGTTAAGCCTTTCACCCCGCAGGTTCTCAAAGAGAAACTTGAAGCAGTCTTGGGAATCAACGAAGCTTAATGTGCGAGCTCTATCATGAGCTACGAGTCTATCCGAGTGGCTATTTTGAGCTGTTTGCGGATTTTCTCGTCGATTCCACGTCTGAGGCGATTGAAGAGATAGAGGATAAAGAGAATGGCTGTGGGATTGTCGTCCATAGCGAGAAGGAGCTCGATTCTTTAGCGGAATCGCTCCATGCATTTGCTGCGACGCTCTCTCAAAGGGTAGGCGAAGAGGTTGGCTTCAAGCATGAGCTTGCTTGGCGACGCAATGAGGATTGGATTGAAAACTATAAGCACTCGGTTCAGCCCATAGAGTGCGCCCCTTTTTATATTCGTCCTTCGTGGCACCATCCAAAAGACACTCTTGTCGATATTCTCATTGACCCTGCACTCGCTTTTGGCTCGGGGCATCATGCGACGACGTATAGCTGCCTGCGAATGCTTGGCGCACTTGAGCTAGAGGGACTTAGAGTGCTTGATGTTGGGTGTGGGAGCGGGATTCTTTCTATTGCTGCGCTCAAAAAAGGTGCGCAGGTTGAGTCGTGTGACACTGATGAGTTCGCATTGAGTGAGACACTCAAGAATGCCACGCTTAATGCCACGCTTCCCGCAAAGTCTTGGATTGGTTCGATTGATGAAGCCTCGGGCGAATATGATTTAGTTGTCGCAAATATCGTCGCGACGGTTATTATATCGCTTGCCTCACAGTTTCATAAGCGGTTAAAATACGGAGGGTGGCTAATCCTTTCGGGAATCCTAGATTCCTCAAAAGATCAGATTTTGCAGAGATTTAGCGATTTTACACTTGAAGAAGAGCTCCTTCAGGAGGAGTGGGTAACATTGCGGCTACGAAAATAACTATTTAAGGATCATTTATGGCGAATGAGACACAAAATAATAACGAACCGAATAAAAACCAGAATTTTTTTAACCGAAATCCTTTTATGCTTTTTATTATTTTTTCTATTGTTGCAGTGTTGCTTTTTAAGGGATTCTCGGGCGATGATGGTGCGAGCGAGAGTTTAGGGAGCAGGCTCGGGGGCAATACGGTTAATAAAAGTATCACCTATTTTGAGCTCAAAAAACTTATAGAAAGCAAAGAGCTAAGCCTTGTGGCAATCGGGAATAGCACGATTAAGGCAATTTCTGAGAAAAACGGCGCAAAGACTATCTATACGGCTCAGCGCGTTAATCCTGACAACACGCTGATTCCTCTTTTGGATAAAAATGAGATCGAATATCGGGGCTATACGGAGGGCAACTGGCTTACAGATATGCTTTTTGGTTGGGTGTTCCCCGTGATTATTTTCTTTGCGATTTGGATGTTTCTCGCCTCGCGAGTGCAGAAGAATATCGGTGGGGGAATCCTCGGCATGGGGAGCTCTAAAAGGCTCATCAATTCTGAAAAGCCCAAAGTGAAATTTGAGGATATGGCGGGAAATAGCGAGGCAAAAGATGAGGTCGTGGAGATTGTCGATTTTCTCAAAAACCCCGATAGATACCTTAATCTTGGAGCAAAGATTCCTAAAGGTGTGCTTTTGGTCGGCCCCCCCGGGACCGGCAAGACGCTCCTAGCCAAAGCCGTTGCGGGCGAAGCCAGCGTGCCATTTTTCTCTGTGAGTGGGAGCAGTTTTATTGAGATGTTTGTGGGCGTGGGTGCAAGTCGCGTGCGTGATCTCTTTGAGACGGCGAAGCGGGAATCGCCCTCAATTATTTTCATCGATGAGATTGATGCGATTGGCAAAAGTCGTGCCGCTGGGGGCATGATTAGCGGAAATGATGAGCGCGAACAGACACTCAATCAGCTACTCGCGGAGATGGACGGGTTTAACTCCGATTCCTCGCCCGTGATCGTGCTCGCTGCGACCAACCGCCCTGAGGTGCTTGATCCGGCGCTGTTGCGTCCGGGGCGTTTTGATCGGCAGGTTTTGGTCGATAAGCCCGATTTTAACGGTCGCGTGGAGATTTTAAAGGTGCATATTCAGAGCATTAAGATTGCTCGTGATGTTGATTTGCAAGAGATTGCGCGGCTTACAGCTGGGTTAGCCGGAGCGGATTTGGCAAATATCATCAATGAAGCGGCTCTCCTTGCGGGTCGAGCCAACAAAAGTGAGGTTACCCAGAGTGAGTTCCGAGAGGCGGTCGAGCGGGGAATCGCGGGGCTAGAGAAGAAATCCCGTCGCATTTCCCCTAAAGAGAAGAAAATCGTCGCTTACCATGAGAGCGGGCACGCGCTCCTTGCGGAGATTACCAAAGGTGCGCGCCGTGTAAGTAAGGTCTCGATTATCCCTAGAGGGCTCGCGGCTCTTGGATACACGCTAAATACGCCTGAAGAGAATAAATATCTCATGCAAAAGCACGAGCTTATCGCAGAAGTTGATGTGCTGCTTGCGGGGCGTGCGGCTGAGGAGGTCTTTATTGGCGAAATCTCTACGGGTGCGAGCAACGACCTTGAGCGCGCGACGGATATTTTTAAGGGCATGATTAGCTACTACGGAATGACAAATGAGGTCGGGCTCATGGTGCTTGAGAAGCAGCGCGCGATGTTCTTAAACGGGGGTATGGGCTCAAGCAGGGAGTTTAGCGAGAAGACAGCTGAAGAGGTGGATGTGTTTATTAAAAGCTCACTTGCGGAGCGTTACAAGGATGTCAAAAAGAGCCTTGAAGTCTATAAAGACGCGATTGAGACGATGGTAAGTGAGCTTTTTGATAAAGAGACGATAGATGGAAGCAGAGTTCGCGAGATTATTCAACATCTTGAAGAGGAGCAAGGGCTAGAGAGTCGGCTCACTCCCATAGAGAGCGAATAAAAGCGAATAACCTAAAAGGCGTGGGGCTAGCAAAGGAGGAGAGATTGATGGTGACGAGGACGGAGATTATTGCGCGCGAGGGATGGAAGCGATTGGGAATCTGCGGCTTTTTGCTCCTATTTTTTATGGCGGTTGAGTGGAATTTCTTCTCGTTTTTGACTTTTTTGGGTTTGATATATTTGACGATGGCTTTTAGGAATCCAGAGAGAATCCCTTCAGAGAGTGGTGAGAATCTGCTCCTAGCCCCGATTGACGCGGTGGTAAAGAGCATTCACAAGCGCGAGGATTCTTGCGTTGTAACACTCTACTCATGCCCCTATTTTGTGGGCATGATTCGCATGCCTATTGAGGGGACGATTACCCATATAAGCGGGCGCGAGGGGTTGCGTCTCTCAGGTGCGCCAAAGAGCCTTAAAAAGGAGCTCAATGCGCAGGGCGAGCTCACGATTAAAAGCAAGCATGGAGAGGTGATTTTGCGCCTGTTCCCTCAGCTGTTTTTGGATAATCTCCACCTCTACCCTAAGGACGATTCCCACCTTGCTCAGGGCGTTCGCATCGGCTTTATGTATAATGGCTATGTTGAGCTTTTGTTGCCTCTTAATGTGCGTTTGAATGTGTGTGAAGGCGATCGAATTGTGGGGGGCGAGAGTCTGCTTGGGAATCTCTAAGGAGTAAAAATGAGAATCAATCCACTTTATATTTTGCCTAATCTCTTTACGGGTGCGAGCGTATTTCTAGGAATCTTGAGCATCATTTATGCCTCAAAAGGGCGTTTTGAGGTCGCTTGCTGGCTTGTTGTGCTTGCAATGATTTTTGATGGGCTAGATGGGCGTGTGGCTCGTCTGACGGGCACGACTAGCCGCTTTGGAATCGAGTTTGATTCGCTCGCGGATGTGGTCGCTTTTGGGGTTGCGCCGGCGATGGTGCTCTATTTTTTTACGGGGCAGAGTTTTGGAAAATTCGGCGCAGTGGTCTCCGGGCTTTATGTCGTGCTTGGTGCGGTGCGGCTTGCGCGCTTTAACATCTCCACTTCAAATAGTGAGCCAAACGTCTTCATCGGGCTTCCGATTCCCTCAGCTGCGGCGTTGGTCGTCTCATGGATTTTGGTTGAGATTGAATACGCACCCCTTCAGGATGCGCGGATTCTTATGCTTTTTGCCATGCTTGGCGTGGCGATTTTGATGGTGAGCAATATCCGATACCCGAGCTTTAAAAAGATGGACAAAACGCAGGTAAATTACCGAAAAGTGGTCGTTGTTTTGCTCTTTATTCTTGCGCTACTCTACCTCTATCCCGCCGAGGGGATTGCGTTTTTGATCACGCTTTACGTCCTTGTGGGAATCGTTCGTGCGCTCTATTTTTTCATTAAAATCCATTTGCGTCGCTACGACTCATAGTTCATATTTTTTATTGTAAAGGAGCTTTTGTGAAATTTTTTTGTTGTATGGGTCATTTTATATTTTCGCTTAACACCCATACAAAACTGCTTCTACCTCGCTTCTAAACACTACACTATTTTTAGCATTTTTTAAAAAATTACAAGGAATAAATATGTCTGTTGAAATGATTAAAATATTTGATACTACACTTCGAGATGGGGAGCAAAGCCCCGGAGCATCGATGAATACGGAGGAGAAGATCCGTATCGCTAGGCAGCTTGAGCGACTTGGTGTTGATGTGATTGAGGCTGGTTTTGCTGCGGCAAGTCCCGGGGATTTTGATGCGATTCACAAAATCGCCCAAGCAGTGAGTGAAAGCACGATTTGTTCGCTTGCTCGCGCGCTGGAGAGGGACATCAAAGCCGCGGCGGATTCTATTGCCCCTGCGAAACTTCGGAGAATCCACACTTTCATTGCGACCAGCCCCATTCACATGGAGTATAAACTCAAAATGAGTCCGAGCGAAGTGATTAAACGAGCTGTTGAAGCGGTGAGTTATGCGAAAAGTTTTGTAGATGATGTGGAGTTTAGCTGTGAAGACGCGGGGCGTAGCGATGCGGGATTTCTAAAAGAGATCCTCCATGCGGTTATCGAGGCAGGTGCGCAGACGCTCAATATTCCCGACACGGTGGGTTATCGTCTGCCTCATGAGATGGGCGCGCTCATTAAAGAGCTTAGCGAATTTGTCGGGAATCGCGCCGTTATTTCGGTGCATTGCCATAACGATCTTGGGCTTGCCGTGGCGAATTCGCTCTATTGCATTCAAAACGGTGCGCGCCAGATTGAATGCACAATCAATGGCTTGGGCGAACGCGCGGGAAATGCGGCGTTAGAAGAGATTGTCATGGCGTTAAAAACCCGCAAAGATATTTTCGGCGCGCTTGATACGAGGATTAACGCCAAAGAGATTTATGCGAGCAGCCAAATGGTCGCGGATATTACGGGAATCCGCCCTCAGCCTAACAAAGCAATCGTGGGGAAAAACGCCTTCGCGCATGAGAGCGGAATCCATCAAGACGGTGTTTTGAAGCACAAAGAGACTTATGAGATTATGCGCGCGAGCGATGTGGGAATCCTCAAGGAGGATAGTATCGTGCTGGGCAAGCATTCGGGGCGGCATGCCTTTAAGGAAAAGGTCAAATCTCTTGGCTTTGAGGCGAGCGATGAGGAGCTAAATAGTGCGTTTGAGCGTTTTAAGGTGCTCTGCGATCAGAAAAAAGAGATTTATGATGAGGATATTCGGGCGATTCTCTCTGAAGAGACATCGCATATTCCGCGCGTCTATGAGCTTTTGGGAATCCAGCTTAGTGACTGCTCTTTAGGGCGTCCTTATGCGGCGATCACGCTGAAAAAAGAGGATGAAGAGATTGTTGATGCGGCGATTGGGAATGGAAGCGTGGATGCGCTCTTTAAGACGATTGATCGGATCAGTCAGATTCGCGGAGAGCTTAAAGATTACAAGGTCGAGGCCCTCACACAAGGGAAAGACGCGCTCGCAAAGGTGGTCGTGAAGGTTGAGTTTGAAGGAAGTGCGCAGGCAATCATCGGGCATGGGCTTCATATCGATACGATGTTAGCGAGTGCTAAAGCGTATGTCAGCGCGCTTAATAGCTATCTCTCTATGAGGAATCTAATTGCACACGATTGATAAGGAAAACGGGGAATCTAGCCAAGTGCCCCGCGCTCTTATTGCGATTTCTCTTTTTTGCATTTTTTGGGATTTCCTGCCTATTTTTGCCTTACAAAAGGGATATTAGGCAGGGGCGTTTTGGGGTTATAGCGAGTGAATTGCACAAATAAAGCCCCCTCTCGATTCCTGGCACCTCTCAATCTTGAGCGTGCAGGTTTATTGCGCATGAGTGCGTCATAGCTATTTGAATATATTTTTAAACGAGTCCATGATATTTCCAAATTCTTGCTGCTCCACACTCTCGTGTTTTAGCTCTTTATTGCCACATTTGGGGCAGATTCTTGGTATTTGCTCTAGCTCTCGTCCATTTAGGCAATCGCTTTTAAATTGGATGGTTTTTTCAAAGCCACATTTTTGGCAGTAGAATTTGAGTGGTTTTGGTTTTATAGGCACGCTATTTCCCCCTTTTCTTTGCTTTTTAGTCAAATCGCACAACCACGATTCCCGCAATTATAAGATTATTAATCCGTAAATACATTACTTTGACACAACCTGTCGCAAGCTTTGGCTAAATTTTCATTGATTTCAAAAACAGAGGAGCAAAAATGCTAACGAGGATTATCGGTGGAGTGATGTTGGTAGCTGTAGGGTATGGGATTAGAAAGTGGTGGGAGAGTGTAGATTTTTTCACGCCCAGTGAAGATTATCAGTCTAGTTATAAAAAAGAGGATTTCTCAAATTCTAGCGATTCTGATCAAAAGGACTTCTACAAAACGATTAGGTCTTATGGAGCGATTGGGTGTCTTTTTGTATCATTAAGAATACTTCAAGATAGGCTCTTAGAGATAGAGAATTTGCATGAATTGGTGCAAACATCAGACAGTGATGAAGTTTTGACATTTGATGGTATAGATGTAGTGAATATTAGTAGGTTTGTTGCAGCTCATCCAATTATGCTCTCAGAGCGGCGTTTGGAGACATTAGGCAATCTGACGAGCATGATTGAACAAGTTTTACAATACTTTACAGAAAATAGTGTATCTAGAATTGATATAGAAAATATTCATGATGAGAGTGATAATTTTAGAAGCGAGCGAAACAAGCTTATTGTCAAATTATTTGAGCTGAATAATAAAATAGTGCGAGCATTAAAAGGGATACAAACAGACGATATTGTGGCGACGTTGTTTCAAGACGCAGAATTTGCCTATGAGACATGTTATGATGAGAAGTATTTTAAGAAAAAAGTGCAGGAATCTGCTTGAAATAGGCGAGGATTTTTTAAGCTATTTTTTCAAAAATTTGCCTAGAATAGGCGCAAAATTTAGGAGTAGGTGTGCATGCAAAAACTAAAACTGAGCGGGGGGGGGGCGTTCTAGCAGAGGTATAGATACCCCTGAAGCTCGGGTAACTCTTGGTTTGCTTAGGTTTTCTGAGCATAAAAATATACTTGTCCATTCAAATGCCCCTTTTGAATACAAGGAGGCGTATTACGGTCTTTTTGTCGATTTAACCAAAGAGCTGATAGGTGTCGCTGGTTTTGATGAGTATCTAAAGAAGTTACGTGATACTCTAGGTCTGACTGAGCCTGTAGAAGCTAAAAACTACGATATTTTGACCAAGCCCTATACCGATACGCAAAGTGGTAAGAAGAAGACCTATATCTACTTCTACCCTCTAATCTTAGAGAGTGGCTTTTTGCTATCTTTGAGAAAGGGTTTTGCCATAAGTCGTTGGCTCAAAGATGTGGGCTTGAGATTCAAGTTAGAAGATAATGAAGTTGAGTGGTTTAAGCTGTGCCTTTTGATAGCAAGAAGCGGAGATGTTGATGTAGCAAAGGCCTATTATTGCAAAGGGACTCAACTCGGCTCATTGTGGTCTGGTGGCATATCACTAGGATTGTCTCGTTATTACGTAGTAAAGATTCGTCGCTATGCAAGGCAAAGCGTCAAATATCTATTGCGAGCCATCTTGCGTGTTTTAAGATACCAATCTTTAAAACAAAAGCATATAGCCATCATATCCACGATGAGTTCGGGGAAATCTACTTTCATCAATGCTCTCATAGGGAATGAAATTTTTCCAGAAACTCAAGCTGCCTGCACTGCAAAAATAACTTCCATATACGACAACGACAACCTTAGCAGTATTAATGGCATTGCCCTTTGTCATGATGAGATAAAACAAGCTCAAATTGCTCTTGAACGAGATGTGGTCAAAAAATGGAATGATGATAGTGGTGTGGATAGGATAATCCTTGAAGGGGATTTGAAGAATATCTTTAATCACAACAAAGTAGTCGTCGTTCATGATACTCCGGGGACAAATTTTTCTTCTAACGAAGATCACAAGAAGACCACCATAGATTTTTTAAAAAGCAAGAAGCTTGATGTTGTTATCTGTCTTATAAATGCCATGTATATTGGTGTAAATGATTTGACTGAAATTTTGGAGCAGGTCTATCAAATCACAAAAAATAGCAATAAGGAGGTTTTCTTTGTCTTAAACAAAATTGATGAATTTGATGAAAGCAAGGAAGATATTAATCAGGCTTGTAATAGGGCAAGAGATCTTTTAAAGCACATAGGCTTTCAAAAACCTATGCTAATTGCTACATCCGTAAAAGCTGTGAGGCTATTTAAGATGGCACTAGGTGGTATGGAGAGTAATTTTAGTGAGGATGAGGAGGATGACTTTGGGAGATTGTTAAGAAAGTTTCTAGGAGATGGGCGAGATGAGGAATCTAGCCAATGGGTAAAAGTAGGCGGTAGGGAGTATTCTAGAAAAGCTATAGAGCGTGCTTTAGAGAACACTTCTTTTCACATGATAGAAAAAATCATAAACAAAGGAAAAGGACATGACTAAGGTATATTTGGAGCACAATCCATTTTCGGAAGTTACAAAATGCGAGATAGATGGTAAAGATGTTGCCAAAAACGAGGGTTTTTCAAAGTGTTGGGGCGATCCCAAGAAATCTTTTTTTCAAGATTGGGTTGGTGACTTTTTTCAGCAATTACATGATGTTGAAAATCGTGAAGAATATGAGGTTGAATTTTTTGGTTTGCCTTCTGATTACAAAGATCTAGAGAATGCAAAGAATGAGTTTCGTGAAAAAAATAGCGGAATCAGTATAGAGCTTATACAAAAAGATGTTCATGTGAAATCAGCACAGGAGAGAATCGAGCAGCTAAAAGGGCTTTTTTCAGAGATGCAAGCTGATTCCCCATATGATGAGCTCAAAGCCGAGGATATAAAAAGAAGCTTTGATGGTGCCTTGGGCAAGGACGAAGAGATAGGTATAGTAGCAACGATGAGCTCGGGGAAATCAACCCTGCTTAATGCCATACTCCATCAAGATTTACTGCCTGCTAGAAATGAAGCGACTACAGCGATAGTGGCTAAAATCTATAACGACAACAGTAAGAAAGAGTTCAGGGTAAGCGCGAGCGATAGAGATGGCAATGCCATTTATGATGATATTGTCGCTACTCCTGAAATTTTAGAAAAATTAAATGGCAATAAAGATGTAGCTAATTTGAGGCTCTTTGGCAACATACCCAACATCAAGGGGTATGGATTGAGAGTAGTTTTGAGCGATACCCCAGGACCAAATAACAGTGTCGATGAGTCTCATAAAATCCACACGTATAATCTAATAGGCGAGGCGTATAAGCCGATGATTTTATATATTTTTAATGCTACCCAGCTTGAGGTAAATGATGATAAGGCTTTATTGGAAGATATTGCTAAAGAGATTAAGAGCTCGGGAATCCAGTCAAAAGATAGGTTTATTTTTGTTGTAAATAAAATAGATGGACTCGATCCTAAAAAAGAGGAAAGTGCTAAAAAAGCTATAGAAAAGCTCGAAGAATATCTAAAGGGATTTAATATTCATGAGCCTAGAATTTTCCCTACTTCCGCTCAACTTTCAAGAGTTATTAGGCTAGAGAAAAGTGGGGAAAATAAGCTGACTGAAGATGATGAGGATTTTTTAAAAATTAAGGTGCGACGTTTTGTGGAGAATAAAGAGCGACATCTTCATGAACTAGCTCCACTATCCAAAGAGGGTAAGGGGAAACTTGATGAGCTTATCAAGAAAGCAGAAAAAGCAAAGGAAGATGGGGATGATTTGCCTTTTGCTGATATTTGTAGCGGAGTGCCTGCTCTTGAGATTGCTATTAATGAATATGTCGAGAAGTATGCAATAAGGCAAAAGATAAAGCTATCTGTCCAGTCATTTAAAGGCTTTATAGAGAAACAGAAGATTAAAGCACAAAGTCAAGAGAGCATAGCCAATAGTGAGGAATCCAAAAAAGAGGTTCTAACATCTCTTGAGTCGATTCGAAAGGATATGGAAAACAATACTAAGGCTCAGGCTATGCGAGAACGGGTCAGCAGTTTCGATTCTGTTGAACGTATCAAAAAATACCTAGACAAAAAAAGAGGAGAGCTTAGTAAAATCACAGGAGATCTCTCAAGTAGTGATAGCAAAATGGATAGATTTGAGGCTAAAAGATACATGGAGAAGGTCAAAAAGGCGATTAATGACTTTAGGATACAGTTTCTAGGGCATATGGAGAACGAGATTAACAAAGGATTCTTTGAGAGTGTGACAAAGATGTTTGAGGAGTATAGAAGCTATGTGGCTTCGTTGCTATCGGACAACTCTAGCCTGAGCAATATTGCTGGAGAGAAGATTTCTATTGATTCTATATTAGATGTTGATTTGGATGAGGGCAGATTGTTGTATGAGTTTAGAGAGACTATTACAACACAAGAACGACACACGCGTGGTAATATTGACAAAGCTTGGTATAAGTTTTGGACGTGGTTTGATGACCCCTTTGAAGTATATTACACCACCAATCAAGAAGAGGTCTTTGACGCTGAGAAGTTTAGTGAGGAATTTTTCTCTAGCTTATATAGAGGCTTTAACAAAGAGACGGATCGTATCGAAAAGGAGGTAGCTGTAAGAGTAGATAGATTTAAAGAGTTCTTCAATAAAAAAACCAAAGAGCTTGAAAAGAAAATGATGGAACAAATCAATGAACAAGAAAAGCTCTACAGGGATCAAGCGGAGCTTGAAAGGGTAATAGAACATGAGCACGAGAGGGTTAAATGGCTTGAGAGATTTAGTAAAAAGCTAGAGAATATTTTAGAGATTCAAGGAGCTTAAGATGGTTACAAATGTTTTAAAAGATAGCGTTAGAAAGCGGGACATTAGCGCAATAAAGAGTGCAATTTTTAGTGCTCTTTCGTTTCGTCCAAGCGCCGAACAGATCGATGAGATTTTCAAATATTGCTTTACTCATGGAATAACCAAGGAGGAGCTTTTTGTTGCCCATGATGGTGAAGTCTTTTCGGAGAATCGATCAGACTGGAATGAGGATAGCTATCATAGGCAGGTCGGAAAGATACAGAATAATTTCTCAAAAGAGCGCATAGCCCACATAATTGCAATGGCAGATTGTCTATTTAAGGAAATTCATCAAAGAAAAGCCGAAGCTCGTGAGAGGTTACATGATGACAAAGATTCCCACACATCGATCTATGTAGCCATAGGGGTTATTGCTGCTGCATTGATTGCATTTTTATTTCTTAGGGGGAATTTTAAATGACTAATTTGACCAAATATGCGGGTAATGAATTGTTGCTATCTCTTGATGTGGCGGATAGCATAGTAAATAAAAAATATCTTGCAAGTTTAGATCAATATCCCGTAGTGCCTCTGAGCGAGGATATGAAGCAAATTGAGCTCAATGATATTGTGCGTTTTTATAGGCTCGAGCAGTTTGTATTTGACAAGAGTGAGGACACAAGGGACAAGCTTGTGAGTGTCTTTCAGGCGGTTGCTTCCGTGGGGGCATCTCTAGTGTTTATTATTAATAGCAACAAAGAGAAAATAGACTACTACATCGGGGTAAAAAAACTTGGTGGAAATGTAGCTCAAGCCCGCGATGTGCTTTATAAAAGTTTGAATGGGAATTTCCCGGGAATCGTTTTTAGACAGTATGAGGGCATGGAAGGCAAGAATGCTCTAGTCTTAAAACACAAGGATTTGCTAGAGCTTGAGCAAGATATTTTCGATCGAAGCAAGCAGACAAATCAGCATAAAAGTATATCTGTCATAACAGGAGTGGCAGGGCTTAGAGCCGAGAAAACATCTGAGCAAAAATTCATTCAAGGGCTTGAACGAGTGATAGATGCGATGCATGGCGAAACATATACGCTAATGATCATAGCTGATCCGATCTCAAATGTCGATCTTTTGAACTTACAAAGGGATTATGAAAACTTATATTCTGCTATAAAGCCCTTTGAGACTACGGATTTAACCTTTGGAGAGAATGAGAGCAATAGTGTAGCACAGAGCTACTCTCGAAGTATCTCAGAAGCGGTAAATACGAGCATAACAAATACCTCGGGCACCACATATACCAAGTCGACTAGTAACTCGCATACTTCGGGAAGCACAACGGCTGAACAGGTTTTGTTAGGCAAAGTGCTGAACAGAGGCATAATAAAAGGACTTGCTGAGCATGCATTGCGCTCTAGTGTTAGCACGAACGAATCTACCACTACAAGCCATAGCGAAAGCCATAGCCAAACACAAAGCGAAGCTAAAACTAGAGGCGAAACGCATACGACCTCGGATACTGCGGGTGTTTCGGATTCTAATACTAAAGGCTACTCAAAAACATTGCAGTTAAAACATGAAAATAAGGCTGTTAGTGAGCTATTAAAAAAGATAGACGCACGGCTAGAGCGTTTGCAAATCGCTAGCGATGTGGGCATGTGGAATGTAGCTGCATATGCTATAGCAGATAATGAAATTGACTCAAAAACCTTAGCCGCCTCGTATCAATCCATCATACGAGGCGAAGATTCTGGTCTTGAGAGCTCATCAGTAACCACTTGGAGAGATGATAATTTGGTAGCAGCAGTAGACTACCTAAGAAAACTTCATCATCCTTTAGTGGCATTAGAAGACAAGAAGTTGCAAAGTTCGTCTTTGGTAACTAGTAAAGAGTTGGCTATTCATGCAGGATTCCCCGAAAAGAGCGTGATTGGTTTTGGTGTAAAGAATCTAGCGAGCTTTGGTAGAGAAGTGATTAGTGAAACAAAGGCGAGCACGAGCATTAACTTAGGAAAAGTTTATCACATGGGAAAAAGCTATGAAAGTCCCGTGAATTTGGATTTAAATAGCCTTAGCGGACATGTTTTTGTTACTGGATCGACAGGAAGCGGTAAGTCTAATACGATCTATAATATCTTAAATGGGGCTAGAGAAAAAGGGATTAAATTTCTTGTCATAGAGCCAGCAAAGGGCGAGTATAAGCATATTTTTGGAAACGATGCTAGTGTGAGGGTATATGGAACAAATCCAACTTTAACGCCACTTCTGCGCATTAACCCTTTTAGATTCGCACCACAAATTCATATCTTGGAGCATCTTGATCGGCTTGTTGAGATATTTAATGTGTGTTGGCCTATGTATGCAGCTATGCCAGCTATACTCAAAAAGGCTGTGGAGGATTCCTATGAGGCGGTCGGCTGGAATCTAACTACATCAGAAAATAGCATAGATGTCAGGCTGTTTCCAAACTTCATAGACGTGATGCAAAATGTCATACGGATCGTCAATAGCTCAGAATATTCTGATGAAAATAAAGGCAATTATAAAGGCGCATTAGTAACCAGACTAGAAAGTCTTACAAACGGACTCAATGGGCTTATTTTTTCAAATGATGATATTAACGATGATGAGCTTTTTAGCGAGAATGTCGTCGTGGATCTAAGTAGGGCAGGCTCTGTGGAGACTAAGGCTTTAATCATGGGTATTTTGGTGATGAAGCTCAATGAATACAGAATGAGCACAGGAGGAATCAACTCTGATCTAAAGCATATATGCGTCTTAGAGGAGGCTCATAATCTGCTAAAGAGAACCTCTACCGAGCAGTCAAGTGAGGGCTCAAATCTATTGGGTAAATCTGTCGAAATGTTAGCAAATTCGATCGCTGAGATGAGGACTTATGGGGAGGGCTTCATCATCGCTGATCAGTCTCCGGGGCTACTTGATATGTCCGTCATTCGCAATACGAATACAAAAATCATTATGCGAACGCCTGATTTTAGCGATAGGGATTTGGTCGGCAAAGCAGCAGGATTAAATGATGAACAGATCGCTGATATAGTCAAATTCCCAAAAGGTGTTGCAGCCGTGTATCAAAATGATTGGATCGAGGCTGTGCTATGTAAAGTGGATAAAGTTGAAGCCACGGAGACCCTGTTTAAAAAGCCTGAAACTTCAAGACACATGAGTGGCATAAGTAGTCCGCTAAGAATCAGCATCATAAAAGCTCTTCTATCTCACTTTATAGGCGAAAAGATAAAGATTGATTTAAATGAGCTTTACAATGAGGTGCTAAAAGCTCCTCTTGCTTCAAGTGCAAAGGTTAGGGTTTTGAAACTAGCACGAGGCGGGGAATCGGCGGGGAATCTTAGGGGCATACAAGCAATCGTAGCCGAGCTATTTAAAAATGCAAATGAAATTGTAAAAAGTGCAGCGTATGAAGCCGAAGATATGAGCGATTTGGAAAAGATCATTACCAAAAATCTGCAAATAGAGCCTGAGCTGGCGACTTATCGTGTGCTGATAGCACAATGTGTGATCAATGAGGCAAGCTTAAGATATGGAGAGCTGGAGGCTTTATCTTCTAGGTGGATTGAATATATGAAAGATAGGAGGATATGATGTTAGAGGCATTGGCAGCAAAAGAGCTTGCAAAAGAACTAGGAAAGCAGCCTGATATACTAAAGGGCGCAACGGTGGATAGAACTGTCGATATATATAAGCCACTCGTCGGATCTTTCAAGGATACTCATACTGTTCAATGTATCTTACCGGATAAAAATGGAATGTGGGAGGGCGAAAAAGGTGATGGCACTTGGAAACCGGATCCCGATTCTATACCTAAAAAACCCAGCGACAACGAGCGAACTTGGAGAGAAATTTTGGAGCCATACGGAACAGAAGGCATTGAATTTAAGGATGGAGAGCCTGATTTCACCCCTGTTTCTGAAGCTAGTGTAGAGATAGAAGATTTTGGACTAGAAAGAGACGATAATTTTACACAAGCCGATGAAGCCCTGGCTAAGAAGTGGAGCGAAGAGCAAAAAGACGGAAAAGATTGGACCGCTAAAGATGTAGAACAATACAGAAAAGAGCATAAACTCAGTTGGCACGAAAGGAGCGATCAAAAAACAATGGATTTGGTTCCTCAAGTAATTCACGGCAATATACCACACTCAGGTGGTATATCAGCAGCTAAAAAATCACAAGGAGAAAGTAATGCTTAAAACAGTGGATGACGGTGTATTCGGAAAGCTTACCTATAAGCACTCTTGGTTTAAAGAAGACGAGATTGTGTTTTTTGGAAGAACTCAAAAAATAAAGATTAAAGTAAAAGCATACGAAAATGATGAAATCTTGCAAACACAAAGAGATAACTATCAAAAGTGCAAGGATTTTATTGGTCACAATAAAGATGAAATCCATTCAAAACTACAGAGATACTGCACTGATTTTTATGAAACAGATGAAAATATAGAGAGTATCTTGGAGATCCAATCCATTTATTTCGCGCGGGACGGCTCTTGGGCTATACTTTTTGAGTCAAAATATGACATAGAAAATGGGCTAGCGATACTATTTAAAGATAGTGATATGATAGTTGATTCGCAGGATATACTGCTGTAGCAAAGATTGGGGCTATCTAAAATAGGATAAAAATATACCCATCTAAACCGTGCAAGCAAGATTCAAGGCAGGAAGTTTTTAAGCGACCTGCTCTTGGGAATCCAAAGCCATAAACTTAGGTTATGGCTTTGGTCATTGCGCGCTTTAGTCTGGTTTCTTGACTATATCAGGAGCGTATCGGATTGCTAGTTGCACGTAGGTGTCTAGCATTAGGATTTTTTCATCATACATTTCAGCTATGGCTTTTATCTCCCGCGGGGCGCTTTTTAGCTCTTTTAGTGTATTTTCTATTTGTTCTAGCATTGCGTCCCCGCCGTTGTTGAAGCTTCCTTCAAAACTCGCAATATTTTGGGGGCTAACATACACTCGGAATCTCATAAGCACTAAAGAAAACTCGCTCAAAGCCTTTGTTAGACTATTCTCAATCTCAAGGAGTGGCTTTAGAATTAAATTTACCACCTCTTTTTCCTCTTCGCCATAATTTTTACAAAGCTTAAGAAGTGGATCGGACAAATAGCTCCTGCTAAAATTACTCGGCATTCCATTTAGCGTTTCTAGGATGCCCTCATCTATATCCTTGATGTCCTCAAATTGTAGTGTTTTTTTGCGTGCGCTGGAGCTGTTATTACCAAATATCATGTTGAAAGGGTAAGAGGGGGGGGGGCGCTACTTTTTCTTCCTCATCTTCATCTAGTAAGTTTATCATGCGAATCGACTGTAACATTTGATCCGCAAAATCACTCATTTGAAACTCCTTTGCCTTAGCGATCTCCTCGCTAGCTCTTTGGATAAACTCCACACTTAAACTCATTTTCTCTCCTTTTTTAAATTTTGGCATAAATTAATACTGTGTCGCGACAGATTATGTCACTAAGCATTAAGCCATAAACGACAGTCTAGCATTTATGGCTTTAGATTATCACACGCCTTTGGTTTAGTTTCTTACTGCCTCCAAGTGTTTTTCTACTGTTGCGATTTTTTCATCATATGCTTTAGCTATGGTTTTTATCTTTTTAGCCACAATGTGCATTTCCTCTAGCGATTGAGCTGAAATTTTAAAATAAGTTTCATAGCCATCAGCTTTTTCAGCAAGCGCACAAAATTCATGAAGCTTTAGAAGAAATTCAAGCCACCTAGGGTCTAGGCTAGAGGGGCATTTTTCTAGTTCCATGGCTAAATCTATCATATCTTTGTCATAGCAAAGCTCCACAAGACTCGTAGACACATCATTTTCCTTCCATACATCATGGGCTTTGCTAAGTTCTTCAAGTATTGCGGGGAATCTATTGTCAAAATAGTCCTCTTCCTCTTTGTTTGTAGGCGGCTTTTTCATCAGTCGCTTCAGCTCCTGAATTAACTGAAGTATTTGATCCGCAAAATCACTCATTTTAAACTCCTTTGCCTTGGCGATCTCCTTGCTAGCTCTTTGGATAAACTCCACACTTAAACTCATTTTTTCTCCTTTTTGATTTAGACTATGGACATGAATTTAGCATTGCGCCATGACAGGTTGCGTCACTAAGCATTAAGCCATAAACGATTTGCTGCTTATGGCTTTAATGATTTGCACGCTTTCAATCTAATTTTTTGAACGCCTCCAAATGTTTTTCTAGCATTGAGATGTTATGGTCGTACTCTTTAGCCGTAGGTTGCAGCTCGTGTACAGTGAATTGTATGTTTTTTAGTATGCTTATTTCGTCTAGGATTTTAAAGAAAGTCCCAAGGCTATTAACCTCTGTAGCAGCCCCCAAAGCCCAGTTAAGCTTATCGCACTCCATTGATAAATCATTGAGATAAAGCGACATTAGTCTTCCTTCTTCGTGCATTAATTCGCTAAGCAACTCTCCTATTTTCCATACCCCTTCCGGATCTCCTATCTTGTCTCTACGGAGAAAACAATAAAGATCCAGTGACATACATTCGTCAAAAGACGACATGGAGATCGTGTCGTTTGTCATTTTTGCAAGATTATCAATTAGTGCAGATAATTTTTCTGCGATATCATCCTGCTCCTCTTTTGTTATAGGAAGTTGTTTTTTAGCCATTAGCATCATCCCCTGAACGGATTGAAGTAGTTGATCGGCATAATAACTTATTCTCATATTCTTTCTTTTAGCCACAAACTTTGTAACTTTTTGGATAATTTTTGCTTTCAATTTTGCTCTCATACGACCCATTTTCTCTCCTTTTTGATTTAAACTATGGACATGAATTTAGCATTGCGCCATGACAGGTTGCGTCATAAAAGCAAAAATTTGTCAAAATATGTGAAATTTAATAAAGCTAAAGGGGCTAGAAGTGCGCTCTCACGATAAAATCGCCATAAGACTTTCTCAAATTCTCATCAAGCTCAATGATGGTGCGAGGCTGAGCGTAGAGGAGTTGGCAGAGGAGTTTAACGTCAATAAAAGGACGATTCTTAGGGATTTTGAGCGACTGAGTATTTTGCCTATCGAGAAAGAAAACGCCCAGTATTTTCTAGCCGATTATGCGCTGGGTAGGCTTGGCTTTAAGGATATACAGACTTTTGCGATGTTAAGCGGGGTAAAGACGCTATTTCCGAGTTTAGATGATCGTTTCATCACGGATATTCTCAATCAAAAGTTAAGTAGAGCTTATCTCATCAAGAATCAGGGCTTTGAAAATATCCAGATTCTCCGAGAGGATTTTGAGGCTTTGAGTGCGGCGGTCGTCAAAAATAGAGTTGTGGAATGCGAATATCACAACAAAGCGCGTCAGCTATCCCCCTATAAGCTCATCAACAACGGTGGTGTGTGGTATTTGCTCGCAGATGACGCGGGTAAGCTGAAAAACTTCACGCTATCAAAAATACAAAATATCAAGATAGGAGATCATACTTTCACGCCAAAAGCCGAGTTTGTAAAACGTATCGAAAAAAACGACACAAATTGGTTCTCCAGCGTGGAATCTGAAGTCGTGCTTGAGATAAAAAGCGAAGCGATGGACTATTTTAAGCGTAAGGAGTTTTTGCCAAATTATCAAATAAAGCATGAAGATAGCGATAAAATCATCATCAGCACGCTGGTCGCTTATGATGATGAGATTTTGCGCGTGGTTAAGTATTGGCTACCTTTTATCAGGATACTTGAGCCTGCGAGTTTGAGGGAAAATTTTGAGCGACTATTAAGGGATTATCTAAAATGATACGATTCCCTCTGTGCGGGAATCCTGCGCGAATATTTTGCCCAAAATCAGGAATCGTAGCTTTTTTGGGCGCAGTGCATGAGTGAGAATGTCCTAGATTCCCGCCTTTTAGAGCTTCTATCTGCCCATCATCTGTTGCATCTCGCGACGTGCACAGAGGGTGCGCCGTGGTGTGCGTCGCTGTTTTATGCGCTCAACAAAGAGCAAGCGCGCTTAATTGTCGCGAGCAATCCAAATACGCGCCATGCCTTGAATGCGAATACATGTCCGCATATTGCAGGCTCAATCGCGCTTGAGAGCGAGATTATAGGCGAGATTAGAGGGGTGCAATTTGAGGGAATCTGGCAGAGGGCAAAGCGGGAGGATAAGCGGTGCTATTTTGCGCGATTCCCCTATGCGCGCGCGCTTTTTCCGACACTTTGGGCGATTGCACTTACTTATGTGAAGCTTACGGATAATCGCCTGGGCTTTGGGAAGAAGCTTGAGTTTTTCTTTGACTAAGCGTGCAGGTCTTGGCGATTCTCTGTTTTTGTCCTCTTTTTTGCTACACTGACGCATTTTGAATGAAAAGGAACATCGTATGAATAAGGCGAGCGCAGCAATTTTGGGAATCGCCCTGTTTTTGGGGCTTGTAGGTGCAGGATATATCGTGAGTAGCGGCATTTTGGAGCTTAAAAAGATGGAGCGCACAGTCAGCGTGAAAGGGCTTAGCGAGCGCGAAGTGGAAGCGAATGTCGCTTTGTGGCCTATCGAATACGTGCGTGCTGGCAATGATCTAAGCGCGCTCTATTTAGCTCTTGAGCGTGATAGGGCAGAGATTGAGCAGTTTTTGCTCCACGCAGGGTTTAAGCGCGAGGAGATGAGCCTAGGGAGCAGCGAGATTATCGATAAGCTCTCTCAAGATTATGTGAATTCCCCGCTCCAAGGATTCCGTTATATCGGATCACAGACGCTCACGCTCCGCAGTGAATCCGTAAAGCTTGTGCGCGAGAGTCTCGCAAAAGTGGGCGAGCTAAGCAAGCGCGGAATCATCTTGCGCTCAAATTATGGGAATCAGGTGCAATATCTTTACACCAAGCTTAATGAAATTAAGCCCGTGATGATCGAGGAAGCGACGCATAATGCGCGTCAAAGTGCGCAAAAATTCGCTGAGGATTCCAAAAGTCAATTAGGCAAGATTCGCCACGCTGCGCAGGGGCAGTTTAGTATCAATAATCGCGATGAGAGCACTCCCTACATCAAAAGCGTGCGTGTGGTTTCAAGCATAGAGTATTATCTGAGCGACTAGAGCGCGTTTGTTATTTTAAAAAGTGGCGCATATATTGCACACTCAAGAGATCTAGCGCACTGCCGCGCTCTTGAAGCCGCTTAATCAGGGCTTCTTGTCGCTCTTTGCTTTGGTTTTGTCCAAGCTTAAGTTTGAGTGAATATTCCGAAATTTTTAGGGCAAAAACTGCAGTGCGCTTCAGCGCGCCCTCATAGCGGGAATCGTCCGCTTCTAAGGGCGCGTAACCTCCTTCGGGCTGGAGCTTTTGCATGAGTGCGTTGAGTGCGTCTTGTTTTTCCTGCGCCGTCTCTAGGATTCTCACTCGACCCGTGATATGTGCAGAGATGAACATCGCGCTGGCTGCACAAGCTAGGGGAGTGTCGCCAAAATATGAGGGGAGTAGCGAGAGCGCATGCACGACGCTAAAGCTCGCGCAGGGGTTTTGCGCAATGATTTTGAATTTTCGCCCCGCTGTTGCGCCATGGAAAATAATCTCATTTTTAAGCGGAGCGAAATTGATGGGAATCGCATAGGGCGCGGTGTCAAAAAGCGCGAGCGTGCCAAATTCGCAAGTTAAAAGTAGCTCCTCTAGCAGTTTTGGATCCTCTGAGGCAAATTCGTTGCGACGCATGATAATCCTTTTTTGAGTTGGTAGGTGCATTTGAGCGGGAATCAGAGCAAAATTGAGTGAGGGTGCGGTGGTAAGCCGAGTTCTGTTAAAAATGGCTATTCATCTACTCGACTATTTTGCAATAGCGATGGAGCGAAGGATTCCCATCTTGAGACACTAACCAGATCCTTCTTGCTGCGGGTTGGGTTTACCTTGCGACCCCCATCGCTGGGGATCCGGTGGTCTCTTGCACCGCCGTTTCACCCTTGCTTGAATGATCAAGCGGTCTCTTCTCTGTTGCACTTTCCCTTATCTTGCGATAGCTATCTGTTAGATAGAACCCCGTCTCAATGCAGCTCGGACTTTCCTCTTTTGAGAGCTCAAAAGCAACCATTTTCCGCACCCTGAGTGTAATTGTAACATAACCCCTCCTGTGGGACTGCTTCCATTTATTTTAGTGCTTTTTGCGCATAGACTCATAAAGGCTAGCGTTATTCTCCCCTGTCCGTAGCCTTTAGCTCAAGGGGCACTAAGAGCGTAAACATCGCACCTCCGTGCTCCCCGCCCTCTTTTTTGTAATTCTCCACAAGGAGCTTGCCTCTCATGTTTTTTTCGATAATCACCTTGCTCATATACAGCCCGATTCCTGTCCCTTTGCCCTGCTCTTTGGTCGTAAAATAGGGGTCAAAAATCTTCTCCATCACCTCCGCAGGCACGCCCTTGCCCGTATCTTTAATCTCAATTCCCAAAAATTCCCCCTCAAGATTCAGGTAAATATCAATACGCCTAGGGGATTTTGGCTCATGAGCAATGTGCTCTTCAATCGCGTCAGTTGCGTTTTTGAGAAGGTTTAAAAGCACCTGTTTTAGCTCATTTTGATAGCCAACCATCATAAAATTATCGGGGAGCTCCGAATGCACCTCGCAGGCAATCTGCAAGAGACGCGTCTGATTTTGGATCATCGCGATACACTTATTGAGCTCTTCAAGCACTCTGAAGTGGGTGGTCGTTTTTGAAGGGCGGAAGAAGTTGCGAAAATCATCAATCGTATGCGACATAAAGTGAATGAGCTCCATGGAGGAGTGCACAAATTGCTCGACATATTCTTGCGTGATCTCTTTCTCCTCAAAGGCAAGCTCAATGTCTTGGATTTTGACCGCGAGCGCGTTGATGGGCTGCCGCCATTGATGGGCGATCGAGCCGATCATCTCGCCCATACTCGCGAGCTTACTTTGCTGCACAAGTAGGCTCTGCTGGCGGATTTGCTCCTCTTTGATGCGATATTGCTCGGTCAGATTCCTAAAATTACAGAGCAAAAGCTGGGAATCTTCGCTTGCAAAGACATTGAAGCTCAGCTGCCCCGAGAGCGTTTCGCCCTCTTTTGAAGCAAAGCTTACGTCATAAATCTCGTATCTATTTTGGACGATTCCCTCCAAAATAGGCTGGAATGTATCCTCGTGCATGGTGTTGAAAAAGCGATAAAAAGGCATATCATAGAGCTCCTCCCTAGGGTAGCCCGAGAGCTTTTGAGCCGTTTTGTTGCAGTCGATGATCTTTTTTGTTTGGTAATCAATGAGCAAAAGTGCGTCATAGCTATTTTCAAATAACTGGCGAAACTGCCGCTCCGAACGCAGTTTGTTTGAGACCTCTTGTTTTACTCGTGCTTCAAGTTCGAGGTTAAAACGCACTAACTCATTGCACAGGAGACGATTCTCCGTCACATCGACCATGACCCCGCAGACCTTCTCCACGCGCCCTTTGGCATCATAAATCGCACTATAATTCGCGCTAAACCAGCACGCGCGCCCATCATGCGTAATAATCTCAAATTCCATATCGATGGGGGTTGAGTGCGGATTATCAAAGAGCGATTGGCGTTTGTGCGCTAGCTCCGTGCGATAGGGCTCAAGAATCGCGCTAAAAAACGCTTCACGGCTAGGCTCTATTTCACGATGTTTATAACCAAGAATTTCATAGAGTCCCTTAGACCACCAGAGGGTATTTTGGATTAAATCCTCCTCAAAACTGCCTATTTTAGCCATCTTTTGCGCATCATCAAGACGCTTTTTTAGCATTTCCACTTCGGCTAAACGCGCGCTAATTTCCTTCTCAGCGTGGGAATCCCTAATCAAATTCGCCGCGCGCAAGATGACCTGCTCGATAGAAAAAGGCTTGCCAATAAAGTCATTTGCCCCGTGTTTTAGGACTTTTGCGATGTGATCGTTATTGAGCGTGGAGGAGAGAGTAATAATCGGAAGCGTGGTATTGCTGCTATCTTTTCGGATTTCATAGAGGATTTCAAGCCCGCTAATATCGGGCAGAAAGAGGTCAAGAATCACAAGATCGACACTCTCTTTTTGGATTAGCTCCAGCGCCCCTTTACCCGTGTCAGAGAGAAGCACGCGATAGTTGCGCATTTCAAAAATTTCGCGACACATCTCGCGAATCACATGGGAATCATCAACGATAAGAATCGTGTAATTGCTGTTAAATTCTATCTTTTCTATCAAGTATTCAATCTGCTTACAGACGTAATCCATCGGATTATTTTTGGAGATGTAATCAAGAACACCAAGCTTAAAATAGCCATCTCTAGTAAGTTGATTTTCATTAGAGGTAAGAATGATAATTTTCGTATATTCTATTAGTTTAACAATAAGATCTTTAGCATTTCCATCAGGAAGCGTGAGGTCAAAAACAATGTAATCAAAATGCTCCTCTTCACTCGCTTCTCGCGCCTCTTGCAGGGAATAAGCCGAGCGCACCGCGAGCCCTTGCTCGGTGAGATATTCACTCAAGTAGCGGTTAATGGAGCGGGAATCTTCAACAATTAGAAGCTTTTTTTGTGTCGTCATTTTGATCCTTTAAAAACACGCGTGAAAATTTTTTCGACATTTTTTGTATAGTAGCCACAATCAAAACAAGAGCGGATCGCCTCCTCGCTAAGTTTTGTGCGCAATTCAGAATCACTTAAGAGATGTTGCAGATAGAGGCTCTCTCCCGCCTCATTGAGCACGCTTTTGCCCTGCTGCAGGTCTTCCCAGACTTTCATGGCGTTGCGTTGCACGATTTTATAGGCCTCTTCGCGACTTACCCCAAGGAGCGGAAGCTCGAGTAAAATCCGCTGCGAGAAGACCAAACCGCCCGTGAGATTGAGATTTTTCATCATGTTATCGGGATAGACTAGGAGCTTCTCGATAAGCCCTGTGAGGCGTTTTAGCATAAAATCGCTCGTGATAAAGGAATCAGGCAGAATAAAACGCTCTACTGAGCTGTGTGAAATGTCGCGTTCATGCCACAGGGCGACATTCTCCATAGCGGGAATCGCAAAACTACGGATCATGCGGCATAGCCCCGTGATATTTTCGCTAAGCACGGGGTTGCGCTTGTGCGGCATAGCGGAGCTTCCCTTTTGCCCCTCTGAGAAATACTCTTCGGCTTCATAAACTTCGGTGCGCTGAAAATGGCGGATCGCAAGGGCGATTTTCTCGCAGCTACTTGCTAGAAGCGCGAGATCGCTGATGAGGCGGGCATATCGATCGCGCTGAATGATTTGATTGCTCACGTTTGCACAAGAGAGCCCAAGCTCCTCGCAGACATATTCTTCAAGCTCCAGCGGAGCGTGCGCGAAATTCCCCATTGCCCCGCTGATTTTCCCCACGGAGATGACCTTCATGCTCTCAGCAAGAGCCCCCAAGTGGCGGCGGATCTCATCATACCAAATCGCTAACACAAGCCCAAAAGTAATAGGCTCGCCGTGGATTCCGTGACTTCGCCCCACCATGAGCGTGTATTTGTGCTCCAGCGCGCGCCTTTTAATCGCACCCAAAAGTTCATTTACATCTCCAAGGATAATCTCCAAACTATCGCGCATCTGGAGCGCGACCGCCGTATCGATGCAGTCTGAGCTCGTCATGCCGTAGTGAATGAAGCGCGATTCCTCGCCAAGTGATTCTGAGACCGACGTGAGGAACGCGATCACATCATGTTTAGTAGTCGCCTCAATCTCCGCGATTCTCGCAATGTTAAAGGTAGCGTTTTTGCAGATTTTCTCACACGCCTCATCGGGCACGAGTCCGAGGCGATTCCATGCCTTGATAGCGGCTTTTTCGACCTTGAGCCACGCCCCATATTTCGCCTCTTCGCTCCATAGACACTCCATCTCCTCGCGCGCGTATCGCTTGATCATGTAGATTCCTTACATTAAGACTTTGATAAAATTACGAAACTTACCAAAACTTTACTTAATCTTAAGGTGCGGACGGTGTCTTTCATTAAAGAAACCTTTTATATTGAAGAAAAAATGAAACTTTTTGTATTTCTTATGCGTGAATTTAAAATTTCACAAAGGGAGGCGCAATGCTGGGTTGATAAAGGGCGAATTTGCGCGCAAGGCGTGAGAATCTCAGACAAAGGAGCAAGTGTAGAGGGGGAGATCGAGGTGCTCTATTTTCGCCCTGATTCCCGCAATTTATCACCCCTTTTTATCACGCCAAGTTTTGCGATTTTTGATAAGCCCGCAGATCTGCTTGTCCACCCTAGAGGGACTTTCGCCCATTATACGCTCATTGATGAGGTGCGTTTTTGTTTTGGGAATCGGGCAAATCTCGTCCATAGAATCGACAAAGAAACTAGCGGAATCGTGCTTGTTTCGCGAGATAAAAGGAGTGATTTGGAGCTTAAAAATAGCTTTAAAGACCATAAGGTTAAGAAACGCTATCTCGCCCTTGTGCGCGGGAGAATCGCTTCAAAAATGGAGCTTCATTTTCCCATTTTGGCGCAGGATAAACGCCAAGATTTGGGAATCAGAATGAAAATAGACCGTGCGGGTAAGCCTTCATTCACGCATATTACGCCCTTGTGCTACGATCTAAAGAGTGATACGACGCTTATTAGCGCGGAGCCGCTTACGGGTAGGACACATCAGATACGCGTCCATCTCGCGCATACGGGGTTTCCCATCGTGGGCGATCCGCTGTATGGCGCGAATGATGAGGATAGTCGCTTTTATTTGGAGCGAAATATGTCTAAAACTGCGCGTAAGAGGTGTTTTGGCGCTTCAAGATTAATGCTCCATGCAGAATACTTAAATTTTAATTTTAAAAATAATATATATGAAATATATAGCAAGCAAGATTTCACAGAAGAAGTAGAAGTGGTGCAAAAAAGTTATTTAAATTCATCAAGATGAAATAAAATATTTCCTTTATGAGTGCGAAAATTATGAAAAAAAGAGCAATTTCCCTAAAGATACACGGGCTTTTTGAAGAGAATATTCATAAGCTTCCCATTTTTGATATTTGTGGCATTGATGAGGCGGGGCGTGGGTGTTTAGCCGGCTCGCTCTTTGTTGCAGGAGCGGTGCTCCAAAGAGAGATTGTAGGGGTTAAAGATTCTAAAAAACTTAAGCGTGCAGAGCGATATAAATTGTATGAAGAAATCACTAATAATTCTACGTTTCATATTGTCCAGTGGAGTGCGCAGGAGGTTGATTCTTGTGGGCTTAGCCACTGCTTGAGGGAATCGCTTCGTCAAATTTATGAGACATTGAATGCTCGCATTTACCTATTTGATGGGAATACCACCTTTGGTGCGGCAGGAATCACCCCAGCAATTAAAGGCGATGCGCTTTTTGCGTCGATTTCTGCGGCAAGTATTCTCGCTAAAGTCTCCAAAGATCGCGAAATGGAAGCTCTTGATACGCTCTATCCTGTGTATGGATTTGCGCAGAATTGTGGCTACGGGACGCACACACACCGTGAGGCGATTTTGCGCCATGGATATTCAGATGTGCATCGCAAAAGTTTTGTTTTAAAAAAAAAAGGGGGTGTAGGGGTCGAGGCTATTTAGCGAGGAACTCTTCGCCCGCGCTACTATTTTAAAATTAAGCACTCTGCCGCTATCGCTTTTCCTCTCCTTTTTAGATTTGTGAACTTTTAGTCGTGCTTAAGTTTAAAACTCCCTATTTTAGGGCTCTCTGAAACTTAGATACCGCTTAAAGTTCGCAAACCTATGAAATTCAAAAATTTTAAAAGAGATTTGCGAACTTTTTCGCACTTTTGGTTGATTTTAGGCACTCTAAAAGCTCTT
>JBQMYQ010000007.1:0-61542 GCA_052173415.1 Wolinella sp. | reverse complement strand
ACTGCATCTTTCAGGTGTGGGAACGTAGGTTGGTGCGGGGAGGGGGAATCTGCTTGTTTCCTTCTTTTATTCTTCATATTCAGAGTATCACATCTTCCTGTTTTTAGTTATTAATAGAGGTGTATTCATTATCCGTGTATTTCTTGGGGCTCTAGCTGAAGCTATCCTTTCCCTACAATCTCCCTCTCACATTTGAAACCAAAGTGATTTATCGCTTAAAATCAAAGTGGCTATACATTCCACAAGAGATCCTACCTATACACTCTGTTTATTTATATCCTCCCAGTAATAAAAATATGTAGTTCTGCTTATTCTCTCCATTGTTCAATGGCTAGATATCCCTTAGTTATTAGCTATTAAATATATCCGATGCTTTTAGTGTATTGGTTGCACTAGATTTGCTTTGGTCACTTGATCAAGCTAGCTTTAGATTCCTCTTTGTGTATTTGTAGTTTTACAAGCTAAAAGTCTTATAGCTCCTCTGTTATAGGGGCTAGAGAGTGTCAAATTCACATGATGTAGAGATAACGCTAGATAGAAGCCAAAAGCTTATACAGGGAAATCTTGCTACAAAGTATGGGAATCGGAGCACTCTGGGGGGGGTGAGAAAGTTTCGATGGTTTGTAAGCTGAGATTTTATGGTTGCTTCAGATATCTGTAATATGTAAGCTTTATAAAGATAAAATTCCTTCTAAAATTAATAGCAGAGGAGATTTGATGAATTTTGGCATTAGGAATCTAGTCTTGGTAGCGTTGTTTATGAGTGGTGCGATGGCAGCGGAGAGCGGAGCTTTTATCGGGGCAAGTCTAGGCTTTATGAGTTCAAAGAATAACGCTTTGTTGAGTGCAGGCCCAAAAGATAACCCTAGCGATGGTGTGGAAATCTCCCTAAACTTTGCCGACAGCACATTTGAGCGCGCATTTAAAGCAGGATATCACATAAGCTCATTGCACCGATATTACATTGAATATGCCACGAGTGGTGCAGTTAAGAAAAAGCTCCAAGAAGAGGAAATAACTATTGAGTATAAAACGAGCAAATTTTTACTCGGCTATGATTTTACGCCTGAGATTATCGGCACATGGAGGGGTGTTGCGGGGGTCTATGTGGGAATCCTCCAAAGAGATACGACCTTCAAAGCAGAGGGAACACTTGAGTCACTTAAAAGCAAAGGGAGTCTCGTTGGTTTGAAGCTCGGCGCAATCTATGAAGTGATGAAAAATGGCGATATTGAGCTTGGTATGAAATTTGAGAGTGCGAATATAAAAAAGCATGTCATGAAAGATGATGAAGATATACTTATAGAGCTCACAAAACAAAAACAGAATAATGTCGGTCTCTATGCAGGATATGTGTATAGATTTTAGCTAGCCTATCTTGTGTATATTTTTATAGTGTGGCTGGGGATTTAGTTTTGGATTCCAAGCCACGGTAGCTGCATTTTATTTTTCGCTTGATTTATCTCATAGTGGTTTATTGATGATATAGCACAAAGGATTTGCCTGTGGAGTAGCGATATATTTTCTCTTTATCTTATTTGAAGCTTATAATAGTTGCGCTTATCGCTTCAAATGCCCTAGCAAGCGATATAACTCAAGGTTTTTCATCATCATTATCGCTGGGGTATTTGAGTGGTGAAGCGCACGAGTATGTCTATATTCCCTCAAGCAATAGGAAGCTCAGCCAGCTTGATTGGAAAATCAAATCAGCCTACGTCCTAAAGGGCGATTTGTTGTGGCGTGCGTCCTCTTTGCTTGCTCTAAATTTGAGAGGCTGGGCGACGATAGAGCAGGGCAGAGGCTATATGGACGATTATGACTGGCTGGATGCTCATAATCCGCACAAGCTCACTCATCATTCGTGGCATAGTGATACGCCACTAAATTACGCTAGTGAGATTGACATGAACGCTAGATTTGTCTTTTTGCACAAAGGGCAAAATAGAATGAGTGGCATTTTAGGATATCAGCGGGATAAATACAGCTGGGAATCGCGGGGCGGGCATTACAGATACACCGATAACTTCGGGAATATCATCAGCGGGACTTTCCCTAACGGGAAGAAGGTCATAAGCTACACGCAGACTTATAGCGTGCCCTATATCGGACTTGCATTTGAGCATACGATGAAAAAAGGGGCATTGAGAACGGAGGTGAAATATAGCAAATGGGTCAGGGCGGAGGATGTAGATGAGCATCATCTAAGAGAGCTGACATTTTACGAAAAAGCCGATTCCGCTAAGTTTGTCGGTTTTAGCATTACATTTTTTCATAAACTTGATAAAAATCTCACTCTGCTTGGCGAATATAGCATGAATCACTACAAACACACCATAGCTGATACGACTATGTTCAACAAGCAACAGGGTAGCGTAACATTCTCTAAGAGTGGTGCGGGGCTGTCTAATAAGACGCAACTTCTTATGTTGGGCTTAGAGTATCGATTTTAAGCTTATATCAAATGTCTGCGCGACTTTGGATTTGAGCGGATTCCTAGGATTGATAGAGCACAGGGGGGAATCGTCTCGTCAGGATTCCCAAGATTTAGGCGAGAAAGACCCGCACGATTCCGCCCCTGCGATAGATGTGCGGCGCATGCTTTAATGCGCGGAGAACGTTTTAGAATTTATACACATACCCCGCATACAGACCGATATTGCTCTGCTTTTGCTTATCAAATCTTGCCAAGATTGCGTTCTGACTATCTCGCGCAGTCTTGTTACCCATGCTCACGCTCTCAAACTTCATACCAAACTCAATATCGCTATTTTTCGCCACTTCATAGATTGCGCCAAGCTTCCAGCCAAAGAGACCTCCGCTACTTTTTGTCGTTGCACTTTGGTTTAGATCTTGATAAGGATCAACCACAGTCATCTTTGTATCTCGGTAGAGTATTCCTGCATAGATTCCCATCACTCCTCGCCACATGCTCGCTAGCTCGGGTGTGTAGTCATAGCCAAGTAGAAGTTTGCTATTTTTTTCCAGCTTGAGGGCTATTGGTGCATAGAGATTTTTGAAATCTTTTTTATCTTTCCCACTATTTATGGCATACGCGAGATAGACCCTATGCATGGAATCAAAGTGGTATCCGACCTTGAGTGTGGCTTCAAATGCGCTATCCTTGAGGCTACTAGAATTCTCTGGCAAAAGAGGGGCATTAGGCTGTGCGGGGTCAATCATGCTACTTTTGATTTTATTCTTTGAGCTCACAAGCCCCGCATCAACTCCAACAAAAATACCATTCTCCGCTGCCATCACACCGCTTGCAAACAACGTTGCCAAAACTAGATTCCTAATACCTAAGCTCATAAACTCTCCTTACCGCATAAATCAAACATTCTATCTTTGCAAAGCTTGTAAATTTGCTTAAGTTTCAAATCCCATTGCTCTTTGGCTACCTCTTAGCTTATTGCGACTCGAATCTATCATCGACTTTTCCAAAATTACGCAGGGTTTACTTAGAATTTATACACATACCCCGCATACAGACCGATATTGCTCTGCTTTTGATTGCTAAAAGTTACGACCATGATATCATCTTTATCCTTGTCTGATTTATTGCCCATGCTCGCGCTCTCAAACTTCATACCAAATTCAATATCGCTATTTTTCGCCACTTCATAGATTGCGCCAAGCTTCAGACCAAGCAGATTCCCGCTACTTTTTACTGCAACATCTGTTGGTAGGTGTGGGTTTGGAGTATCGACCATGCGTAGGCTGACATCTCTACGCAGGAATCCCGCGTAGATTCCCGCCACTCCTCGCCACATGCTCACTAGCTCGGGTGTGTAGTCATAGCCAAGTAGGAATTTGCTAGTCTCTTTGAATTTGACGGTGATTGTGTCAATACTACCCGCGCTTCCTTGTGTGAATACTTTCTTGCCCTCTACATTATTTGCAACATACGCGAGATAGACCCTATGCGTGGAATCAAAGTGGTATCCGACCTTCAGTATGCCCTCAAATGTGCTGTCAGAAAAGCTAACAGTGTTTGATGGCAGGACATTTTGGTTAGGACCGCCGAGGGTGCTGACCCCTTTATTGCCTATCTCATTTTTGACACTCATAAATCCTGTGTCAATCCCGACGAAAAGCCCACTCTCCGCTGCCATCGCACCACTTGTGAGCAGCGCCGCTAAAACTAGATTTCTAATGCTAATTTTCATCAAATCTCCTCTACTATTATTCTTTTGGGGCGAATTCTACCTATATAAAACTTGTAGATTTATATAACTTCTAAATCTTAAGTCAGTTGTCTTTTGGAGGTCGATATTGCGGAGTTTTTAATGGTGCGGAATCCGCGGGGAAACTCCACGGATTCCTAGCTTTTTCTAATTTTAAGCGCGTTTTTGTTTGTAGGATCTGTGTCGCGCAAAAAAGCGGGGGTTAAATTAGAATCTGTGCGTATACCCCGCGTATAGCCCGATATTGGTTTGCTTTTGATCTTTGAGCTCTATAAACATACTGTCGTCGTCTGCGACTGTTTTGTTTTTCATGCTCGCGCTTTCAAATTTCATGCCAAATTCAATGTCGCCATTTTTCGCCACTTCATAGATTGCGCCGAGCTTCAAGCCAAAGAGATTTCCCTGAGCTTTTCCCGTCACAGATTCGTCTTCTACTGCTTGGACTGTTGCTTCTCTGTATAGGATTCCCGTGTAGATTCCCGCGACCCCTCTCCACATGTTTGCAAGCTCAGGCGTGTAGTCATATCCGAGCAAAAGCTTGCTGCTCTTGTATTCGACTCCATCTTTTTTGGCTACGCCGTCGATAGCGTATCCGAGATAGGCTCTGTGCATGGAATCGAAATGGTATCCGACCTTTAGTGCACTCTCAAAAGTAGCTTTTGTGCGATCCAAAGAAACCTTTTCGTGAGTGGCGTTATTTTTAACGACTACATCGGCTTGAGCCTTGTTGTTTTGGTTCATAAACCCCAAATCAACCCCGACAAATACGCCATTTTCCGCCGCCATCGCACCGCTTGCAAGCAGTGCCATCAAGAGCGCGCTTTTACAATCAAATCTCATGAAACCTCCTAGTAATTTTAAAAAGTGATAAAACAACTTGTTATAACAAGTTGTTTGTGAAATTCTATCTTTATAAACTTGCATACAACTTAGTATGACAAGGCGTAATCGTGCGTGAGCTCCCGAATGCGGATCTTTGTGGCGACATGTATAAGCGGATCGGGAGAAATGTCGCACGCATACGCAAAGCCAAAAAAATCTCGCAGCTAAAGCTCTCGCTCGCGATTGGGCACAATTCGGTGAGTATCATCTCGTGCGCAGAAATCTGCCACAACAATATCCACTTCAACATCGAGCATCTTTGCAAAATCGCCTATGTTTTGGAGGTCGATATTGCGGAATTTTTTAGCGATTCATAGGGGTAAGCACAAAGGGTCTTGTTGAGCTTTCGTAGGAACGAGATGGGGGAATCGGTCTGATATTTCATATTCCTAGGAATCGGAGCGTTTGTGGCGAGAATTTGTCCTTATTCTTGCTTTAGGTTTTGTTTTATCCCCTGATTCCCTGTCTGTGCGGGACAGGGGTAGAGTCAAAAAGGTGCTAAAGGTCTATTAAGTCCTAAAATTGGGGCGTTTGCCATAACTATTTCTTGATTCTTGCGCCATGATTCCCAACCCGTGTGGAATTTAAGCGATACATTGAGTGGCTTGAAATGGCGTATGGAGCGAGTTTTTTGCTTCTATTTTGCTTGCAATTTTTCAATAATTAGCTGCGGCGCGGCGCTAAAGCCATCTTTTGCGAGCGAAAAGAGGCAGGTAATCGTCTCATTGGGTGCGAGGCGATGGATTTGAGAAAAGGCGATCCCTCGGAGTTCGTGCGTGCCGCTACGTAGCACAAGTGAGGTGTGTGCGTGGTTTGCGCCTACTTGTTTGCAACGCGTGATTTTGGCTTGAGAGAGGAATTTTGGTCTAGGATTCCCCTCGCCATAGGGCTCAAAGCGTTCAAGTAGCCCTAAAAGCTCCTCGTTAATATCCACAAAAGCAAGCTCGCCCATGCAGTCGTAGGCGTGTTCTTGTGCGCGAGGGAGGGTTCGCAAATCAGCACACAAAGAGGCGACAAACTCCTCAAGGCGCGCTTTTTCTATGTGGATTCCCACTGCGCC
This sequence comes from Wolinella sp., assembly GCA_052173415.1. Taxonomy (GTDB): domain Bacteria; phylum Campylobacterota; class Campylobacteria; order Campylobacterales; family Helicobacteraceae; genus Wolinella. The sequence continues at coordinate 55,416 of JBQMYQ010000007.1, read as the reverse complement.
CTTGTGTCCGCCATATTGCAAAAGCACTTCGGCATGTGCGTGCAATAACGCGATGAGATCGACCTCATCGACGCTTCTCCCGCTCCCTTTGAGCGCACCCTCTTTGGTGCTTAAAACAAACGCAGGACGCCCAAAATGCTCGCATAGTCTTGAGGCGACAATCCCCAGCACGCCCTCATGCCAGCCTGCCTTATGGACGCAAATAAGCTCACTTGATGGATCAATCTGCTCCAACGCCTCATTAAAGATTTTTACCTCAATCTCCTTGCGTGCGCTGTTTAGGTGATGTAGCTGCATAAGTCGCTCGCGCGCCACTTCCACCGTGGGACTTAGGAGAAAAGCAAGCGCAAGGCTCGCATCTTCCATTCGCCCTGCGCTATTAAGCAGAGGCGCGATGAAAAACGCAATATCTTGCGCGTTAAATTGCTCTTTTTTGAGTCGCTCTTTAAGCGCGAGAATCGGAGGCTTTTGGCTTTTGCCTAACTCTTTTAACCCCTGTTTTAATAGCAGCCGATTAATCTCCACCAAAGGCATGACATCAGCAACAATCGCAAATGCCAAGAAATCGAGGAATCCGCCCAAATTAATTTGGGCGCAGAGGTGGGCTTTAAGCCCCGCGCAGAGATACCACGCCACATTTGCGCCACAGATCTCTTTTTGCGGGAAAGAGCAATCTTTTTGCTTTGGATTAATGATCACATCAGCATCTGGAAGCACTTCAGGCACGGCGTGATGGTCAGTGATGATGAGCTGTATGCCCCTATCTTTACATATTTGAGCACTCTCATGCGCCATGATTCCGTTATCCACAGTGATGATCACATCGCTAGTGATTCTCTTGATGATTCTAGGCGAGAGCCCGTATCCATCGCTGAAACGGTTGGGAATGATAACCTCCACGGGGTAGTGAAGTTTGGTAAAAAACTCGCTCAAAATCGCGCTTGCGACGATTCCATCGACATCATAATCGCCGATTACCGTAATGCTTTTTTGCTGCTTCATCGCCTGAGTGATGAGCTCGCACGCCTCTTTGATTCCCTTGAGGGAATCGGGCGGTGGCAAATCCTTTAAGCGCGGGAATTGCCCCTCAAGCTCGCGCTCTAAAAGGCGTGCTTCAATCGCCTTGTAATCTAATACCGCGAGCTTATCCCTTGCGATCAACGCTCTTTAGCTCCAAGCTTTTTTGGACAAAGGTAAGAATTACAGGGTTAGGATTTTGTAATCTTGAGGTGAATTCGGGGTGGAACTGCACGCCGATGAACCACGGGTGATCGGCTAGCTCAAGCACCTCGATGAGGGCGTGCGATTCCCCGCTGATGATGAGCCCTGATTGTTCGATTCGCTCGCGATATTTTGGATTGACCTCGTAGCGATGACGATGCCGCTCTTTGATTTTTGCCTTGCCTTTGTAGGCTGCACGGATTTTGCTCCCCTCTTTAAGGTCGCACTCATATTCTCCTAGTCGCATTGTCCCACCCATGGGCGATGTATGCGTGCGAATTTGCTTGTTGCCGTGCTGATCGATGAAATCCTCAATCAAATATATGACGGGCTCGCTTGTATTTGCGTCAAATTCTATGGAGTTAGCCTGCGCGATTCCTAAAACGTTGCGTGCGAATTCAATCATGGCGAGTTGCATACCAAGGCAGATTCCAAGGAAGGGGATTTTGTGCTCGCGCGCGAATCTAATTGCCTCCATTTTGCCCTTCACACCCCGTTCGCCAAAGCCTCCCGCTACAAGAATCCCATCGACATACTCAAGCGAGCCTACACCCGAGCTCTCAATCTCCTCGCTATCGCACCATTTGATATTGACTTTGGTATCAAGGTGTGCGCCCGCGTGGGTCAGAGCCTCAATGAGAGATTTATAGGATTCCTTAAGCCCGAGATATTTTCCGACAAAGGCGATGGTTACCTCATCTTTTGGCGCAAGAATTTGCTTGATGAGGCGATTCCATTCGTCCATTTTGGGCTCGATTTTAGGCAGATTGAAACGCCGTGCAATAGGGATTAAAATCTCCTCTTTTAGGAAATTTAGTGGCACTTGATAGATGGTCGGAGCGTCCTCAGCAACAATCACGGAATCATAATCGATATCACAGCTCATCGAGAGCTTCTTTTTAAGCTCCTTGTTGAGGGGCTTTTCTGAGCGCGCGATGATGATTTGAGGCGTGATTCCTATGCGACGCAGCTCTTGGACGGAATGTTGCGTGGGCTTTGTTTTGAGCTCGCCTGCGGCTTTGATGAGCGGAATGAGCGTCACATGGATATTAATCACATACTCTAGCCCTAATTCATGCTTGATCTCTCGTATCGCCTCCAAAAAGGGTAACCCCTCAATATCGCCCACCGTGCCGCCTAGCTCCACGACTAGGAATTCCTTGCCCTCGCCCGCGAGCCGTATTCGGTGCTTAATCTCATCGACGATATGGGGAATCACCTGAATGGTCTTGCCCAGATACCCGCCTCGGCGCTCTCGCTCAATGACGGAGAGATAGACTTGACCAGTAGTGAAATTGTGTTTTGATGAGAAATTTGTATCGAGGAATCGCTCGTAATGTCCGATGTCAAGATCCGTCTCTGCGCCATCATACGTAACAAACACTTCGCCATGTTCAAAAGGGCTCATCGTGCCTGGGTCGACGTTGATGTAGGGGTCGATTTTCAGGATTCCCACATTGAGACCCGCATGTTTTAGGAGTGTAGCCACAGACGAGGAGGTAATCCCCTTGCCCAGCGAGCTTAGGACACCTCCGGTAACAAATATATAGCGCGTTTGCAGAGACTGTTTTGTTTCAGACATGTAGCGACCTTTGGCTTTTTGCGTATGAAGAATGCGGACGTGCATTTTACATAGATAATCTTTAAAGAGGAGTATAAACGCCTTGCGGGTATAGTTCGCACGAAATTTCAAAATAACAGGAATCGCATGGTAACGACAATAATTTTTTGGCTTTTTTACACTCTGCCTAAGCTAATCCTCTCTGCGCTTCAGATCCGATATGTGCGCACAAAAATGCTTGAACGCGCCGTGATTTTGGAGGAGAAAGAGTATCATGAGGCGGGCGAGTATGCCATCGCAAAGGGCAAGCTTGAGATGGTCGAGACGCTTTTAGCCGGGGTCATCGCGGGAATCTGGCTACTTTTTGGGCTCTCTTTGCTTGAAAAAATCACGGCAGATTTCACACCTGCGTGGCTCTCTTCGCTTCTCTTTGTGCTTCTTTTTGTGCTTCTCCCCTCGCTTGTTACGCTTCCACTTGAAGGCTACAGGAGCCTTGTGCTGGATAAGAAATTTGGCTTTAGTAAAAGCAATCTCAAGCTTTTTATGCTCGATACGCTAAAAGAGCTCACCCTCACGCTCCTCATCGCCTCGCCTCTAATCCTTGCGTTTGTTTATATAATTGAACATTTTGCGCTTTGGTGGCTGTATGGATTCTTGCTTGCATTTGTGCTTATTGTGCTCACAAATCTCCTCTATCCTACGCTCATCGCGCCGATTTTTAATAAATTTACTCCGTTAGAAAATGAGTCGCTCAAAGAGAGTATTGATGGGCTTATGCAGAGGGCGGGATTCTCAAGTAGCGGGGTTTTTGTCATGGATGCCAGTCGCCGTGATGGACGGCTCAATGCATATTTTGGCGGGCTTGGTAAAAGTAAGCGCGTGGTGCTTTTTGACACGCTTTTGGAGAAGGTCAAGGAGCGCGAGCTTTTGGCGATTTTAGGGCATGAGTTGGGACATTTTCGGCATGGAGATCTCTATAAAAATTTAGCCTTTAGCGCGTTTTTATTTTTGATCATTTTCTATCTTGCGGGGCATTTGCCTCTAGCGATTTTTAGTGATGTGAATATCTCGCAAAATCCGCACAGCACGCTTGTTTTGCTGCTTCTTATTTCATCTCCTTTGGGATTTTGGCTCATGCCGTTATTTGGCTTTTTAAGTCGCCGCAACGAATATGCCGCGGATTGCTTTGGAGCGGAGATGGAAGATAAGGCGAGCCTTGCAAATGCGCTTGTGTCGCTGGTTAATGAGAATCGCGCCTTTCCTCATTCCCACCCCGCCTACATATTTTTTTACTACACTCATCCGCCTTTAGTGCAGCGGCTTGAGGCACTGGGTTATTTTGAGAGCGGGGAATCTTGACTGTTTCTTGCGCGCTGGAGCAGGCGTGCGCGCTCTTAAAGCCGTGTGAATTCATCTCTCGCGCAAGGCTTGAGGCGGAGATTTTACTCTCTGATCTTTTGCAATGTGAGAGAATTTATCTCCACACGCACGATTCCAAGGAGCTTTCAGCGCACGATTCCTGTGAATTTACAAAACGCGTGCAGCAACGAGCGCAGGGCGTGCCTATCGAATATATTACGCAAAAAGTGAGCTTTTATTCGCATACATTTCACATCGAATCGGGCGTATTGATTCCTAGACCTGAGACGGAAATCCTAGTCGAGCGAGCGTCGCAAATCATCACAGCAAACAGGGTGCGTCGCGTCGCTGAGGTGGGAATTGGGAGTGGGATTATCTCGTGTAGCCTTGCGATGTTGCATAAAGAGGTGCAATTTTGCGCGAGCGATATTTCGCCAAAAGCCCTAGAAGTGGCGCGCAAAAATATCGAGCATTTCGGGCTCTCTTCGCGTATTGGGCTTTTTTGCGCCTCGCTTCTTAGCCCGCTGCACGGGTCTTTTGATCTGCTTGTCTCTAATCCGCCCTATATTGCGCACAAAACTCCCCTGCCAAAGCCGCTCGCCTATGAGCCACCTGAAGCGCTTTTTGGCGGGAATCGTGGGAGCGAGATTTTGGAGATGTTAATCACGCAGGCACAAGAGCGCGCGATTCCTGTGCTGATTGCCGAAATGGGATACGATCAAAAGGAAGCAATCGCGGAATTTCTTTCGCAAAGAAAGTATAAAAAGCTGGAATTTTACGAAGATTTGGCGGGGCTTCCTAGGGGATTTGTCGTCGAGTTTTTTTAGGCGATTTTGGGCTTTTACTCGCATGAGAAAAGCTAATAAGCTCCTCTGTGGTGCGCACTTCAGGCGGAACGTGCTTGAGCGATTCCTCAAAAACACGCAATGCTGTGAGCGCGTCTGCATAAGCGCGGTGGGAGAGCGCGGTGTGGATTCCCAGAAATTCGTTCAAAAAAGGCAAGCTATATCGCTGTGCGGGAATCGTCTTGTGCGCAAGATCGATGGTGCAAAGCCGTCGATTGCATAAAAATCCGAGCGAGGAGCGCCGCATCATCGCGTCTAAAAAGCCATAATCAAAGCCCACATTGTGCGCCACAAAGACGGAATCGCCCAAAAATAGGCGGAATCGCTCCAAAACTTCCCTCATATTTGGCGCATCTTGAAGCATTTCGGCAGTGATTCCCGTGATTTTGGCGATGTATTCGGGAATCTCCTTGCAAAAAACGAGGCTCTCAAAGGAATCAATCATCGCGCCGCGTTCATAGAGGATCGCCCCGAGCTCGATAACCTGATCTTTTGCGCTCAGACTGCCATTAGTCTCAATATCTACGACGCAAAATCGCTGCTCTTTGTAGGGCGTTTTAGCCGTAGAGAGATAGATTTGCCCCTCTGATTCCTCCAAGGGGACGCCATAAGCTTTTAGGAGTTCGTATTCACTCTCTGCGCTGGAATAGAGCCCCGCCTGCGCATAAATTGCGCGCAAAAACTCCTCGCGAGGCATGCTTGTGTGCGCGAGCTTCTCAAGGATTTTTTTGTATCGCTCCATTACGCACGATTCCACACACGACCCTGCGTAAATTGCATAAAATCGCGCGCAAGGATACTAAAAACGCTCTCATTCCAGACGCTTTGGCTCATTGCTTTAGCGATTTAATGGCACTTTCATAATCGTTTGCACCAAAAATATAGCTTCCCGCCACGGCTATATCCACGCCCGCTTCCCTGAGTGCGGCGATATTTTGATTGCTCACTCCGCCATCAACCTCAATCAAACAGGCGGGATTGCGCCGCTCGATGAGCTCTTTTAGGCGTTTAATCTTCCTAAGCGCACTTGGGATAAATTTCTGCCCGCCAAAGCCCGGATTTACGCTCATAACAAGCACCATGTCAATGTCCTCTAGTATATACGCGAGTGTCTCTTCGCTTGTGTGAGGATTGAGCGCGATTGCAGGGCGGATTCCCCGATTCCTCGTCTGTTGAATGAGGCGGTGGAGGTGCTTCTCCTCCTCAATGTGAAAGGAGATAAATTCTGGCGCAAATGGGGCAAAAAGCTCGAGGAAAAAAGGGGAATTTTGCACCATGAGATGAATATCAAGTGGCTTGGTCGCGACTTTTTGCACTGCGGAGATGACGGGTGATCCGAGCGTGAGATTGGGGACAAAATGCCCATCCATCACGTCGATATGGATATAATCACACCCCGCCTCACAGATGGATTGCACCTCTTTGGCGAGATTCCCAAAATCAGCGGAGAGAATACTCGGAGCGACCAGCATAAATATTCCTTTTAATCATTGCCGCACTATAAAATCGCAAATCGCGCCGAAAATCCTCATAATCAAGGCGATCTGGGGCGCGAATCGTGATATTTTCGAGCACGATTTTACCAAAAAAGCTACTATTTATGCGATTCTAGTAAAATTCCATTTCGTTACTTTTGTGAAGGATATCCCATGAGCGAAGCAGATAAAATGACGTGTGAAGCTATTTTTGAAGCATTCAAAGCGTGCGCTCCGCATATCTATAAGCTCATCTCCGAGGGCTCTTTTGAATATTCCGCTACGCATAATGCCACGGGGGATCAGCAGCTCAAAGTCGATGTCAAGGCTGATGAGCTCATCGAGGAGGCGTTGTCTAGGATTCCCGCGGTGAAAGGGATTTGTAGCGAGGAGAAGGAGGGAATCGTGCCCCTAAATCCCAAAGGTCGCTACATGGTCGCTTATGATCCACTTGATGGCTCATCGCTCATGGGCGTGAATATGAGTGTGGGGAGCATTTTTGGGATTTATGAAGAGGAATTTGGCGCGAAGCATTTGTGCGCGGCGGCGTATCTCATCTATGGGCTGGGAATCGAGCTTATCATCGCCAAAGAGCGGGTGCAACGTTATCGATTCCGCGAGGGGAAGTTTGAATATTGCGGTGATTTGGTGCTAAAAAATAGAGGTAACATCAATGCCACAGGCGCAACGCAAAAATATTGGTCGCCTAAACATCGCGCCCTTGTTAATTCGCTTTTTGACGCGGGGTATCGCCTCAGATATTCGGGCGGAATGGTGCCGGATCTCCATCATATTCTCATCAAAGGCGGTGGGCTTTTTAGTTACCCGGGCACAGAGGATCATCCGCGCGGGAAGCTGCGCATGCTCTTTGAGGTGCTGCCTTTTGCCTTTATTTTTGAGAAAGCGCACGGTGGGGCGATCGATGGTAAGAATCGGCTCTTAGAGCAGGAGCATACGCATCTGCACGAGAGTATTCCCTGCTTTTTTGGAAGCAAAGAAGAGATAGAACGTGTCCGAAGTGCCTACGCAGAATCCTGATTATTTCACGGAGCAACTCACCAAAGAGCGGGAATCGCTCCAAGCTTGTCAGCAATCTCGTTCCCTATCTTCGTGCCTTGCGTGCCCTTTGGTGCTAGGCTGCGCCACTCGTCAAGCCTACGTCAAAGCCGTCTATGAGAGCATGAGTCAGGGCGAGGGGGGCAATTTTGACTTCTAAAAACCCTTTGTAAGGATAGAGATGAAGCAACATCACAAAACATTCATCACCACGCCGATCTACTATGTCAATGACATTCCCCACATCGGGCACGCTTACACGACGATTATCGGCGATTTTCTCGCGCGCTATTATCGAATGCTGGGCGAGGAGGTCTTTTTCCTCACGGGCACAGACGAACATGGGCAGAAAATCGAGCAAAGCGCGCTTAAGCGGGGCAAAACCCCCAAAGAGTATGCCGATGAGATTAGCGGGAGATTCCGCTCATTGTGGGAGCGTTTTGAGATTAGCAATGACGCTTTTATCCGCACTACCGATTCCTGCCATCAGGAGGGCGTGCAAAAAGCCTTTTTGAAAATGTTTGAAAAGGGCGATATTTACAAGGGCGAGTATGAGGGCTATTATTGCGTGAGTTGCGAGACGTTTTTTACCAAGCGGCAGCTTGTTGATGAGCTCTATTGCCCTGATTGCGGCAAAGAGACGAGCCTTGTGAAAGAGGAGAGCTATTTCTTCGCGCTCTCAAAATATCAAGACCGCCTGCTTGCGTGGTATCGCGAGAATCCCGAGTGCATTTTGCCTAAACCTAAAAAAAATGAAGTGATTCGCTTTGTGGAGGGGGGGCTAGAGGATCTTTCTATTACGCGCACCAGTTTTGATTGGGGAATCAAGCTTCCGCCGAGCATAAGGGGCAAAAACGCTGCGAATGCCCCGCAGCACGTCTTGTATGTGTGGCTGGACGCGCTTTTAAATTACATCACCGCGCTTGGGTATGGCAATCATGCGCAGCGCATGGATTTTTGGCCTGCGAGTGTTCATCTTGTGGGGAAAGATATTTTGCGATTCCACGCAATTTACTGGCCTGCGTTTTTGATGAGTCTTGAGCTTCCGCTCCCCCGCCATATCGCTGCGCATGGCTGGTGGACGCGCAATGGTGCGAAGATGAGCAAGAGTGTGGGCAATGTCATTGACCCCATTGAGGTGGCGAATGCGTATGGGCTTGAGCCTTTTAGGTATTTCATGCTTCGCGAAGTCCCTTTTGGACAGGACGGAGATTTTAGCCAAAAGGCTCTGGTTGATCGGCTCAATTCGGATTTGAGCAACGACCTTGGGAATCTGCTCAATCGTCTTTCGGGCATGAGCGGGAAATATTTTAATTATCACATCACTTCCAAAGACGTCGCGACGCTTCATGCAAAAGAGCTTGGGGAATCCGAGGCGATTCTTGCGAGCTTGCATGACTATATGGAGCAGGTGCAGCCCCATCGATACCTTGAGGAGCTGTGGAAGATTTTTAGCATTGCAAATACCGCGATTGCTGTGCATGAGCCGTGGAATCGAATTAAAGAGGGTAAAGAGCGCGAGGCAATGGCTCTTGTGGCGCTTGTGGCAAACCTTCTCGCCAAGTCCGCTCTCATGCTCTATCCCATTATGCCTAAGAGCGCGCAGGCGATTGCAGGGGCGTTGCGTTTTGAGATTTCTGCCGATACATTTGAGCGACTGATTAGGCAAAAAGGGCTTTTGGAGGAGTTTGATTTCGCGCCGATTCCGCCCCTTTTCCCCAAAATCGAAGAGCCACTTATGGCAAGCGATACCATCGCGCCCAAAGAGGAGAGTGCAAAGGCGATTCCCGCTCCAGCGGAGGAATCAAAGATTAAGCCCTCGGAGATGAGCTTTGAGAACTGCATTACGCTTGAATATTTTTTGCAAGTTGAGCTTAAAATCGGCACGATTCTCCTCGCAGAGACAATCCAAAAAAGCGATCGTCTCTTGAAGCTCTCTGTTGATGTCGGCGAGGAATCGCCCCGCCAAATCATCGCGGGAATCAGAGCATTCTATTCGCCTAGTGAGCTTATCAATACGCAGGTGTGCGTCATTTGCAACCTCAAACCCGCCAAGCTCATGGGGCTTGTGAGTCAAGGCATGTTGCTCGCGGCTAAAGATGATGAGGGACTCTCGCTTATCCGTCCCGAACGCGCGCGCAAAAGCGGGAGCAAGATTAGCTGATGCGTGTCGCTGAAGTTGTGGAGATTATCCAAGGCGAACTTTTAAGCCACCCATCCATCTCGGCTTTTGGTGCGATTACGGCAAATCTTGAGCGTCTCAAGCGAGGCGACCTTTTTATTGCAAAAGAGCCTGCGCTCCTCAAAGAGGCGATTGCTCGTGGCGCGTATGGGGTGATTTTTTCGGGCGAGGCGGAGATTTTTGATGATGAGATTGCGTGGATTAGAGTCGATTCCCTGAATGAAGCAGTGCTGCGGCTCTTGCGCTATGAGATTATTTCGGGCGATTCCCACGTCGTGCTGCTACCGCCTATTGAGTGGAAAATCGCGCAAAATCTTCTTGCGCACAAGCGGGCATTTTTCTTTAAGGGTAAGCCTTTGGCTCTGCTTGAGCATATTCGGGAATCTTATGAGTGGTATTTCTTTTGCGAGCCTATATATGAGCGCGTTTCGCCGAATATTATTCGTGCTACACCGCCCTTAGAGACGCCTTTTGAAGTAACTTCGCATACGCTTTTTGACACGAAGCTATTTTTTGATGGGCGCCATCACACACTCCAGCTTCCGCAGCTATTTTTAAAGCCACTTGCAAATGTTTTGCACCTGTTTAAAACACACCATCTGCCCTTTGATCTTGCGAAATTCACGCCCATCGATTCGCTTTATCCGTGCTTTTTAAATGCAAAAAGTAAAATCACAAAATACGGTCAGAGCAATCGCGTCGCCATCGCCGAGAGTGATTTGGAGGCGTTTGAACGCTACGCAGCGTATCTGAAGATTAATGCAAAATGGGCGAGAATCCTCTTTGTGATTCCCGCGATTTATGCCGAACTTTTTGAGAACTTCAATTTGGTGCGAAGCTATGAGAATGAGAAGGAGCTTTTGGCACTTCTTGCTAAAGAGGAGTATAACTTCGCTTTGGTTTTGGGCGTGGGGCTTTCGTTTTTAGAGGAGCATTTAAAGGAGCAGCCGCATGAGAGCCTGCTTTTTGATTTTAATCTTTAAAGGAGTTTGTGATGAGAGTGGCGATACCGCTTAAAAATGAGAATGAGGTTTTTGCAAACGCGGGGCACGCGCCGTTTTTTGGGATTTTTGAACTAAAGGGCGCGGGTGCGTTTAAGAGCTTTGTGCTTGTGGATATGCGCGCGAATCCTAGGGCGAATTTGGAGGCAGAACATGGTTGCATGCACTCTCACGAGGGTATGAGCGAGGAGGAGCTTATGGCACACAAAAGAGAGCATGACGTGCTTGCAGAGCTAGCGCAAGATTGCTCGATGCTACTTGTGAAGCGCGCGTGTAAAAATACCGCTGCTGTAATGCAAAAGCATGGAATCGCCATCAAAAAGCTCCCCCAAGAGGTCAATTCGGCGATGGAAGCACTGAAATTCGCCCTCTCATGATAGCCTGTGCTCCAAAATTGCCACGCGCGCGAGGTCGTTTTTGCCGATTTTGACCACGCCTGTTTCAAACTCAAAACAGAGGTAGTTTTCGCTCGTTTTGAGTTTTGGAGTTTCTGTTTTGAAAAACGTCCAAAGCTCCTCGGTGCGTTGCGCTTCAAAAAGACGCTCGCGCTTCTCCTCGTTTTGAATCATGCCAAGAAGCGGAAGCACGGTCTCTTGAAATCCTTGAATGCTAAAGGGCTTTGGGATAAAGCCCGCCGCGCCGCTCTTTTTGAGCCCATCGCGTGATTCCTCGCTGATTTCGCTTGAGACGATGATGACGCATATTTCGGCAGTTTTATTCTCCTTGTGGAGCTGATCGAGGATCTCCCAGCCGGTCGGCTCGGGCATATTGAGGTCTAAAAACAGCAGATTAATCGCCTCTTGTCGGAGCACCGAAAGAGTCTCGCTGCCGTTTTTCGCCTCTTTTATGAGCTTGACATTAATTTTTTCTAAATTCGTCCGTATGATTTTGCGCATAATCGGGCTATCATCTGCGACTAGAGCTTTGACAATCATTCTTTATCTCCTCTTTTGCGTGATTTTGTATCTCTAACGCCCTAAGCAGCGCGCATGTCGCCCTCTTGAGCCTGTCTCTGTTTCCTACTGATCAGGGAGGAGGTCAAATTCTCCTGCTTTTTCTTTGTTGTGCACTTTCACGCGGGTCATTCCATAGGGAGGGCGATCAAGGAGAAATGGAACGGAAATATTGCCTTGCGATGGAGGAATCGTGCTAGGAATCGCGGGCACAGCGGGGGGTTTGGGGCGTTTGGGTATGCTCGCTTGCTTTGGCGTGTAATCGCGCTCTAATCGCGCTTTGGGGAGGTAGCTTTGGAGCTTTTGCACCCGCGTTCTAATGTCGCGATAGTAGCTCTCTGCGAGCTTGTTTGCTCCCTTATTTTGCTGCCAGCTAAAGCCTTTGTTGTAGGATTTGATCATCTTCGCCCAGTTACCTTTATGGATCTTTTCCCAGTATTTGAGCTCCCTAATCGCCTCTTTTGCCGCGAACTCATCATCACGCACCAAAAGTGCGCCGAGCATATTTTGCGTGAAGCCATTTTGCTGTAGCGAGGGGTATTTTTTAATCAGTCCAGGCAGGTAGGCGTGGTAGATTCCCGCACTTGGGTCTTGGAAATTCATACGATACTCCCCGGCGCACGATTCCTTCCATGCGATAGCTGCGAGCGTGTAGCCTAGGTTGTGTGCTTTGCCATATTCATAGGAGTTAAGAAGCACAGTGCGTTGCTTAGAAGAAAGGTGCGCAGGGTCATTGACACAGCGATTGAGCGCGAAATCCTTAGGTAGCGCGAGGAGCAGCGTGTTTAAGCCGATGATAGCAATTCCCGCCAATAGTCGCAAATTTTCCCCTCCCATGCCTATTTTTGCGTTTAGTTTATCATTAATTACTCAAAACTCTTTTTAACCGCCACTTGGCTAAAATCCTCTCTCAAAACTCATCTCAAAGGCTTGAAATGCACGCTCCCTTGCTAATTGAAGTGGGAATCGAAGAGCTTCCTGCGATCCCTTTTCTTAAAGAGTTGCCTAACATCAGCACGAAATGGAGTGCGATTCTCAAAAAATATCGCTTGGAAGCTCATTTTGAGCTTTTTTATACTCCCAGACGGATTGTTTTGCTCGCGCCGATGTTTCCAAAACAGCAGCCCCCACTGAAAGAATCGCTCTTTGGCCCGCCCCTTGAGATCGCCTTTAAAGAGGGCAAACCCACCAAAGCAGCGGAGAGTTTTGCGCAAAAATGTGGCGTGAGTGTTCAGGAGCTGGGGCGTGCGAGTAAAGAGGGCAAGGAGGTGTTGTTTTTGGAGCGCACTCTAAGCGGGGAATCCTCTGCAAAGCTACTTGAGGCGATGATTGAGGAGTTTATCTCTTCGCTAAATTTTGGCAAAAGCATGCGCTGGGGCTCTTTGAGCGAGGGCTTTATCCGTCCGATACGCTGGCTAGGAATCGTGCATGGAGAGCAGCTTATTAAAGCGCAGCTACATGGTGTCAAAAGCGCGAAACGCACCTTCGTTCATCGTGCAGATGATTTTGCAGCACGGGAATATGAGGACATTCCGAGTTTCCTTGCGCTTTTGGCGCAAAATGGCGTGATTTTGGAACAAAACAAGCGCAGGGAGAAGATTTTGCGCGAGATTCGCGCCATCGAGCAGAGTGAGGGAATCTGTGTCGAGCTTGATGAGGAGCTGCTTAATGAGGTAGTCGCGATCACTGAGTATCCCACGGCACTTTTGGGGCATTTTGATGAGCGATTCCTAGCACTTCCGCCTGAAGTGATCATCACGTCCATGAAGGAGAATCAGCGCTATTTCGCGACCCATAAGGCAAATGCGCTCTATCATGGCTTTGTCGTGGTGAGTAATGCGCGGAGTGAAAATAGTGCGCTCATTATTAAGGGGAACGAAAAAGTCCTGCGCGCGCGCCTAACGGACGCGCTCTTTTTTTATCAAAATGACCTTAAGAGTGGATTCCTCGCGGAGCGACTCGCGGAGGTGACGTTTGTTGAGGGGCTAGGAAATATGGCACAAAAAAGCGAGCGAGAGCGCGAGATTGCCTTGATGCTCTTTGAGCTCTATGCTAAACAGCTGAGCGTGCAGACGCAAAAAAGCGAGCACGTGCTCAAAGGGCTCGTGAGCAGGGCGGCGGAGCTTGCTAAGGCGGATTTAATGAGCGAGAGCGTGTATGAATTCACCGAGCTTCAGGGGGTCATCGGCTATCACTTAGCTAAAGCACTGGGCGAGAATCCGCTCATCTGCGAGGCTCTGCGCGAGCAATATCTGCCCAAGGGCGAGGAGAGCGAGCTTCCCGCTTCGCTTTTTTCGTCGATTCTTGCGCTTGCCTATCGGCTGGATAATCTGATGGGGCTCTTTAGTCTAGGGAAAATTCCAAGCGGATCTAAAGACCCTTTTGCGCTTAGGCGCGCGGCTAGCGGGCTTTTGCGTATTGTGTGGCAGCAGGGAATCGCCTTTAATCTTGAGGAGATTTTACGCAGGATTGCCCCGCTGTATCGACCTTTTGAGCACGCAAAGCTCAAAGACTTCATTATTGAGAGAATCGAGTCGCTTTTAGTGGTGAATAAATCATTCGTGCGCGCGGTCATCGCGGGAGGTGAGAGCGATCTGCTCGCAGTGAGGGAGAAAATCGAGGCATTAAATGAGCTACTCAATTCAAATGAGGGCAAGGTGCTTAGCAACACGTTTAAGCGCGTTGCAAACATCATCAAAGGCATGGATATGGCGCATGTGGACGAAGTGGAGCGCGAGCTTCTGAACGCACCGCAGGAGCGCGCACTTTATGAGGCGTTTGAGGGGCTAGAAAAGGGCAAATACAAAAGCGCGCGCGAGGAGCTCTCAGCCCTTTTAAATTTACGCAAGCCACTTGATGAGTTTTTTGACAATGTCCTTGTGAACGTGGAAGATCCCACCCTCAAAGGGAATCGACAACGTCTCATCGCTCAAATTTATCAAGCATTTTTGAAAATCGCGGATATTAAGGAGATTTCGCTTTAGGGGGCTAGAGGCTTCCCTTTCGATTCTTATGTCAATTCCCGACTCGCGCGGGTAAAATCCATGTGGAATATTCGCCTAATTCCCCTGTGCTATTCAATTGTGCTCAAGATTCCCTCTAGATTCCTGTTCTGACTCCTGCTCTGCGCCGATTCTTCACTCGCAAGCTTATCTTCTCACTCGATTCCCATGAGGATTCCCTGCGATTTTTAGGAATCCACACTCAATTTGTATTCGATTCCTGCAAAGAATCAGACTTCATTTTGCACCCCTATTCTCGCTTAAAACCTCAAAAACTAGCTCCCATAAAATAATATTAATTCTATCAACTATTCAGCGGGGGGGGGGGGGGCACCATCTTTCCCCACAATATTTATCTAACTTTATTTAAAAAGGAGAAAATGTGGAAAAGACAGAAGAAATGGAAGAGATAGAAGAGATGAAGAAAAGGAAGAAAGAAGAGTTTTACATTCATGCTGCTCTATCTCTCCTTGCTGGTCTGATTGTCGGTGTATCGGATTTTCTACTAAAAGTGGACAATATAGGGGAAGCCATCGCTCTTACCGCGATTCTTGGTTCGATTATTTTGGTATCGATAAAATCCCATGTGAACAATCTATTTAAAAAGGAGAAAAAATGAGAAAGATTGCTTTAGGTTTGACGGTATTGGTTAGTTTGGTGTTTGCAGGCGATTTTTACACGGAAAAGGAGATTGAAAATCTCGATCTTGACAAAGAGTGTAACAATGGAGATAGCAAGGCGTGCGAGACGTTGGGTATAGGATACAACCGTGGTTGGTATGGCTTTAGCGAAGATCTTCAAAAAGCCATATTCTACTTTGAGAAAGTGTGCAAAAAGGGTAATGAAAAAGATGAGAATTTCGCTGATGCTTGCACCTCTCTTGGGATAATATATGAAGAAAAACTACCTCGTG
This sequence comes from Wolinella sp., assembly GCA_052173415.1. Taxonomy (GTDB): domain Bacteria; phylum Campylobacterota; class Campylobacteria; order Campylobacterales; family Helicobacteraceae; genus Wolinella. Next base: position 39,848 of record JBQMYQ010000007.1, on the reverse strand, counting down.
CCCAGCGAGATTACAAAAAGGCTATGAAGCTCTACACTCTAGGGTGCGAGGGCGGAGCCGAGCTAGGGTGCAGAGGTGTTTTGGATATATATGCTAAAGGGCATGGGGTGCCAAAAAATCCCGCTAAAGGAGCAGCCTATCTGAAAAAATTATGCGATAGCAAAAACAACTGGGGGGGCATGCTACTGGCTCGCTCGCTATGAAGCTGAGAGAGGCAATCGAAGCGGTGCGGTGCGATATTCTAAAAAGGCTTGCGAGCTGGGAGTAAAAAATCCTCGCGCAGATGAAACTTATTTGGATGGTGCTTGCAATATGTATGACACTTTAAAATAGCTCGCTCAAGAACCCCCACTCACGTAACTTTAATAACCTCAGTGGCTTTGGTGGTGCGCAAACGCACTCACCAAAGCGCGCTGCTTTAGCTTTCTTTTCCTCGCCTCTTAACGCGCCTAAAATCAATCCTTTTGTAAAAATACTCCAAGTTCTAGATGGAGCGTGTAGGGGAATTGATCAAAAAGGGTGATTTGCTTCACTCTCTGTGCGTGCGAGAGACTTCAAATCCTCTAAAAGGCTATTTTGGTTGCATGAGATGTATAAAATTTAATGAAAGCGCGTGAGGAATCTAATGACTTCTTTGCCGATTCTGGCGCGGGGTAGATCGATAAAAACGCTTCCAAAAGAGCAAGAATCAAGCGCGATTCCCCTAAGTCACTCAAACGCTCGTTCCCTATTAAGGCACTTTGCGTCTCTTTAGCGTTGAGGCGGGCAAAGGCGATATTTTTGATTTCATTCAGCTCGCAGTTGTGTTTCGCTGCGGCTATGGAAGTCTTTGAAACTTCCGTGGCAAGGATTTTACGATAGCGCGTGGAGAGCGGAAGTGTGGAAATTCCCCGCGCCACAATAGGGCTCCAAAAGATCACCTAAGGCGGAGGCGAGAGTATCCACTCGATCGTCTGCTCATTGACGTAAGGGGTTGGCTGGGTGAAAGAGGACTTAAAATGGGGAGGTATCGCCACTCTTGTGCATGGATATGAAGTTGCTCCGTGATGGAGGATCCCCCCCCAAGATGATTTTTGCCCTTTGGAGTGTCTGATTAGCGGGAGCGAGGGTGATTTTTGTTGAGATGGAGAATTGTGCTTTAGCTAGAGCGAGCCGCATATAGCGCGCTTCCGCCTCCCAATAGAAATCAAGCGCCCCGTGATAAAGGAGGCTGGCGATGATTTCTCCGCTGAGCCCCGAGAGAAATTCCAATCCAAAGAGCCTGTGCGAGAGCCTTTTGCTCTGCTTTAGTATGTGCAATAGCGGCGACATGAGCGTTTGGATCGATTCTAGGAGAATCGGGCAGGAAGTGATGGGTAGTAGGGCTTTGCTACCCTTGCTATTTAGGCAATTCATCGCATAAGAGAGGGAATCGCCCGTCCTGTAAATGCGAAACCCCGCGCGCTCTGAATGAATGCGGGGGCAAGTGGCGCGAGCGCTTTAAAGCTTTGTGCGAGCGATTCCCTGAATGCGCTATTTTGCGCATCTTATCGCTCTTTGCAAGGAAGCGCAGGTGCGCAACCTTCGCCCCCCTTTTGATAGGGGTGGATTATTTAAAGCCCTCTACGAGGCTGCCTACAAGGAGATTGAATCCATCAACAAGCACAAAAACAAGAATCTTAAAAGGGAGTGAAATCATCACGGGGGGGAGCATCATCATACCCATGGACATGAGAATCGAGCTAATCACCATATCAATCACCAAAAAGGGTAGATAGATGAGGAATCCGATCTGAAATGCTGTCTTCATCTCGCTGATCATAAATGCAGGAATCGCCATGCTCAGCGGAATATCGCCGACGTCTTGTGGGTTTTCCATCTTGCGCATGCGATAAAAAAGGGCGAGATCTTTTTCACGCGTGTTGCGGATCATGAAATCCTTAAAAGGCTGCGCACTCCTATTAAACGCCTCATCATAGGGAATCTCCTTGGCAATGTAGGGCCTGATTCCTTTATCGTAGCTCTCTTTGGCGATGGGTTCCATGATGAAAAAGGTCAAAACCAGTGCGAGTGATACTAAAAGCTGCGTGGGAGGGGATTGTTGCGTGCCCATAGCGGTGCGCAGGAACGCAAAAACGATGATAAGCCTTGTGAAACTCGTCATCACGAGTATTAAGGAAGGGGCGAGCACTAGGAGCGTGAGGACGACGACGATATTGAGCGTGCTTACCAAATCGCCGGGCTCTGTGGGTGCTCCGATGGTGAGATTGACCGTGGGTAGCTCCACAGCAAAAAGTGGCGCAAAAACGAATAATAAAAGCAGGAACCATGCCCGCATCAGTGCTCCTTGATAGTCGTATCTAGGATATTTCCGGGTTCAAGGGTTTTGAGTCGTTTTGGATAGAGGTAAATATCCACGCGACGATTTTGCTCCTGAGCCTCTAGCGTCCTTGTGTAGGTGAGCGGATCTTGATCTCCACGCCCAAGTGTGATGAGTCTTGTCGGGTCAATTCCTTCTTGAGTAAGGATTTTGGAGACTGTGAGTGCGCGTTTGGCCGTAAGCTCGAATTTATCTTGGAAGCGTGCATTTCTAGGAATCGGGAAAATATCCGTATGCCCTCTAACCTCGGCATGCACGTCTTTGGGTAATTTTTTCATCACTTCTGTCATGCGTTTAATAAACAATCGCCCCTCTTCGCTCTCTATTTCAACCCCATCATCTTTAAACAGCAGCGCGGCAGGGAGTCTGAGTATAAACCCCTCCGTCTCTTCGCCTAGGGCACTTGATGGACCTTCGGCGACCTTAGCCATCTCTTGAAATTCCATAAAAAGGCTCTCGACTCGATTGACCTCTTCGGCAGTTTCGGTCGTGAAGGTGATCTCTGCGAGCTGCTGGACACGATTCTTGCCCGGATCGGTTTTCAGCCCGCCGGGCAGAATACTAAGCGCGCCCTGTATACTCCCCTCTGCTTCAGTGAGCTTTTTGGCATCAAAATTCGCCATGGAGAGGAGCAGAATAAAAAATGTGAGCAAAAGACTCATGAGGTCGCCAAAAGTCCCTAGCCATAGGGGTAAACCGGGCTTGCAATCGCATGGAGGACACTTCTTCTCTATCGCCAAAGGATTCCCACCTATTTACTTAAATAGTCATTCAAACTGACTAACTCTTTGCGCCGGAGGCAAGAACGCAAGGAGTTTCGCCTCCAGAGTGCGCGGGTTATCACCCGCCTGAATGGACATGATTCCCTCGATGATGAGCAGCTTCACAAGAGCCTCATCGCCCGCGCGGATTTGTAAAATGCTCGCAATAGGCGAACCAAGCACGTTACCGATAAGCGATCCATAAAACGTCGTAATCAACGCGACCGCCATCGCAGGCCCAATCGAGCTTGGGTCGGACATATTCATAAGCATTGCCACTAGACCAATGAGCGTCCCAAGCATTCCAAACGAACCACCAAACGCCGCCCAAGTATCAAAAATCGCGGCATTTCCCTTATGTCGCCCGAGTGTTTGCTCCATATCAATCTCCAAAAGCTCGCGAATTGTATCGGGCTCCGTGCCATCGACCGCCATGCTGAGACCCTTGCGCAGGAAGTCGTTCTCCTCTTGATTCGCCGTCTGCTCCAGTGAGAGAATCCCATCACGCCGCGCTTGCGTCGCGTAAGTAACGAGCTTCTTGATGAGTGCAGGAATATCGTATTTCTGAGGTTTGAACGCGATTCCCATGAGCTTTACGAAGATCTTCATTTGCTCGACTTTGAACGAGACAAGAAGTGCGGCGATTGACCCTCCAAAGGTAATCAAAACGGAAGGAATATCGATGTATGGACCGATTCCCACCCCCATCATCATCGCCGAGCCTAGCAACACGACGATCAGAACCATTCCAATGACACTACCTAAATCCATCGACCCTCCCCAAAATGCTAGGCATAAAATGGCTGATTGTAAATTCTGTTGTGTTAAAATCTCATAAATTCATAAAAATATAAGGTTTTCACCAAGATGAACTTATCAATCGTAATTCTCGCGGCGGGTGCAGGCACGAGAATGAAATCCAAAACCCCAAAAGTGCTCCATAAAATCGCAGGCAGGGAGATGCTCTACTATGTGATCCGTGAGGCGAAGAAGCTCAGCGATGATGTGAGCGTGGTGCTTTTTCACGAATACGAGCAGGTGAGATCGCGTATGGAGCGGTATTTCCCCGATCTTTGCTATGTGATCCAAGATTACGCGCGCTATCCCGGCACAGGTGGCGCGCTCATGGGAATCGCGCCTAAATATGAGAAAATTTTGGTGCTAAATGGCGATATGCCACTCGTGGAATCGGCACAATTAGCGCGATTCCTAGAGTGCGATGCTCCTTTAGCGATGAGCGTTTTTGAGCCTTGCGATCCTTTGGGGTATGGACGCGTGGTGATTCATGATGGCATGGTAGAGCGCATTATTGAGGAGAAGGACGCAAACAGCGAGGAGAAGCTTATTAAAAGTGTCAATGCGGGCGTTTATCTTTTTCGGCGCGAGCTATTGCAACGCTACCTACCAAAGCTTCGTAATGATAATGCTCAGTGCGAGTATTACCTCACCGATGTGATTGCCCTTGCGCGCCGTGATGGGGTGCAGATTCCCCCCCTGTGGGTGCAGGAGGAGAGCTTTCAGGGGGTGAATTCCAAAGCGGATTTGGCGCAGGCTGAGACGGTCATGTTGGAGCGAATCAGGGGGCACTGGATGCGCCGCGGCGTGAGTATGCGTCTCCCCGAGAGCATATATATTGAGGATGGGGTGCAGTTTATTGGCGAATGCACGGTGGAAAATGGCGCGAGTATCACGGGCGATTCTTATATCGAGGAATCGCACATCAAAGCGCACAGCGTTATCGAGGATTCCCGCGTGATTCGGAGCGACATCGGTCCTATGGCGCATCTTAGACCTGAGTGCGAGATTATCGATTCTCATATCGGGAACTTTGTCGAGGTCAAAAAATCGACTCTGCACGATGTGAAGGCGGGGCATTTGAGCTATCTGGGGGATTGTGAAGTGGGTGCGGGGAGCAATATCGGTGCAGGCGTGATTACGTGCAACTATGATGGCAAGAAAAAGAGCTTCACAAAAATCGGTAAAAATGTCTTTGTGGGGAGTGATTCCCAGCTCATTGCGCCGCTAAATATCCAAGATGATAGCATTATCGGCGCGGGGAGCACGATCACAAAAGAGGTCAAAACGGGCGAACTAGCTCTTTCGCGCACGAAACAGGAAAATATTCAAGGGTTTTTCACTCGCTATTTTTCTAAAAAATAAGCGCGAGGGGGCGGAGATGAGCGAGTTTACGTGCCTAAAGAGGCTACTAATTAATGGGCAGAAGTGCGATTTCGCAGAAGCTAGCACACTTTCAGAAGTCATGCAAACTCTAGGAATCGTCAATAAAGTCATGGCAGCTGCGGTGAATACGCAGATCATCAAGGCGAGCGAATGGGAGAATTTTGTCCCAAAAGATGGGGACAGGATTGAGCTATTGCATTTTGTCGGAGGTGGGTAATGCAAAAAATCCCAGTGGGAATCGTCGGTGTAAGCGGATATACAGGGCTTGAGCTAGTCAAGATTTTGCTCAATCACCCTCATTTTGACCTCGTCTATGTTGCCAACAGCGAGGGGGGAATCGCCCTAGATGAGCTTCATACAAGCTTAAAAGGGATAAGCGGGCTTAAAGTTCAAAAAGCCAACGCAAAAGAGGGTGCAGCGCAATGCAGGCTGCTCTTCCTCGCGCTTCCGCACAAGCAGTCTATGGAATTTGCCAAAGAGGCTTTGGCGCTGGGGGCGAGAATCGTGGATCTCTCGGCGGATTATCGTCTAAGCTTAGAGCGATATGAGGCGCACTATTGCTCGCATGCGGATAAGGAAAATCTCGCACTGAGCGTGTATGGGCTGGTTGAGTGGGCGAGAGAGGCGATTCCCCCTGCGCGATTAATCGCCAATCCGGGTTGCTATCCCACCGCGACGCTACTGGGAATCTTGCCCTTTGTCCCCTATCTTGATGCGGAGCATTCACTGTTTGTCGATGCGAAAAGTGGCGTGAGTGGTGCGGGGAAGAAGCTCACGCAAAATACGCATTTCCCGACGATTAATGAGAATCTGTTCGCCTATTCGCCCCTCTCTCATCGGCATGAGCCGGAGATGGAGGAGAAAATTGCATTTTTTGGACACCAAAACATCAAGGTGCGTTTTGTGCCCCATCTAATCCCGCTTACTCGAGGTATGCTCATCTCCATCTATGCGCGCTTAAAAGAGCCCATCGATGCGATGCGAATCCTTGAGGATCGCTACGAAAGTGAGCCCTTTATTCGTTTGCGCCCTGCACCCGTGGAGGTTAAAGCCGTGGCTGGGACGCATTTTTGCGATATTTACGCTAAGAGTGATGGGCGTGATTTGTGGGTAAATAGCGCGATTGATAATCTCCTGCGCGGGGCGAGCTCGCAGGCGGTGGCGAATGCGAATTTAATGTGCGGATTCCCCGAAGATTGCGGGCTTCCGCGATATGCCTACGCGCCATGAATGAGCCTATTTGGGGCGAGGTTACCCATGGTGCGGTTTTTGTTGCCGATTCCCACGAAAACGAGAAAAATCACTTTTTAGAAAAGCTTTGGAGCACGCTAGAGAGCGAGGAATCGACTGCACCTATTTTTCTCATGGGCGATATTTTTGATTTGCTTTTTGGCGGAATCAAAGCGAGTTTCAAGCCCCATGAGGCACTGCTTGCACGGATTTCTGAGTTGGGTAAAAAGCGGGTTATTTATTGGTTTGAGGGGAATCATGACTTTAATCTAGGCGGGCGCGTGCCTAACGTGAAGATTATCCCCCGCGATGCACAACCTGCGCTGTTTCGTATCGGCGATGAATACGCATGGCTTGCGCATGGCGATTTTGGGTTGGGGATTCGCTATGAAATTTACACAAAAATCATCAGGAATCGTGCGCTGCTTTGGCTGTTAAATGCGCTGGATCGGTGCTTACAAGGGCGCGTTTTTGCCCTTGTGAATAAAAAAATCTCTGCGAAAAATCTAAGATGGGGAATGGATGTAAAAAAGCTTGCAAAAGAGCGTCTGCGGAAGTATCGAATGGGCGAGGCAAAGTGGATTTTTGAGGGGCATTTTCACTCGGTGGGCGCGATAGAGGCGAGCGAGGGCGTTTATGTCGCCTTGCCCTCGCTTGCTTGCAATGAAAAATATTTTGTAGTAGAATCTAGCAGTGGTGTGGTTTTGCTAGTGAGTAAGAGAATTCATTCTAATTTAAGGAGTCTCTAAGCGTGTCCGCAATCAGTAACGAAAAAATCGGCACAAACGAAATGGAGTTGGTGGATTTTCGGATTTTCAAGCTCGAAGAGGGCGTGATAGATGAGGGAATCTATGGAATCAACGTCGCAAAGGTTAAAGAGATCATTAGAATGCCCGAATTGACCGAGCTCCCCGGTGTCCCCGACTATGTTGAGGGAGTGTTTGATTTGCGCGGAATGGTGATCCCCATCATTGATCTATCTCGTTGGATGGGCGTGGAGGTCCCGATTGACAAGAAAGTCAAGTCGCGGGTCATCATCGCGGAGTTTAATAACGTCTCTATCGGCTTTGTTGTGCACGAGGCAAAGCGCATCCGCAGGATCAGTTGGAAAGATATTGAGCCTGCGCACTTTAGCTCCAGCTATGGAAACATGGATCGCAACAAAATTACTGGGGTTACACGGATTGAGGACGATCGGGTTTTGTTGATTCTTGACCTAGAGAGTATCGTGCAGGAACTTGGATTCTACCAGCCTGAAATGAGTAGCGACAAGAAGCGCAAGAGCTTTGAAGGGACGGCTTTGGTGCTTGATGATAGCTCGATTGCTCGAAGAATCGTGCGTGAAACACTCGAGGGGATGGGCTTTAGGGTGATTGAGGCGATTGATGGCGAGGTGGGATTGCAAAAGCTTGAGGCACTCTATGAGACCCACGGCGAGCGGCTTCATGAGGAGTTGAAGATTATCGTATCTGACGTGGAAATGCCTCAAATGGATGGCTTCCACTTCGCTACAAAAGCGAAAGATGACAAACGGTTTGCTAGGATTCCCATCATCTTTAGCTCTTCAATTAGCAATAAGCTTAGTGCTATACAAGGAAAAGAGGTTGGTGGAGAGGCCTATGTGGTCAAATTTGATGCCGATGTCTTCTATGAAGAGATCGAGCGTGTTTTAGAAAAGCGCGTTGAAGCGTAACTTATTCCAAACAAAGGTGCCATAATGGATGAGATGCAAGAAATAATGGAAGACTTTCTTATTGAGGCGTTTGAGATGATCGAACAGCTCGATCAGGATTTGGTCGAGCTTGAGAATAATCCGGAGGATTTGGAGCTTTTGAACCGAATTTTCCGAGTTGCGCACACGATTAAGGGGTCTAGCTCCTTTTTGAATTTTGGTGTCTTAACTCGTTTGACTCACCACATGGAAGATGTTTTGAACAAAGCTCGCCACGGAGAGCTTAAACTTACCCCCGATATTATGGATGTGGTGCTCGAATCAATTGACCTGATGAAGGCGCTGCTCTCCGCGATTCGCGACACAGGGAGCGATGAGAACAGCGGAATCTCCATCGATAAGATTATTGAGCGACTTGATGGAATCTCCAAAGGGCAAAGTGCCGTCGAGACTACGCCGGCTCCCGAGCCTGAGCCTGTTGCGAGTGCCGATGAGCCCGAGCCCGATTATGCCAACATGAGCCCCGAAGAGATTGAGGGCGAGATTGAGCGACTTCTCCAAAAAAGGCAAGCGGAAGATCGCAAGCGACGAGAAGAGAAGCGCGCACGAGGCGAGAGTGATGATATTCAGGCTCCGGCAAACGTAGATGTCGCTTCAGCTTCGCCTGTTACGCCTAAAGCTCCTGAGACTAAATCGGCTCCGGTTGCTGCGCCCAAAGCGGCTGAAGTCAAACCAACTCCTACTCCGGCTACTCCTAAGCCCGCTACAGCAAAACCAAAAGTAGGAGAGGGTGCTCAAGCGGCGAAAGCTCCGGCTACTTCGGTGGAGCAGACGATTCGCGTTGATGTTAAGCGACTCGATCACCTTATGAATCTCATCGGAGAGCTCGTCCTTGGCAAAAATCGTCTGATTAAAATCTATGATGACGTGGAGGAGCGATACGAGGGCGAGAAATTCCTCGAGGAGCTTAATCAGGTCGTCTCCTCTATCTCGATTGTTACAACGGATTTGCAGATTGCTGTTATGAAGACGAGAATGCTACCTATCGGCAAGGTGTTTAATAAATTCCCGCGAATGGTGCGTGACCTCTCTAGGGAACTTGGCAAGAATATCGAGCTTGAAATTAGTGGAGAAGAGACCGAGCTTGATAAGTCGATCGTCGAAGAGATTGGCGACCCTTTGGTGCACATTATTAGAAACTCGTGCGACCACGGTATAGAGTTGCCTGCGGATCGACTTGCTGTGGGCAAGAGCGAGGGTGGCACAATTCAACTTAAAGCCTATAATGAGGGTAACCATATCGTCATTGAGATTAAAGATGACGGTAAGGGGCTAAACGCCGAGATGTTGCGAGCAAAGGCGATAGAGAAGGGAATTGTAAGCGAGCGCGAAGCGGATATGATGACGGATAAAGAGGCGTTTTCTATCATCTTTAAGGCGGGATTCTCTACGGCTAAAGCGATTACTAATGTGTCCGGACGTGGCGTGGGCATGGATGTGGTTAAGACAAATATCGAGAAGTTAAACGGGATTATTGATGTTGATAGCGAGTTGGGCACAGGGACGACGTTAAAGCTTAAGATTCCTCTAACGCTTGCGATCATTCAGGCACTTCTTGTTGGTGTGCAAGAGGAGTATTACGCGATTCCTCTAGCTTCCGTTCTTGAGACGGTGCGCGTGGGTCAAGATGAGATCTATACTGTCGAGGGTAAGAGTGTTTTGCGACTACGAGATGAGGTGCTCTCGCTCGTGCGCCTGGCGGATATTTTCGGGGTTGATTCCGTGTTTGAGAACGCTGAAGAGGTGTATGTGGTTGTCATCGGGTTGGCTGAAAACAAGATCGGGGTGATTGTTGATTTCCTCATCGGTCAGGAAGAGATCGTCATCAAGTCGCTCGGCTACTATTTGAAGGGCACAGAGGGAATCGCCGGTGCGACGATCCGAGGTGATGGTAAGGTTACGTTGATTGTCGATGTTGCGGCGATGATGCAGATGGCAAAACGCGTCAAAGTCAGCGTGGCTAAGCTGAGTCAAGAAACTGAAACGCGAAAAGACAAGAGCGCGCCTAGCGATTATATGATTTTGGCAGTTGATGATAGCACGACGGATCGAGCGATTATGAAAAAATCCCTTAAACCTTTGGGAATCACAGTGATTGAGGCGGCTAACGGGGTTGAAGCTCTTGATGTGATTAAGAGTGGCGACAAGCATCTTGATGCGGTGCTAATTGACATTGAAATGCCCAAAATGGACGGCTATACGCTTGCTGCGGAGATTCGAAAGTATAATAAATTTAAAAACATGCCACTCATTGCCGTTACGAGTCGCACGAGCAAGACAGACCGTATGCGAGGCGTGGAATCGGGCATGACGGAGTATATCACCAAGCCCTATTCACCAGAATATCTAATGAATGTTGTCAAAAGAAATATCAACCTAAATGCGGAGGTCGAAGGTCATGAGTAGAATGCAAGAGGTTTTTAAGCAGCAGCAACAAGAAAAACAGCCCACTGTAGAGGCGGAAAACGTCGTCCAGCTTGTCGGCTTTATCGTGGGTGAAGAAGAGTTTGCCGTGCCTATTTTAAGCATTCAAGAGATCATCAAGCCCCTAGAATACACGCGCGTTCCCGGCACGCCGGATTATGTGCTTGGGGTTTTCAATCTGCGTGGCAACGTGATTCCGTTAGTCAATCTGCACCTAAAGTTTGGCTTGCCCGCAGAGAAGCAAAATGAAGACACGCGCTACATCGTAATTAAACACAATGACGAAGTGGCGGGGTTTGTGATTGATCGTCTCACTGAGGCGGTGCGGATTAAGGAATCAAACATCGATCCCACTCCAGAGACGATTAGCGAGGAAGACAACATCATCTATGGAATTGGAAAGAGAGAGGATCGTCTCATCACGATTCTTAAGACAGAAGGGCTTTTAAAGAGAACGTTTTGATTCTCTCTCCTTTTAGAATCCTCGGGAATCGTAGCCACAATCCGTCGCGATTCCCTTTCAATCTTCACACCAAAGAATACTCCCATGAAATTAGCAGTTTTTGATTTTGATTCCACATTGATGGATGGCGAGACGATCGATATTCTGGCGCGTCATTACGGCGTGGGCGCAGAGGTTGATGCGATTACCAAAGGCGCGATGGAAGGAGGGCTGGACTTTTATGAGAGCTTGAAGCGTCGCGTCGCGCTCTTAAAGGGCATGAAACACTCCTTGGTGGAAGAGATTTGCGGGAATCTTCCACTCATGCCCGGCGCGCAGGAGCTCATCAGTGAGCTAAAGAGACGGGGCGTTAAAGTCGTAGTTTTTAGTGGAGGGTTTAAAAACGCTACACAAAAAGCGCGCGTAAAGCTTGGATTTGACGCTGATTTTAGCAATATTTTGCACCACAAAGAGGGCATTTTGAGTGGAGAAGTGGGAGGTGAGATGATGTTTGGATTTTCTAAAGGCGAGATGTTGCAAACGCTTCAATCGCTCTTAGGAATCGCTCCCATAGACACGATGGCAGTCGGAGATGGGGCAAATGACGCGTCCATGTTCGCCCACGCCTCAAAGCGCGTCGCATTCTGCGCGAAGCCTATCTTGCAGACGCAAGCGAATGTCGTTATTACGCGCAAGGATTTGCGCGAGATTTTACCTCATCTATAAGCAAGGAGCGAAGGTGCAGCTAGGAGAGATCGGATTTTCACTGTGGTGTGATTTTATTGAGCGGGATTTTTTGGAGGGGGAATTTACTGAGCTCATCAACAAGGGCGTGATCAAGGGCGCGACGAGCAATCCCGCGATTTTTCAAAGCTCTTTTACCTCCTCTCCCGCTTACAAAGAATCGATTGCCACGCTCAAAGGGCGCGCGCCCAAGCAGATTTATGAAGCCCTTGCGATTGCAGATATTACCCGTGCGGCGGATCTTTTGATGCCTCTTCATGTGGAAAATCCCGAAGATGGCTGGGTGAGCATCGAGGTCGATCCTTTTTTGTGCACCGATAGTGTAGGGACGATTGGCGAGGGTGTGCGCCTGTATGAGGTGATTGCGCGCCCCAATGTGATGATTAAGATTCCCGCTACGGAGGCGGGATATGGTGCGATGGAGACACTCATCGCTCGGGGAATCTCCGTGAATGCGACATTGGTTTTCTCTCCAAAACAGGCGCAAAAGTGCCTTGAGGCGTTTGCTAGGGGCTATAACAAAGGGGAATACGCAGAGGCGGAGCGTCCGCAGGCAGTGATTAGTATTTTTGTTTCGCGGCTGGATCGCAAGTATGACAAGATGTTGCAAGAGCTTGGGATCGCCCCAAGTCTGCTGGGAATCCGCAACGCCCAGCGGATTTATCGACAGATTGAGGCGGTGCGGGTTCAGGGTGTGCGTGCGCTTTTTGCGAGCACGGGGGTCAAGGGCGATTCCCTTGCGCCGAGCTATTATGTCGATTCTCTTTTGCATGCGCATAGCGTCAATACCGCACCGCTCGCTACTATAGAGGCTTATATGAGCGCAGGCAGTCGCACTCCGAGTGCGATTCCTACCTTTGAAGAGGAGGTTTGCTTTTTTGAGGAGATTGAGCGCGTAGGAATCGACCTTGAATTGGGCTTTGATGAGCTACTGGCAGAAGGGATCATACTCTTTAAGGAATCATTTCAATCGCTCCTACGCACGCTTGAGGCTTAAGAGATTTTTATCCTATTGTGGGATAAAATGCACGGCTTTTTGCGTAAAAAGGCAATTTTAAACAAAGGAACTCCATGTTAGAGGGAAAAATTAGAGAGAGTATTTCCAAGTCTGAGGCGAAGGCTTTGCGAAACGATGGTTATCTAATTGCCAACATCTATGGCAAAGGTCAGAATAATACCCATTGTGCCTTTAAGAAAAATGACTTTATCCGTGCGATGAAGAACAAAAGCGAGGTTGTTTTCCCTGTGAAAGTGGGGGGCAAAGAGTTTAAAGTTGTGGTGCAAGAATATCAGAAGGATCCCGTAACAAGCGACCTTTTGCACGTTGATTTGATGTTGGCACAGACAGGAATCGAGGCGAAATTCTCGATTCCTGTGAAGACTAAGGGAAGCGCAAAAGGGCTTAAGGATAAGGGCGTTTTGGTTCTTTCTAAAAAGCGTATCAAGGTCAAGTGCGCACCCGAGAAGCTTCCTCTATCTTATGAGCTTGATGTGAGTGAGCTTGGCGTAGGTGATTCGATTTTGATCCGTGATCTTCCTGTGCATGAGGGCGTAAGAGTGATCGAAAGAGAGAGCGTCGCGATTGTAGGCGTGATCAAAGCGAAGTAGATTCCCTATCCGCGGTGTCGTGTGCTACTCATTATCGGGCTTGGGAATCCCGGCAAAGAATACGAGCACACACGCCACAATATCGGTTTTAGGCTTTTAGACGCCTTTTTGGAGCGCAGGAGCGCACTCCATGTCTCTAAGCCCCAATTTAAAGGCGAGCTTAAGAAAGAGGGCGAGCTCCTTTTTCTTAAGCCTGCCACTTTTATGAATCTCTCTGGGGAATCGGCGTTCGCCGTTGCCTCCTTTTTTAAGCCTGAGAAAATTCTTGTGATCCATGATGATCTTGATTTGCCCTTTGGTGCGGTGCGTCTAAAATTTGGCGGTAGTAGTGGCGGTCATAATGGACTAAAATCACTAGATCAGCATCTAGGAAATGGTTACTATCGCGTGCGTATCGGGATTGCCAAGCCATCACAAGGTCTTAGCGTAGCGGATTACGTTTTGGCAAAATTTCGCGATGAAGAGGAGCAAATGCTCGCTACCTATGTGATTCCACATGGCGTGAAGCTTTTGGAAGCATTTACTCACGAGGCTTTGGGTGAAGATTTTGCGTGGGATCGCTTTGTTTCACGCTATTCATTCAAACTCACACAATCCACAGAAAAAAGCGAAAAATAGATGTCTCTAGCTCTTAGATTCCTCGGAAAATTCTACCTTAAGTATTTCTTTATCATTTTGACTGCGCTTGAGGGATTTTTTGTAGGAATCGACCTCTTAAAATTTGCTGAAGATCTCCCATCATCAGCGAATCTCGTTGTCCTTTTTGTCTTTTATGATGCGCTCTATGCGCTGGGGTTTGTGCTACCTCTCTCGCTGATCCTCGCGCAGATTCTGTTTTTGGTTGTGCTTGCCCGCACGGGGGAATTTACCGCTCTTTTGTCGCTTGGATATTCTCAAAAATCAATCTCTCTGCCCGTTTTTCTCCTTTCACTTTTATTTACAATTTTATTTGTAATTTTAAATTCTACATCTTTTGCTTATGCTAGAGAAAAAGTAGATTCCCTTTTGGACAAGGGGTATATTGGCAGTTTTAAGCGCGAACTTTTTGTAAAATATAATGACAGCTATGTATTTTTTGAAAAGATTTATCCCCTGCTCCAAAAGGGCGAAAATGTCAAAGTTTATACGTTGCGCAATGGGCAGCTTGCGGAGTTTTTCGAGGCTAAAGAGGCGCATTTTATGGAGAATCACTGGCAACTTATTAATGTGCGCTCGATGAAGCTTCCCGAAGCGTTGAAGCTAGGCAAAAGTCCCTTACAAGTAGAGAAATTCGCGCATATGGAGATTTTGGAAGGGTTTAGACCGCGTATTTTGGATAGCATTTATGAGGAGCAAGGGGCAGTTTCGATTGTCGATGCGCTAGAATCGCTAATCCTCCTCAAAGCGCAACAGCTAAACTCACAAAAAATTCGAGGAATCCTCTACTCGCTTGCGCTTTTTCCTTTTTTCGCACCTTTGTGTATGGTCTTTATTGCGCGCTATATGCCCATCACGGCTCGCTATGGGAATCTCGCCTCCAGCGCGCTTGTTGCGATTCTTGGGGCGTTGCTTGCGTGGGGGATATTTTTCGCCCTCTCGCGCCTCTCAATGAGCGGATTTATCCAGCCTGAAGCGAGCCTGCTTCTGCCACTTTTACTCTTTGCTGGGGGTGCGATTTGGCTATGGAGACGACTTTAATTTTTGGAGAGTTGCGCCTTTTGCTCACTTTTATAAAGCCACACAAACACCTCCACAACGGCGCGATAGAGCACGGGTGGGATCTCCTTATCTAGTGGCGCATCAAGGAGCGATCCGACTAGAAGCTCATTTTGAAACAGGGGAATCTCAAGCTCTTTTGCTTTGGCGATGATTTTTTCAGCGATTGCCCCCTGCCCTTTGGCAAGAAGCACGGGTGCGCGCTGTTTTTGGGAATCGTAAGCAAGCGCAGCGGCTTTTAGGCGACTGGACATCAGTAGCTCATCAGCATGGAATCAATCTCGCTCCACGTGGGCGATTCCTCGCTTTTTGCCATCAAGTGGGCAATGGAGCGCACAATCATATCCGTCTCGATATTCACTCTGCGCCCGATCGTATAGCACGAAAACAGCGTCTCTTTGAGCGTGTGAGGGATAATGCTTAGGCGAAAGGAATCGCCTAACACCTCATTGATTGTAAGGCTGATTCCATCGATTCCTACACTTCCTTTGGGGATTATGTAGCGCATAATCGTGGGGTTTGCGCTAATAAAAAAGTCGATTCCTGTAGTCATTTTTTGAATGCGCCTAATCGTGCCGATTCCATCGATGTGCCCTTGCATGATGTGCCCTTCGACGCGATCGCTTAGGCGCATTGCAGGCTCGATATGGACGAGCTCTTTATAGTTTTCTAGCGCGAGTATTTTCTGACTCTCTTTGCTAAGCTCCACTTCAAAACCGCCACTAAAGAGCGAAGTCACTGTGAGACATGCACCATTAATTGCGATACTATCGCCGATTTTGGGGGTATATTTGGCTCTGATTTTTAGCTTAGGAAGAGAAAGCGACTCAACCCTCCCAAGCTCGCGAATAAGTCCGGTAAACAAGGGCGATTCCTCAAGATTTGTTCCATCGCGGATTTTATCATAGAATACGCAAGTCGCTATTTTGCAGAGTTTAAGAGTAGGAGGATTCCTCTTGATTGACACCCATTGCCATTTGGATAGCCCCTGTTTTTATGAGGATATAGAGGAGGTGATTGCGCGCGCGATGCAGCTTGGGGTTACGCGCTTTGTGATTCCCGGCGCAGATATAAAAGATCTCCCTCGCGCAAGGGAGCTTAGCGAGCAATTTAGCGAAGTCTATTTTGCCGCAGGAATCCACCCTTACAATATCGATGGTTACGATGAAAAGCTTCTAAGAGACGCGCTTGTGCACCCAAAATGTGTTGCTGTAGGCGAATGCGGACTTGATTATTATCGCCTTGAGGGGAGTGAGGAGGGGCGCGCGCAGGAGAAAGCGCGTCAAAAGGCGTGTTTTTTAGCTCAAATCAAGCTTGCTAGGGAGTTTTGCAAACCACTCATTCTTCATATCCGCGAGGCGTCTAATGATAGCTATGAAATATTGAAGGAATCGGCTCTTGGGCTGAGCGGAGTTTTGCACTGTTTTAACGCCGATAGTGTGCTTTTGGAGCTTGCAGAGCAGGGATTTTATTATGGGATTGGAGGGGTATCGACTTTTAAAAACGCGCGACGCCTCATTGAGATTTTGCCTAAAATTCCCAATGATAAAATCCTCCTAGAGACCGACGCGCCCTATCTTGCGCCTCATCCGCATCGAGGGACGCGCAATGAGCCAAGCTATATTCCGCTCATCGCCGCGAGAATCGCCGAAGTTTTGGGCAGCACGATTCCTGAGATTGAACGCTTAAGCGATGAAAACGCGCATAGACTTTTTAGCAAATTAGCATGAAAATCGCGCATTTTAGGTAACATTTTAAGAATGCGAAAGTATAATCTAGGCTTTAAAATCCCCGTGAAATCGGAATACTCCCTTACACAAGGAGACTCGTGAGAGCCCTAATATTTTGCTTAATTTTTAACTCCATGCTTTTTGCGTCCTTCAACAACTCCACCTACAACAACCACGACGAGCTTGTTTTGGAGATTTTTGGCGTGGAACCCTCGTTCCTTTATGATGAAAATTTTTTAAGCATGAAGAACACATTTCTAAACGAAATGCGCAGGGAACGCTTGCTGAAGCGTTATGACGAGGCGTATGAATTCGTCCCTTTGCTTAAAGAGATGATTTTAAAAGCGGAGATTCCCCAAGAGTTTCTCTATCTTGCCATGGCGGAATCGGAGTTTTCTCTGCGTGCTTATTCGCGCAAAAAGGCTGCAGGTTTGTGGCAATTCATGCCCCAAACAGCGAAAATATTCGGACTTAAGATTGATGAATATGTCGATGAGCGACGCGATCCTGTGCGCTCTACGGAAGTGGCGATTACCTATTTGAAGCATTTGCAGGGGATTTTTGGTAAATGGTATCTCGCCGCGATTGCCTATAACTGTGGCGAGGGGCGGCTGAAGCGGGCGATTGCGCAGGCGGGGAGTGATGAACTGAGCGTTTTGCTCGACAGCAAGAAGCGTTATCTCCCGCGGGAATCGCGCCTTTATATCCGCAAAATCCTCTCTTTTGCGATGATGTTTCGCAATATCGACGCGCTGAAGAGCTCAGATTATGAATATTTCCTTAATCGCGGTGCATTAACGACGATTGCCACGGTGAAAGTCAAAGGCGGCACGCACCTTTACCATGTCGCGCAGGGTGCGGGAATCTCGCTTGAAGAGCTGAAAAAATACAATCGCCAGTTCAAATACGCCTTCACTCCGCCCGTAACAGGGCGCGAATACAATGTTTATCTGCCCTATGAGCGACTTGCGAGTTTTAAGCAAAATTACCGCGAAAACGCCAACGATGAGATCTTTTATGTCCACAGGGTGCAAAAGGGCGATACGCTTTATGGGCTCGCTAAACGCTATAAAATCGCGCTCCAGGAGATTAAGATCGCCAATAACTTGCGCACGAGTGCGCTTTCGCTTAATCAGCGCCTCATTATTCCGGTGCTAAAGCGTGAAAATGCGCGCAAAGTCTCGCAAAATGACTCCAGCCACACCCTTAAAGAGGAGGTAAAGCTTGTCCGCGCGCCTTAGTCTGCTGCTTTTTGTAGTGCCCTTACTCTTTTTAAGCGCGTGCTCAAGTGGCGGTGGCAGATACGGTCATATCGATCCTACGCGGGTGGATTCCTCGCAGGTGCGTGATAGCCCGCAAATCCAGCGCGCGACCATGCGCCCTTATCAAGTCGGCGGGAAGTGGTATCATCCGAGTTCTGTGGATTTGGGGCACACATCTAGCGGAATCGCGAGCTGGTATGGACCAACCTTCCATGGCAAAAAGACCTCAAATGGCGAGACGTATAGCATGTATGCACGCACTGCTGCACACAAGACGTTGCCGATGAATACCATTGTCAAGGTAACCAACCGTGAAAATGGCAAAAGCACCATCGTGCGGATTAACGATCGTGGCCCCTTTGTGCCGGGACGGATTATCGATCTCTCAAACGTCGCGGCACGCGAGATTGATATGCTTAAAAAAGGAACTGCTCCTGTAACGCTTGAGGTGATCGGCTTTGGTGGCGTGATTTCTAAAAAATCGTCCGCTCCGATTCCGCAAGAGGTCGTCGATTCCCATGAATTTGAAGTCGGGAATGTCGCACCTAGCGCGAAAATGGGGCGATTCTTGGTGCAGATTGGAGCGTTTAGAAAAAGAGAGGGCGCGGAGCGATTTAGGGCGCAAAACAGCAGTATTCAAGGTTACAGAGCCATTGTGCGCGAATTTTGGCTCGATGGCGCGCCTATTTATCGCGTATTGCTCTCTGGGTTTCAAAGCGAGGAAGAGGCGAGGGATTTTATTGCGAGTGAGCCCATCGCAAGTGGCGCATTTGTCATTACGGAGTGAGGCGTGAAACAGAGTAAGCGTTTGACTAAAGAGACAAAAATCCGCGCGAGCTTGGAGCTCTATGGCAGTGGGAGTGCGAAGGTGCAGACGGGTGTTGGCTTTTTTGACCACATGCTTGAAGCACTGAGCAAGCACGCACTGTGGGATTTGGAGCTTGTGTGCGAGGGTGATTTGCAGGTTGATTTCCACCATAGCGTCGAAGATGTGGGAATCGTGCTTGGAGGGCTTTTGCACGATTCGCTTTACCCCGTGCAGGGAATCGAACGTTATGGAAATGCCGCAGTCGTAATGGACGAAGCATGCGTGGAGTGTGATTTGGATATTAGCAATCGCCCCTTTTTGGTGTGTGAGCTTGAGGTTGCGGGAATGGTTGGGGATTTTGACGCGGAGCTAGTGAGGAGTTTTTCCGCGCGCTCGCCTTTAATGCGGGAATCGGCCTGCACACCATTCAAAAACGCGGGAAAAATCGCCACCACATCATCGAAGCGGCGTTTAAGGCGTTGGCTGTGGCATTGCGACGTGCGTGCAGCAAAAATGAGCGCATGGGAATGCCCAGCACTAAGGGCGTGCTGTGATTAGGCTGCTCGTGCTTGATGTCGATGGGACGCTGAGCGATGGAATGCTCTATTTTGATGAAAATGGTGGCGAGATGAAGTGCTTTAGCGTCAAAGACGGGCTCGCGCTGAGTTCGTGGCACAAACTGGGGCGCAAAAGTGCCATAATCACGGGAAGAAGTTCAAAAATTGTGGAGCGACGTGCGCGCGAGCTTGGAATCGAATTTCTCTTTCAAGGCGTGAAAGATAAGGGCGCGAAAGTGCGCGAAATCGCGGAGAGGCTAAAGCTTAGCAAGGAGCAAATCGCGGGAATCGGCGATGACCTCAATGATCTTAAAATGTTCGCTGAAGTGGGAATCGCCTTTGCCCCGAAAGATTGCGCAAAATTAGTTGCGAATCGGGTCGATGTTTTGCTTGATTCTTGCGGTGGCAAGGGGGCTGTGCGGGAGATGATCGAGAATATTTTAGAGCGTGATGGAGAGCTTGATGCGTTTTTGGCACTTTGGGAGTAGCCTTCATCTGTTTTTTACCCTGTTATTACTCCTAGGAATCGGCGTAGTGATGATGTATGAGCCACGATTCCTGGGTGATGATTTGGAATCGCGCAATAAAAATGTCGCTTACATGGAGCTTGATCGCTTCAGTTATTATGAAGTCAGCGCGCAAGGGGTTTTGAGCCATGCTACGGGCGAGCGGGGTTATCGATTCCCTCGTGAGGACATTATTAAGGGACTTAATTTGGCGCAGTTTCTTCCTAAAGAGCGGAAAATCGAGCGACTTAGCGCGGATTTGGGAATCAAGCGAGGCAAAATGCTCATATTCCCAGAGGGGGTGAAATATACCCGCGAGAGCTCTTTTAGCACACAAAAAGGTGAATATGATCTTGCGAAGCGTTATTTTAAAGGCGAGGGGGAATTTGAATTTATCCACACAAATCATCGTGCGCAGGGGAAAAATATCCGCTACGATTCTGAGAGTGGGATTGTGAGGGCACAAGAGGTTAAGGCAGTTTTCTTATTTCAAAATGGCGGTGAATGATGAGGTTAATGGCGGGAATCGTGCTTTTAATGGCGAGCCTTTTTGCAAGGGAGCAGGTGGAGATCACGGCAAAATATTTTGTGGCAAATGAGGCGGAGCGTAAAACTCTCATGCAGGGCGATGTGGTCGTGATTAAGGGCAAGGATCGCCTCACTTCTAAGGAGCTTGTCGTCTTTTTTGATGAGAAAAATCGCCCGCAACGTTATGAGGCAACGGGTGAGGTGGAGTTTTCTTTCACGCTTCCTGATGGGCGGATTCTTAGTGGTAGCTCAGAGCGTGCGATTTTTGATGTGATGAGCAATGAATACAGCCTCTTGGGTAACGCCATTTTGGAGGAATCGGGCAAAAGTAACACCATCAAAGGCGAGCAGATTATTATTAATCGCGTGAGCGGATTTGCGAACGTCGCGGGCGATGATACGCATCCAGCGAGGCTCATTTTTACTTTTGAAGAGAAGCCAAATAAAGAAGCGGTGCAAAATCAGGAATCCGCACACAAGTCTGAACAGAGATGATCCAGCCTCTAAGCGCGCGATTCCTCACTTCGGCGAGCTCACTGGCTCAAGCTCCCGCGCCGCAATACAGCGAGGTGATTTTCATCGGGCGGAGCAACGTGGGGAAAAGCACGCTCATTAACCTCATCACGCAAGCTAAAGGGCTAGCCAAAAGCTCCTCCACTCCGGGTAAGACGCAGCTCATCAACTACTTTGAGGCGCATTGGCGACGCGAAGAGGCGGTGATTCCTCTGTGGCTTGTGGATCTGCCCGGGTTTGGCTATGCGAAAGTGTCCAAAAATATGCGTAAGGAGTGGGGCGAAAAATTAGTGCGATTCCTGCAATCGCGCAAATCCATTAAACTTTTTATCCAGCTCATTGATGCGCGTCATACGGATTTAGCGATCGATAAGCAGGCTTGGGAAATGCTGCAAAGCTTACAGAGGGGTGATTCCCGTATGTTTAGAGTCTTTACCAAAATGGATAAACTAAATAAGAACGAGCAGCATAAACTAAAGCATCTTTTTAGCGATGCGTGTTTTGTCTCGATGCTGAGCAAAGAGGGTGTCGATGAGCTGCGCGAGCGAATCATTAGGGACATTTTGGGGGAATCGCAAGGAGAGGCGCATTGATTGAGATTAAAAAGCCCACTTTGCGCGATGTGGAGGCGATGAGGCGGCTTTTGATTCCTAGTATAGAGCAGGGAATCATCCTTGATCGTAGCCATGATGAGATTGCAAATGCGATTCGGTCGTATAATGTCGCGTGGGATTACGATAAGATTATCGGATTTTGTGCGCTTCATATCTACTCGCACACGCTAGCGGAGATTCGCAGCCTTTTTGTGAGTGAAGAGTATCGTGGGCGCGGGATTGCCACAAAGATCATTAATATTTCAATCACTGAGGCGTTAAGTCTAGGAATCAGCGAAATTTTGGTGCTTACCTTTAAGCGGTCGCTTTTTGAGCGGCTGGGGTTTGTCGAAGTGAGCAAAGAGGCGATTCCTAATCAAAAAATTTGGGCGGATTGTATCAAATGCAAACATTTTCCAATATGCGAAGAAATAGCACTCATAAAGAGTCTCTAAAAGCCATCGCGCTTTTTATGCTCATCATCTCTTATGGCGCGCTCACGGATATGCTCTATTATCTGCCGCCACTCCTAGGCGTGGCGTTTGTTTTGTTTTGTCGCTTTATGGATAAACAGCAGTATCACTACCTGCTTCCCATTGTCCTATTTTTGCTATTTTTTGAGGCGACGAAGGGCTTTTTTGGGCTGAGCGCGGTGCTTTTCTTTTTCCTCTCATATTATCTTGTGATTCCTAGGATTAGGAATCTTCTAGGTTGTGAGAAATGCCTCTTGCCCATTTTTGTCTTTTATGCCTATTTTGGGTTTTATCTCATCGTGCATATTATGGTGCTTCTTGTGGGGATACATGTGCCGAAATTTTCATGGATGTTGCTCTATTTTGCCCTATTTGAAACTCTATTTTTGGTGTTGCTCCCATGAGGAATCGCTTCAGAATCCTAGCCCTGTTTATCTTTGTGATTTGGGTTGTTTTGACGGTGCGGATCTATTTCATCAGCATTAAATCCAATGCCTATTATGAGGAGCTTGCCAAGCGCAATATGATTAAGACGGAGAATATCATTCCCATACGCGGGCTAATTCTCGATCGATATGGCGAGCCTTTGGCAGTCAATGAGCTTGGATTCTCGCTCGCGCTATCGCCTAGATTAAGTCTTCGCTCCCATTTTGCGATTTTGGAGGAGCAGATTGATTGGGTCGCAGAGATTATCCCGGGACTAGATAAAGAGGAGATCATCGCGCAATATAAACGCCAAGATTCCCCGTATAATCACAATTACATCAATATCGTGGATTTTGTCTCTTATGAGGATATGCACAAGCTCTATCCAAGGCTACTCCAAAATCCGCAACTAAAGATACTCCCTAGCACCAAACGCTTCTATCCTAATCAAAAAATCGCCTCACACCTTGTGGGCTATACGGGTAGAGCGGATAATAAAGACATTGAGCGCACGCCCACTTCAAAATATACGGGAATCATAGGTAAAGCGGGTTTAGAGCGCGAATACAACGACTTTTTGCAAGGCGCACTGGGCTATCGTAAGAGTAAAGTAACGGCATTTAATCAAGAGGTTGAGCTTCTCGAAGAGCAAGCCCCCAAGGAGAATAACGACATTGTCGCTACGATTGATTTGTCGGTGCAAAGAGTGATGGATAAGGAGTTTGAGGGGCGATATGGCGCAGCGATTGTCATGAATGCAAATTCCGGGGAGATTCTCGCGGCAGGGAGCTACCCTGAGTATAATCTTAATGACTTCATCGGGGGAATCTCGCACGAAAAATGGAACGCCCTGCGTGATAATCCGCACAATCCGCTACTCAATAAGCTTATTAATGGCACTTATCCGCCCGGCTCCGTCATCAAAATGGGAATGGGCATGGCTTTCTTAGAATACGCGGGAATCCACGAACGCACAGTCATCGATACACCGAGTTTCATTGAGCTTGGTGGGCGGAAATTCCGCGACTGGCGCGAGGGTGGGCATGGGAGCTCAGATCTTATTAAATCTATCAAACGTAGCGTCGATGTCTATTACTACAAATTAAGCCAAAAAGCGGGCATGAATAACATCGCCAAAGTAATCGAACAGATGGGGTTTGGGCGACCTACAGGAATCGACTTACCGCTAGAATATTCGGGAATCGTGCCTAGCCCCGAGTGGAAGATGAAGCGATACAAGCAATCGTGGTTCATCGGCGATACGATCGTCTCCTCCATCGGACAAGGGTCTTTTGCCGTTACGCCTATGCAAGTCGCGCGATATACAGCGTTGCTTGCGAGTGGGACGCTTCCCGTTCCCCATCTTGCAAAGAGCCTTGGGGGAGTCTTGCAAGAGTATGAGCCTGAGGATATTCTCTCATCATTTCAAAAGAGCAAACTCTCTGCGTTAAGGCTAGGCATGTATCAAGTCTGCAACGAAGAGGGCGGGACGGCGTATTCTCACACAAAAGGCGCAAAGGTAACCCTTGCATGCAAAACAGGCACGGCGCAGGTCGTGGGAATCTCGCAAGCGGATAAAAAGCGCATCAGAGAGGAAGATATGGACTATTTTCACCGTTCGCATGCATGGATCACCGCCTATCTCCCTTATGAAGATCCGCAATATGTAATCACAGTCATCGTGGAGCACGGCGGGCATGGAGGGAGCGCGACCGCGCCGATTCTTGTGCGGCTGGCGAATAGCTTATTAGATCTTGGATATATTGACGCACAAAAGAGCAAAAAGAGGAGATAAGCCATGCTAAATGATAAGACGATTTTAATTACCGGGGGCACGGGGAGCTTTGGCAAATGCTTTGTGAAAGAGGTTTTGGCGCGCTATTCGCCCAAAAAGCTCATTATCTATTCGCGCGATGAGCTCAAGCAGTATGAGATGGCGCAGGTTTTTACCGATAAATGTATGCGATTTTTTATCGGCGATGTGCGCGATAGAGAGCGACTAATCAAGGCGATGGATGGTGTGGATATTTGCATTCATGCCGCTGCGCTAAAGCACGTCCCCATCGCGGAATACAACCCCATGGAGTGTATTAAGACAAACATTCATGGCGCGCAAAATGTCATTGATGCATGCTTGCTTAATAACGTCTCACAGGTGATTGCACTTAGCACTGATAAGGCGGCTAATCCGATTAATCTCTATGGTGCAACCAAGCTTGCCAGCGATAAGCTTTTCATCGCAGCCAATAACATTCGCGGGAGTAAGCAGACGCGCTTTTCCGTCGTGCGCTATGGCAATGTCGTGGGTTCGCGCGGTTCGGTCGTGCCCTTTTTTAAACGCCTTGTGAGCGAGGGAGCGAGCGAGATTCCCATCACTGATGAGCGCATGACGCGCTTTTGGATTACGCTCCCTCAAGGGGTTATGTTCGTGCTTAAGAATCTGGCGCGCATGCACGGGGGCGAGATTTTTATCCCCAAGATTCCCTCCATGCGCATTACGGATTTGGCTAGCGCGCTTGCTCCGCATATTCCTTGCAAGATCATCGGAATCCGCCCGGGTGAGAAGCTGCACGAAGTGATGGTGCCTAAGGATGATTCCCACTTGAGTGTGGAGTTTTCGGAGTTTTTTATCATTAAGCCCACCATTTTGTTTCAAACTCCCGTTGATTATCTAAAAACCCGCACGGGCGAGGTGGGCAAGGCGGTGGAGATTGGCTTTGAATACAACTCCCTTACAAATTCGCAGTGGCTAAGCAAAGAGGAGCTTCTTGCGATGATCGAGATGAAGTGATGAGCGAGCTCCTTTTAGGTAGGCGAATCGTGCTTGGCGTGAGCTCAAGCATCGCAATCTACAAAGCCCCCGAGATTGTGCGTCTGCTACAAAAACAAGGTGCGCTCGTGCGTGTCGTGATGAGCGAGGAATCGCGCCGATTCCTCTCGCCTTTAATCTTTGAAGCACTTACAAAAGCGACCGTTTTGCACCGCGATAGCGAATCGTGGGCAGAGGGCAACGATCACATTTCGCTTTCGCAATGGGCGGAGCTCTATCTAATCGCCCCTGCGAGTGCGAATACCATCAACAAAGCCGCCGCGGGAATCGCCGATAATCTTTTGCTTACAAGCTTTCTCGCCTTTAGCGGCATGAAGATGATCGCCCCCGCGATGAATACTAAAATGCTCGCTAACCCCCTCACACAGGAATCATTAGAGAAGCTTGAAGCTTTGGGTGTGGAGATTATCCGTAGTGTCAGCAAGGAGCTTGCGTGCGGTGATGTGGGCGAGGGTGCGCTACAAGAGCCCGGCGAGATTGTGGAACGGGTGATTAGGGCGTTTCATCGCTCGGAGTTTTGGCGGAGGCGCAGCGTCGCTGTGAGCGGTGGAGGGAGCATTGAGAGCATTGATAGCGTGCGATTTATCAGCAATCGCTCCAGCGGAAAAATGTCCCACGCACTTGCGCGCGCGCTCTATTATCTCGGCGCAGATGTAACATTTATCGCGCCTGAAGCACTTCATCAGCTCCCGATGGGAATCCGCACGATTCCTGTCCATAGCGCACGAAGTTATCAGCTCGCATTATCTTCGTGGCAGGATTCCCACACAAATGAGGCGCGCACGCCCTTTATTTATATGGTTGCAGCGATTAGCGATTATGAGAGCAAGGCGGTTACAGAAGGGAAATTAAAAAAGGAGCAGCTTGGGGAAGTGTGGTCGCTTACACTAAGAAAAACCCCTGATATATTGCGCTCGCTAAATAAAGAGGGTTTCAAAGTGATTGGATTTAAGCTTGAAAACGCGGGCGAGGAGGCGATAAAAAACGCCAAAAACGCGCTACTTGCTAAGGGAATCGATGCGATTTGCCTCAATCTTATCGGCGAACATAATCCCATGGGCAGCGATGAGAATGAGCTGTTTTTCATCACGCGCGAGGGCGCGGAGCGATTTTTGCAAAAAAGCAAACACGAGCTTGCTTTTGAGATTATAAGCGCGAGCGAGCGGCTATGATTCAGCAGCTCTCCCAAGTCGCTGAGGTGCAAAATCGTATTCAAAATTCTAATAATGCAAAGCAGTTTAACGCCGCCCTACCCGTGAATATAGAGGTTACAGAGAAGACACACTCCATGCGTTATATGCTTAAAATCGGTAACACATCGCTTGAGACTAAAAGCCTCAAAGAGCTTCAGATTGGCGCGAAATATTGGGCACAAATGGCTAAAAGCAGCCTAGGTTCAATCCTCCTCTCGCGTCTTGTGCCTCAGCCGCTTTTGATGGCGCAATTTGCCAAAAGCTCATGGCGCATGAGCGGGGAGGAGCTCGAATCGCTGCTTGACCCAAAGGGCGGGAATCCGTGGGAGCGATTCCGCAGTATGCTCGCAGAGCGACTTAGCACGAGCGATTCGCGTGCAGATTTTCTCTTCCTTGGGAATGCACTTCTTGCTTTGCAACAAAAGGTCATCACGATTCCCCTAAGGCATGAAAAGCAGAAGGATTCCCTGCTTCAGATGAGAGGCAAAAAGGGCGAGGAGGGCGAAGATGAGCTTGAGTTTTACTCTATTTTTAGCAATCTTGGCGCGCTCAAGGGGCGTTTGGTCGCACTCAAAGACACGCAAGAGAGCAATCTCTACCTCTCTACGCTCTACCAAAGCATCGCAGAGCTCTTAAAAGCCGAACTTGGCGAGCTTCAGGGAATCGCGCAGGCAGTGATTAGCGTCGATGAGAATATCGCGCCCCTGTATGAGGCGAGCAGTTCTCTACTAAACGTGAGGGGCTAGAGATGAATCATTTGCGCCATTTGGCACTCATTATGGATGGGAATGGACGCTGGGCGAAAGAGCGTGGTAAGCAGCGTATCAAAGGGCATGAAAAGGGTGCGGAGACACTAAGAGAAATCACGATGTTCTGCTCTAAAAGCGGGCTTGAATTTTTGAGCCTTTATGCCTTTTCGACGGAGAATTGGAAGCGTCCTAAGAGCGAGGTGGAGTTTTTGATGCGCCTTTTGAGTGAATATCTCAAAAAAGAGGCGGAGACTTATCTTAACAATAACATTCGCTTCAAGGCTATCGGCGATCTCTCCTGTTTTTCGCAACGGCTCATCAATGAGATTGAGACGCTCACAAAGCTAAGCGCGCATTGTAGCGGGCTGACGCAGATTTTGGCGTTAAATTACGGCGCGCATGATGAGCTAGTGCGAGCTTTCAAAAAGATGAGCGCGGCGGGGGTGGAGGCGAGCGAAGAGAATGTCGAGCGATTCCTCGATACTTCCTTTGCCCCGAGTGTCGATATGCTCGTGCGCACGGGGGGCGAGCAGAGATTGTCGAATTTTTTGCTGTGGCAGTGTAGCTACGCCGAGCTCTTTTTTACCTCGACACTATGGCCGAATTTTAGCGGTGCAGAGCTAGAGCACATGATTGCGGAATTCATGCGCAAAGACCGACGCTTTGGGGGAATCTAGCCTCTAAATGTGCGCTATGTTATAATCAGCGTTTCATCTCAAAAATATAGGAACTGGTGTGATTTTAGAGCATGAAATCCCGCAGGGTGCGCAGCTCTACTTTGTAGCTTCTGCGCGTTTAAAGCGGCATATTGAAGAGCAAGCGAGCATGATTTTGTATGAAGCGGGCTTTGAGGAGATTGCCACTCCGTCCTTTTTATTCCTTGAGCATCAGCGTGATTTGAGCTCGCGTGAGGTGTTGCGGCTTAGTAGCGAGAGCAATCATCAGATTGTTTTGCGCAATGACACGACGCTGGAGCTCGCGCGGATTGTTACAAAGCGCCTGGGGCGCAGCACCGAGCATCGCAAGTGGTTTTATATTCAGCCCGTTTTTAGCTATCCGAGCTACGAGATTAATCAAATTGGTGTGGAATCGCTTGGGAATCGCGATACAAAAGCTCTCCTAAATGTCGCTATTAAGATTTTGCACGAGCTTAAGATTAGCCCGATTCTCCAGCTTGCAAATATTCAGATTCCCTTGCTATGCGCGCAAGAATTTAACCTAGAAATCGAGCTTTTTGCCAAAACGCAAATCGAGAAGATTTTGGAGCACGATTCCTGCATTGGTGCGCTTTTAAAAATTAAAAATCTTAAGGATTTGAAAGATTTTATAAAAAATGCGCCCGATTTTTTGCGCCAAGAGTTGCAAGGGCTTTATGAGCTTGCCGCGGGGATTAAATATGAGAGAGTGATTGTTTCGCCCCTTTATTACGCGCCGATGGGGTATTACAATGGCGTATTTTTCCGCATGTTTGAGGGGAATCGCACGCTCCTTTTTGGAGGGAATTACGAAGTGGATCATCTAGAATCGTGTGGCTTTGGGATCTATACTGATGAGCTGATCACATTAATACAAAGAGAGGGATGAAAGGGTATGAAAGCGGACTTGGTTGTGGGAATCCAATGGGGTGATGAGGGCAAAGGGAAAATCGTCGATCTCATGGCGAGAGGCTATGATGTCGTGGTGCGCTATCAGGGCGGGCATAACGCGGGGCACACTATCGTCGTTGATGGCAGGAAAATCGCGCTTCATCTAATCCCCTCAGGTGTGCTCTATCCGCATTGTCGCAATGTGATTGGCAATGGTGTGGTGATTAATCCTGAGGCACTTTTGCAGGAGATGAGCCAGTTTGAGGGGCTTTTGGGGCGATTGTTTATTAGCGATAAGGCGCATATGATTTTACCCTATCATGAGATGTATGATCAGGCAAAAGAGCGTGCGCAGGAGGGCAAGGCGATCGGCACGACGGGTAAGGGAATCGGACCAGCTTACAGCGACAAAATCTCCCGTCAGGGAATCCGCATGGGTGAGCTAAGAGACATTCCAAAGCTCGTGGAAAAGGTGCTAAGTTACGAGCGCACGCACGCTTATATGAGCGAAATCTATGGCGTGAAGTGGGAGAGTGAGGAGGCACTAACCTCGCGCTTGAGCGGATATGCTGAGGCTCTTTTGCCCTATATCACAGATACGACGCGCCTGCTTTGGGAGGCTTTGGCGCAAGGGTGCAGGATTTTGCTCGAAGGCGCGCAGGGGAGCATGCTTGATGTGGATCATGGGACATATCCTTTTGTTACAAGCTCCACGACTAGCGCATCGGGTGCGTGTAGTGGGAGCGGACTTGCGCCGCGAGACATCGGCAAGGTCGTGGGAATCTTGAAATCCTACTGCACCCGCGTGGGGAATGGACCTTTCCCTACCGAGGAGTTTGGAGAACAAGGGGCGATTCTCCGTGATCAAGGGCATGAATTTGGCACGACGACAGGGCGAGCGCGCAGGTGTGGCTGGTTTGACGCAGTGGCGGTCAAATATGCCGCGCGCCTTAATGGGTGCGAAAGCCTCGCACTCATGAAGCTTGATGTGCTCGATGGATTCCCTGAGGTTAAAGTCTGCACGGGTTATAAATACCGTGGTGAGGTGATCAATTACGTGCCTCAAGAATATGACGAGGTAGAGCCTGTTTATGAGAGCTTTGCGGGGTGGGATAAGAGCGCGGGCGTGCGGGAGTTTTGCAAGCTTCCCGAGAATGCGCAAAAATATATAAAAGAGCTTGAGCGAATCATCGGCGTGAGAATCGCTATGATCTCCACAGGGGCGGAGCGAGATGATACGATTCTGCGCTAGGAAATCGCGATGAAGACGAAATTTTCCGAGCTTCTGCGAGTGAAAAAAGAGGCGCTCAAGGAGATGGAGCGGGCGATTCTTACGATTAGCCAGCACATCGAGCGCAGGGAGCTTGAGATTGAGGCGATTTTGCGCGAGATTCTTGAGATTGTAATCCCTAGCCTTGGGACTTATGCGGAATTTTTGAGAATCCAAGAGATTAAAAGAGCTCACATAGAGGAGATGGAGCAGAAGCGTTTAGAGGTTGCGCAATTAAGGGCGGAGCGCACGCTCATGCGCGAACATCTCAAGGAGCTCAATCTTGAGTATGAGAAGGCAAAATATCTTGAGAATCTTGAGATACAAAAGATGCTGGCGCGCAAAAAACATCAAGAGAGTGTGGAGATGGACGAGATTTCGCTCATGCTTTATAATACGCGCACGCTCGCGAATTAAAGCCAAAGAGGAGAGATTAAAGTGAAGAGAGCGTTGGTTTTGGCGTTGCTTAGTGCGAGCGTGTGGGCGCAGGAGCTTAGCGAGCGCGAGATGCTTGAGTGCAATGCGATTTTTGAGCAGCGAAAGGGCGAGATTTTGCGGGGAATCGAGCAGATTGATGAGCAACAGCAGGCTCTCCAAGCACTACAAAGTGCCACGCAGGTGGTTTTGGATCAGAGGGAAGCGGCGTTAAAAAAGCGCGAAGATGAGGTGGCGAAAATTCGCGCTGAAACTGAGGAGCGCGAGCAGAGGATTAAGAGGCTTTTAAAGAATAATGATGAGCTTTTGAAGCAGATTAAGGCAGCCAAAGATGACAAAATCGCGGAAACATACGCTAAGATGAAAGATTCCAAAGCTGCGCCGATTATTGAGAATCTCCCCGATGATAAGGCTGCGACGATACTTTTTAGCCTCGAGTCTAAAGATATGGGCAAGATCCTTGCCAAGATGAATCCCGCACGCGCGGCGGAGCTCACGGCGATTCTTCAAAAAGGTCCGCCTTTTGAGAGCAAAGAGAAAGAGAAAAAAGAGGAGCAAAATGCCACAGCTCCACAAGCGGAGAGTGCGCCTCCGGGGGCAATCTAAGCAGAGGGAAGGTGCTTACTTGAAAGCGGGGCAGGCGGAAGCTAATCTAAGTGGGAGCGTTTTAGGAAAAGGTGCGCTTTGTGGAAGTTGCCTTTTTGCGCGTGGCTTTTGGCGCAGTTGCGAGAATTATAACCCATTTACCGCGGGATTTACACGCATACAGGGCGGGCGTGTCAGTGCGAGCCGTGTATAAGGCATTTTTCAACTCTTTTTTATATAATTGCGACTCTTTTATCCTCTCTTTAGGACCGGTGGGTGAGTTGGCTGAAACCACGTCCCTGCTAAGGACGCGTAGCCGCAAGGTTACCGAGGGTTCGAATCCCTCCCTGTCCGCCACTAGTTATTAAATTTCTATTACATCCCTCGCTTGTTTGATATTATTAATAAAATTTATTAAGATTATGCAGAATTTTTGTAATCAATAAAGGCAGGTTGAGCTTAGTATATCAATTAACGGTTGTAGAATGGGTAATTTAAAGCTTTTTCATACAAGCGACTTAACATTTCCGTGAAAGTTATTTTGACCACATTTTGGCGCATCAAAATGAGTTTGATCTATTTTGTTTCAGCGGTGATTTTTTGGATGAATGTAACTATAGCTCGCTCATGTACCAGAAAGGTCAAATAACTTCATGGCTAAAAAGCTTTTACAAACCAGTATTTGCTTGTTCGGGGAATCACGATATGCCTTCAGATTGGCTAAACAGTATAAGTGGAATTTATGTTGATGGAGCAATAAAGACGATAAACGGTGTTAAAATCGGTTGTGTGCCTTATGTGTATGATGATTTGTTGGAATTTGCAGAGTGCGATATTTTGCTCACACATGTCCCGCCAACGAAGACGGATACAAGCACCAGTAAAGATGCTAAAGATTACGGTGATGCAGAACTTGCACGGTTTATTAAAAATGGGCTATTGAGGGCAAAAATCGTGCTCTGCGGGCATATCCATGAGCCAAAAGCCCACACTGCTACTTTAAATGGAGTTAAGATTTATAATTCTGCCCACTGCAGAACAGAAGAGCTATTCTTTCAAGTGTTGGAATTGTAGGTTGAGCATTTTAAAACTTCTTTAAAAGCGAATCATCACGCTTCCTCCATTATTTTTTTCAATTTTTTGATCAATAGTGCCTTACGCTTTTCATAAAATTCACCAAAATTCTCTAGGCTTAAGT
This sequence comes from Wolinella sp., assembly GCA_052173415.1. Taxonomy (GTDB): domain Bacteria; phylum Campylobacterota; class Campylobacteria; order Campylobacterales; family Helicobacteraceae; genus Wolinella. Next base: position 7,430 of record JBQMYQ010000007.1, on the reverse strand, counting down.
CGACATCTTCTGGGATGAATTTAGAGTTCAGGAAGCTATTTTTAAAAGCTAGATCCTTACCTTTGCACTCAATTTCGACCCACTCTTTTAGCGATTTATCTTGTTTTGACATATTTTCATTTGCGTCTAAGAGTTGTAGATTTGGCAACGAGTCGTAATCTTTGAAACTATGAGGTTCTATATTTTTGGATTTCATAATCCTTTCATATTCTTTGTATTTAGATGCAGGATAAAGATGGTCTTTATGAAAATTGCCATTTTTCGTATCTAAATTATGAAAAAGTAAAGACAATATAGCAAACGCTTCTGCACTATCTTTTCTATAACTCATAAGACTTTCTAAAAATTCATCGTCTATATTTGAGCCATATTTATAGCTATTTTCTATATAATCTATAGGGAAAAGTTTAAATTCACTATCAAAAAATTTATCCCCTTTCCAATCTTTTATAAAAACCTTCCTGATATTTGCCAAAACGCTATCGGCACTACCCCTAAAAGGTTTTAATACAGTTGCTCGCAAAAGGTATTTTCTAATGGCATTTCTCTCATCTTTTAGCGGCTTGCTATCTACGATTTCAGAGTATATTTTTTTGTGATACAGATAGTATATAACAGGTAAAATAGCATTGTTTGAGCTTAGTGTATCTCTATTTAAACCAAAAGCTTTAAGAAGTTCAAATGCCTGTATTATGCAATCTTTTATACTTTCCCACCCCGTCTCAATCCTCTCAATAAAACCATTATCAAAGCTATCTATTTTAAATTTGATATTGTTGTGGTATAGAAACAAAAAGGTTTTTAAAATTAAACCTTTTGTTATGCTAAAGTCCAAACTCTGATTTACATACTCGATTAGATCGTTTATTTCCGTTCTTGCATCTTTTGTTTGCCAATTGGCAATAGCGTAAGAAAATAAAATATCAGAGTAGTCCAAGTGCGTCCCACCCGAATTTATACGAATAAAAATATCGACTGCTCTATCTGGATTCCCACTCTCTTCGAGGTAATAATTAATTTTTGTATCATCTTTAGTGTCAAAGATTAAGGTGTAAAAATCACTTAGCATTTCTTTTTCGTTTTCTGTTAAAGAAGTCTCTGGCGTCTCTAAAAAATACTTAAAGCCCTCCTTTTCTCGTAGATCTGGTATATATTTGCACTTAAACCATTTTCGATTATGTTCATCGGCATACAATACCTTTCCTTCTGTATCCTCCCTATCAAGCCACAGAAATTCATACTTCACATCGGAGTTTTGCTCTCTTGTGAGCCTGTGAGATTAAAATAAAAATCGCATATATGAAAGTTACTGTCTGTATTCTTTCATTTTTTGCGAGATTTGTGAGTATCGTAGTTTCCATAAAGTGCCAGATATATGGAAGTTAGGCGTTGCTACCCATCTAAGATGGCGTAAAAATAATTGTGTAATGAGGTGTTTACTTCGTTATTATGTGTGTGATACTCTTCTCTATACTTGTCTAAAAACCCATAAAATTTCCATCTATTTTTGTTCTCTCCTTTAACCTGCCAAAACAACATAGAGCTTATGGGATAACCGCGCATTAGCGAATCAAACAGTCTCTCTATCTACTCGCGCGACCATACATATTCTCTTTGAAATACCAGTAGCAAGTATTCTCTTCTACTTATTTTTTCAAGCACATCTATGATTGTGGCTGACTGGTATCCTGCCATATTCGCCCCTTTGTGAAAATTTTGGTCATTGTGTCGTTTTTTTTGCAAGTCAAGCTAAATGTGGTCATCTGCACATGATTTGCAAATGGAGTTTTTTAAGACACATGGGATTCTCCACTAAACTTCATCAACAAAATAGGACAAAGCGACAAGCTAGGTTCAGGGGCGAATTTTTTGAGGATCTGTTTATAAAAGGTAATTTGCAGGAATCATGCTTAAGAATCAAGGAATCGCTGACCTGCTTTTTAAGAGATTCTCCCCCTCTCAAGATAGAGGGGGAATCTCGCATAAATGCTTTATAAAAGAACAGGAGCGAAGATAAACCCTAGTGCGACTGAGAATGCGATGGCTAGGATTCCCGGAATGAAGAACGGGTGATTGAAAATGTATTGTCCGATTCTTGTCGTTCCCGTGTCGTCCATCTGAACCGCACCAAGCAAGGTCGGATAAGTGGGGAGGACAAAGAGCGCGGAGACGGCTGCAAAGCTGGCTACGATGATGTATGCGCTACTGGTGTCTGCCGCTGTGATCCCGAGTGCTGCAATAACGGTAGGAATCAGAGCCTTTGCAGTGGCTGCTTGTGAATAGAGTAGCATGCTCGCAAAAAATAGTGCTACGGATAAGAGCGCAGGATATGCGCCGACAAGATCGCCTGCGAAGCTTTTAATCTCCGTAGTGTGATTGGATACGAACGTATCGCCCAGCCACGCGACCCCAAGGACGCAGATGCACGCAGTCATTCCGCTTTTAAAAGTGCTTGTGCTAGAGAGCTGACCTACATCAACTTTGCAAAGGAGCACAATAAGTGTCGCGATAATCATCATGAAGCTCATGATCGCGCCATCTCTAGCGAGAGCGAGCACCTTAGTGGGCTTGCTAAGATCTTCGACGTATCGGTGCTCCACGCCGATTTGATCCTTGTCGCTTTTTACTTTTGCATTTTGTGCTACGAGCGCATCAAAGCGATCTTGATCTTTTTCCATATAGACTTTCTCATAGCCAGTGATGACACTAGGCTGGATCCAGCCGACATTCTTACTAATCGCTGTGGCGTAAAAGACTACGGCGATCACACCCGCTAGGAAAATAAGGACAGAGTTTTTCGCGCCTTTTGGTAGCTCGGCATACTCCGCTACCTTAATCTCCTTAACTAGCCCTGCTTTTAGTCGCTCCTGATAGACGGGATCTTCGCTTAGATTTTGCTTCCACATGAAGTTCATAATAAGCGCAGTGATCATGCACCCCAAAAACGTAGTAGGAAGCCAAATCGCAAGCAAGATTGGATAGCTAATGCCAATGCCACCTAAAGCCATATTCCCCGCCATGAATACTACTGCAGCAGAAACGGGGCTTGCGGTAATTGCAATCTGAGAAGCGACCACCGCAATACTTAGAGGCACGGAGGGCTTGATATTCTGCCCTTTAGCGACCTCAGCAATGACGGGAATCATAGAAAACGCCGTATGCCCTGTGCCTGCAAAGATTGTTAATAGGTAAGTAACAGTCGGTGCGAGGAAGTTGATGTATTTCGGATTCTTGCGCAATAGCTTTGAAGCAAGCTGCACGAGATAATCAAGCCCGCCTGCGACCTGCATCGCAGTAATCGCTGCAATGACTGAAGCAATAATCAAAATAACGTCCCATGGGATATTTCCTGCCTTGAGGTTTAGACCAAGCGTCAAAACCACGACCCCTAATCCACCCGCATAGCCAATCGCCATGCCACCGAGGCGGACACCCAAGAAAATCGCGCCAAAAAGCACGATGAGTTCTAAAATAATCATGAAATCCATAACTTTTCCTTCCGTGTTGAGATGAGTGCGACCCTAGTCAGATAAAAACTACAACCAAAATCCGTGCGATTCCAGCTTAACTTAATCGCGCGGACTCAAACTCCTGCCAAACCCCTTATCGACCCTTATCGTAGTGGGTTTATCCACTTTTTTAAAAGTCGTTACGAGAAATTATACTATTTTAGAAATTAGGTGCAACAATTCCACGCTTTTTATTAGCCACTAATCCCTATGGCAACGATATTACATCGGCTTGTGCAATCAGTGAGGATTCCTATGGTGGATCGCACAAATTTGCCTCATAAAAGTCATCCTTCGAATATTTTTGAAGATATTTTTGTAGTTTTAATTTTTAAGCTATTTAATGAGTCATTTGTATGTTCGATTCCCAGCCCGAGCGTGCGCTTAAAATTTGTGAGGAATCTACTAAGAAAGGTACAGGGAATCCCGCATGGGCTAGGCATTATAAGGGCTATCTTCCCATGCCACTTAGTTGCCCCGCAAGATGGGTGGCGTAGTTGTCTGTCATGCCCGTGATGAAATCCAAAACCGCCTGATATTTCTCATAGAGGCTGGAGGTTTTTTGTGGCGCGTGCTCCTTCATGAGCGCGAGCGCGTGGGAATCTTTGAAGCTTACTTTTTCTTTGTGGAGCGCGTAAGCGGCGTGGAGCAGATTGTCAAGCAGGATTCCTATCGTGTGATACGCGCCAAGCTCTAGCTCGATTTTACGCGGTTGGTTGAAAATCCTCTCATGTCCGAGCTTCTTCGCACGCTCTAACCCCTTTTTTAGCTCATCATTGCGAAAGTGCGAGAGCAGATCACTTCGCTTACAAGGCATAAGGAAATCCTGCTCGATAAAACTCTCCAAAGCCTCGCTAGTGAGGCGATTAATGGCGATAGCACACAGGCGCGAGCTCTTTTGAAAATCGCTGTAATTCTCATAGACATCGGATTTCTCCATCTCCTCATAGGAATCCGCGCACAAGAGCATAAAAACGTCCTTGCTCTCCTCTAGCCTTAGGATTCCCAGCTCTATGGCGTCTTTAATATCTAACAGTGCGTAGCAAATGTCATCAGCTACCTCCATGAGATAGGAGAACGGATAGCGCACAAGCTCCCCGTGCCTGCTCAATCCAAAACTCTCTAGCACCTCCTGCGCGATGGCTTTTTCACTCTGAAAAAAGCTGAATTTCTTCCCTTTGGAGCGGGGGTCGCTTGATTCCCACGGGTATTTAATCATGCTTGCAAGCGTAGAGTAAGTGAGGCGCATACCCCCATTTTTGGGATTATTCTCCAGTTGCGTGACGATACGGAAGCTCTGCGCATTCCCATCAAATGCGAGAAAATCTGCACACTCCTCCTCGCTCAGCCCCTCTAAATATGGGGAATCGCGGTGGCGAGCAAACCAATCTTTGATAATCTCCTCGCCCGCGTGTCCAAAGGGTGGATTCCCGATATCATGCGCTAGGCAGGCACTTTGCACGATTGCCGCGACATCATAGGGCGAATAGGGAAGCGCGGAATCGCGCGCTAAAAGATATTCGCCGATTCCCAGTCCCAGCGTCCGTCCGACGCTCGCGACCTCAAGAGAGTGCGTGAGGCGATTATGCACATGATCGTTTTTTACAAGCGGATGAACCTGTGTTTTTTTAGAGAGGCGACGGAATGGATTGGAAAATATAAGACGGTCATAATCGACAAGAAAAGGCGCTCGGAATGGTGTTTTGCGCGTTTCTGCACTGGAGTGGCGTTTTTCGGAAAAGAGATGAGCATACATCAAATGAGCCTTTGTGTGAGCCTAGATTCCTGATTATAGCAGAGGGTCGCGCACAAAGAGGGAGAGCTTTAACCCTTTTTTACCAAATTTTATATAGAATCCGCCCAAAATTATTGAAGGTCAAACGATGAAGCTACGACTCCCCCATGCCCCATATGTGGCAAACAAAATCGCCATTGACCTCGTGAATTCAGGTTATGTTGAGCTTGAGACGAGCATGGATCGGATTAATCAAATTGCCCAAAATCTGCTAGAGGAAAATATCAAACGGGAAATTGCGCTCGAAGAGCGGGTGCGAGCGCTCTTAGAGGAGAATCTCGAAGAGATGGAGTTTTTGCGCGTAGATGAGCGGCAATTTTTCTGGATGGCAAAGAAAAAGCTTGCCGAGGAAGAGGGCTTTATCCTCGCTAGAGAGGATAGGTATAGCGACCTTTCGCACAAGATACTTGCGTTGCTAATCCAAGAAAAGATCATCACTTTTGATGTTTCTGAAACGATTATTAAAAATGTCATATTCAAAGCGATGGATAGCTACACAAAAATCTATGAAAGTATCGAAGATGTCGTGATCGAGAAAATTGCCAACTACAAGCGCAAAATCATCGCGGGCACGGAAGAGTATGAGATGGTTTTTGAAAAGCTTTATGAAGAGGAGCTGCGGAAGCGAGGCTTCCTGTGAAGCGTGCCTATCTCTATTTTGAGAATGGACTATTTTTTGAAGCACAGAGCTTTGGAAGTGATGGGGGTTGCGTAGGTGAGGTTGTTTTTAACACCTCGATGAGTGGCTATCAGGAGATTATCACCGATCCAAGTTATGCGGGGCAGTTTATCACTTTTACCATGCCCGAGGTGGGAATCGTAGGGGTCAATCCGCACGATATGGAGAGTCGCGGGGCATTTTGTAAGGGAATCCTCGTCAAACACTATAATGATTCCCCCTCAAATTTTCGCGCAAAAGAGCCGCTTGGGAGCTTTTTGAAGCGTCATGGGATTATGGGAATTGCCGGGATTCCCACGCGATTCCTTGCACAAATGATCCGCAAGGAAGGGGCGATGATGATGATCGCCTCGACGGAAATTAGCGATAAAGAGGAGCTAAAACGCCTCCTTGCAAACGCGCCGAGAATCCAAAAAATCGACTACATTAAAGAGGTCAGCACGCGCGAATCTTACCTCCATACACAGGGGGCATTTGACTTTGAGACGATGGAATACGCCTCGCCTAGGACGTTTTGTAAGATCGTTGCGATTGATTTTGGGATCAAGCGTAACATTCTTAATGGGCTCGTGAATGCGGGCATGCAAGTGGAGGTAATCCCCCATACTTTCGAATCTAGCGAGATTATAAGGCGTTACAAAAGCGACGAGATTGGTGGCGTGTTTCTCTCAAATGGACCGGGCGACCCCGCGATTTTAAAGCAAGAAGTGGAGAAGATTAAAGAGCTTGTCCGTGCGGATATTCCGATATTTGCAATCTGTCTTGGGCATCAGTTGCTCGCACTTGCGCATGGTTTTTCTACCTACAAGCTAAAATTTGGGCATCACGGGGGTAATCACCCAGTGAAAAATCTCAGTAATGGAGCGGTAGAAATTACAGCGCAAAATCATAACTATTCCGTGTCTGAGGGAATTACGGAGGTTGCAGAAATTACTTATCGAAACCTATTTGATGGCACCATCGAGGGACTAAAATATAAAAAAGGGAGGATTTTTTCACTCCAGCATCACCCTGAAGCCTCGCCCGGACCGCATGAGAGCGCGGGGATTTTCGCGGAATTTGCCAAAATGATTCAAAAAACAAGAGGGTAATATCTGAGATTTTGTGCGGGGCATCTCTCCTTTCTCGTATAAACTGCCGGTGTCTTACATTCAAAAATGATAGTCGCGCGGTCGCTGTTATTTTAAATACCAAAAAAGTGTGTGTAAAAATCGTTTAGCGGTTGTGAAGCGTGCTTAATTAATTAGTATCACTTGAGGCTGCGAATGGATAAAAGCGACGAAGTGCATTCGAGATTGACGGCTTTTCTGTGTCCTTGCGGGGGAGGGGGCGCACTTTGGTAGTCTGGCTCCAAAGGTGTTGCGCTTTGGCAAGCTCGCGCGACCTTGATGAGCCCTCATCGCTTGGTTGAAATCACTCAAATCCATGCCAAAGGTCAGGGTGGCTT
>JBQMYQ010000006.1:0-62694 GCA_052173415.1 Wolinella sp. | reverse complement strand
ATCTGGGCAGGTGTAAATTCCATCTCAGCTCGTGTGGGAATCTCATCATGAGGGGTGGCTAGCGACTCCGCCGAGTCTTCGAGCTTCTCCACGCACTCAAAGGTAAAAAATAGCGAAATAGGTAGAGCAAGGGCGATACTTTGAGAGAATTTTAGGAGCGATTCCTCACTTCCTTGCACGATGAAGTGGTATTGCACAGGGGTAAGCAAAACTTGAGAGACGAGATTATAGCTCTTTGCCTCTTGGTGCAAAATCGCCTCCAACGCGCGCGTATCTCCTCGCTGCTTCCTAGAAAAAAGAAAATCCAGCCTCACCCCCCGCTCCTAGCCTAAAATCCACGATAGGAGAGCAGGGCAATCTCCTCAATCTTGCGCTCATTCACGCGCTCAATCTTAACACCCAGCTCGCACAGATGCTTTAGAGCGAGCTGCTCCATCACGCTAGAAGCCTTTATAACCTCGCTTGAGAGATCAAAAGCCGTTTGGTTGCCAATCACTTCGGGAATCACGCCGATGATTTTGACCTTAGGAAGATCCCCGTTCATCTCCATGAGCCACAAAGTCTGCAACATCTCAACCTCATGCGCGCTCCCCTGCCATGTGATGAAATTGGGAACATTACTAAAATCAAAAAAATAGACCTCGCCCACTTTGCCCCCTCCCGTGTCAATGCAATCAAGAATCACGACATGATCATAAGAGGTAATGAGCGGAATAAGGTGCTGTGCGAGTGTCCCGCCATCGATAATTTCGACGCTGTGCTCGCCGCTGTAACGATAATTAAGCTTAAGGAGATTGGAGAGATGCACCCCAATCCCCTCATCGCCAAAGAGGATATTGCCGATTCCTAGAACTAAAATCCTCAAAAACACCCGCTTTAGTCGTATTTTTTATGGTAACGGAATCCGCTGAAAATCGAGTCGATTCCCCCGTTAGGATAGCGCGCGGAATTCCACGTCGCCATGTAAATATGCACGGGAACAAAAATCACAAACGCCCACGTCGTAATGTGATGGATCGCTCTGACATTAGCCAACCCGCCGAACATCGGCTCAAGAGGCTTGAAAATCACCATGAGAACCGCCCCCAAACCGTCGTGATAAACGTTGTAATAGAGTATGATTCCCGTAATGGAGATGAGCGCAATGAGCCCAAACAGCGCAATATACGCCGCAAGCTGTATGGGATTATAGACCCCTTTCATGTGTGGGTGAGAACCTAAAAGCAGGTAGTTTCGCACCTGCTTAAACCAAATAATCGGATTGATAATGTCCCTAAACGAACGTATCTCCGCGCTACAACCCTTATCAAAAATAAGCAGATAAATCCGAAAAATGGTCACCGCAATGAGGACAAATCCAAAAATCTGATGCCAGCTTCTCATTAGCGCATACAAGAAATTAGTCGGCTCACCCCCGACAAAAGGGGTAAGAAAAGGGTAAGCGATGTAAAATCCCGTAGGAATGAGTGCAAAAATCGCAATCGCCCTCACCCAGTGGAACCACCGAGTAAGCGCGGTAAATTCCAGCTCGCGCCCAAATTTCTCGCTCGCATTTGCCTTGTATTCCATCCTAGCTCCTTTTAGAGGTTGCAGCCCAATGTGATGGGATCTACACGATATTGACTAAGCTCATTACCCTTAGTGTCCATCACATGCACCGCGCACGCGATACACGGGTCAAAAGAGTGAATGATTCGCACAATCTCAAGAGGCTGGGTAAGATCCTGCATCTTAATCCCCACAAGCGCCGCCTCATAGGGGGCTTTACCACCATTTGCATCGCGCGGACTTGCATTCCATGTGCTGGGGACGACGGCTTGGTAATTTTGAATAACGCCGTTTTTAATTCTTATCCAGTGGCTAAGTGCGCCTCGTGGCACGCTCCCCATATATCGCCCTTTGTATTCTTTATCCTTATCAATTGTATAAGGAGTGCAAGTGCGTTGATCGACTTTGAGATTCGCAACAAGTGCATTAAAGGCCTCGATTCCAAAGTCTGCGGAGAGCTTACACTCAAGCATTCGCGCCGCTGTGCGCCCCAGTGTTGTGAAAAGTGCCTCAAGAGGCAGCCCCGTGTCTTTGAGGAATTGAGTCGCCACCTTCTCAACGCGAGGATTCTTTGCTGCCAACCCCACCACAATCGTCGCTAAAGGCCCGACTTCAAGCGGATTCCCGCCATATCTGGGAGCTTTGATCCAGCTATATTTGCCCTTCTCATCAATGATTTTACTTCGCACGATTTTGCCATCAGGTCCAACCGTATCGCCCTCTTTAAAGCCCGTATAGTTGGGCTCTTGCTCGCCATCATACGGATGAAGCGCCTTATTCTCCTTATACCACGAATGCGTCGCCTCTTCTGTAATGATGTCCTCATTGACTTCGTGCACCTTGCTAAGATCGCCATTCATGACAATTCCCGTGCTGTATATCCACTCATTATTACCTAGAGGAATCTCCTGGAAAGAGTAGAAATTCTTTATATTGCACCCACCAAGGACGCTCGGCTCGTTCCTAAAGACCTCCGCAGCCATGACGACATCGGCGTAATACGCGCGGTTAATAAAATCCCCGACGTATTTGTATTTTGTGAGCCAATCCGCAAGCCTGCTGGGATCAAGCATATCCATGACGCAAGTAACGCCCCCCACCGTGAGGTTTTGCGGATGCGGAGACTTCGAACCCCATATCGCCATCATTTTTGCCGCGCTTCTTTGCACTTCAAGCGCCTTAAGGTAGTGAGACAGGACGATGAGATTTTGCTCAGGGGAGAATCGATACGTCTTATGCCCCCAATATGCATTCGCAAACGGTCCGAGATTCCCTTTGGAAGCGAATTCTGCGACACGCTTTTGCACCGCTTTTAGCTCATCTTCTCCTGTGGCAATCGGATTCTTGCTGTATTTGAAAGCCAGCTTGCTCGCTGCTGCGGGATCAGCTTTGAGTGCAGAAGTAATATCGCACCAATCAAGCCCGTGCAAATGATAAAAATGCACCACGTGATCGTGCATTACAAGCGAAATATTCATCAAAGAGCGAATGAGCTCGGCATTGGGCGGAGGCTTAATTCCTAGTGCATTTTCGACGGCACAGATTCCCGCCTTATAGTGAGAAAAGGTGCACACGCCACAGATTCTCTGAGTAATAAAGCCCGTGTCTCGCGGATCTCTCCCGCGCAAAATCGTCTCCAGCCCGCGCCACAACGTAGAGGTCGCAAAGGCGTCTTGAATGACGTTGCTCTCATCTACGATGACTTCAATCCTTAAGTGTCCCTCGATTCTCGTGATAGGATCGACTACGATTCGTTTTGTCATGATGCGCCTCCTTAATGCTGTTCTTTGTCTTTAATCGTCATCGATAGCACCGCATGCGCCGCAACTCCGATCGCCGTCGCCGCAAGTAGCGTGATTCCTATCTTATCCGCCGTTTTATCCGCCCCTAAACCATCAAAAGTCGTGTCATAAAGACGATTAGCCACGGGCTCTTCAAAAGGTCCCATCGTATCCCAAAAATCGGGCTCAGAGCAGCCGATACAACCGTGTCCCGCCTGCACGGGCCAACTGGTGTGCTCATTGAAGCGAAGTTTGGAGCAGTTATTGAAGGTGTAAGGTCCCTTGCAGCCCACTTTGTAGAGGCAATAGCCCTTCTTCGCGCCCTCATCGCCGAAAGTTTGGACAAACTCCCCTGCGTCAAATCGCCCTCGACGCTCGCAAAGATCGTGGATACGAAGCCCATACGCCCATGTGGGTCGATTAAACACATCAAGAGCAGGAAGTGTTCCAAAAAGAATAAAGTGGATCACGTTCCCCACGATATTCTTCTCGCTCGGAGGACAGCCCGGCACGTTAATAACGGGCTTATTCGTTATTCTGCTTAGGGGTTTTGAGTTCGTCGGATTGGGCTTAGCGGCTTGGATTCCCCCAAAGCTGCTGCATGTCCCAATCGCAAAAATTGCCGCAGCATGTTCTGAAGCATGACGTGCGTGTTCCGCACCGGTCGTGCCATGCGGACCCACAGTGAGGAAAAACTCGCTATCCCCCGCAGGAATCCCGCCCTCAACCATGAGCACATAGCGACCCTTATACTTCTCGATTGCATGCTCGAGATTGTGCTCAGCCTGCCAGCCAGCCGCCGCCATCAACGTCTCGTGATACTCAAGGGAGATGTAGTCAAAAATCAGGCTATCCACACTAGGCCCCTCGCTCCTAATGAGACTCTCGCTACAGCCCGTGCACTCCGCCATGTGAAGCCAAATCACCGGCAAACGATCCGCGAGCTCCGCAGCCTTAGCGACTAGGGGCGTGAAAGTCGTCGGAAGCGCCAAGGTTGCGCTCATCGCACCCGCCCATTTCATAAAATCCCGTCGAGCGATTCCCTTCTCTTTGAGCATCTCAGGAATCGTTCGATCATCGCGCATTGAGAGCAACAAAGATAGCTTTTGCAGACGTTCTGAAGCCTGATTGAAAAGCTCTTTTGTCCTGTCCATATCCACTCCTTCTGTTTAGTTTAAATTCCCTTGAATCATTCGGTAAAAAGAAAGTGTAAACCCACTTCACTTAAAGTTGCCTATTATAATTTTTTTACTTTTTGGCATTTCGCTACATTATGATAACTATTTGCATAGTATGACGAATTATTTTTTTCGATTCGCATGAAGCTCCCGCAACACCTCAAGAATCGTCTCCCTATCCTTCATGGGAACTTTTTCGCCCCCTATGATCTGTTCGCTCTCATCACCCTTGCCTAAAACCAAAAGCACCTCATTCGCTTTAAGCTCGCTAATTGCGCGGAAAATCGCACGAGGACGATTAGATTCTTTTATACAAAGACCCTTTTCTGCGATTCCTGCCTCAATCTCCTCAATGATCCTCATCGGATCTTCACTTCTTGGATTGTCACTCGTCAAATATATACGTTTTGTATAGCGTTCCGCCATCGCACCCATTCGAGGTCTCTTACTCTTATCCCTATCGCCCCCCGCACCAAAAACCACCACGAGTTCTCGATGAGGAAAGGATTCAAAAATCTGCTTCATGCCATCTTCAGTGTGTGCAAAATCCACCACAATGAGCGGATCTTCGCTCACTCGCTCCATGCGCCCCTCCACGCCACCAAAATGCTCAGCCACCTCACAAATCCTCTGCAAATCCCCTCCCACAAGGCGATGCACCGCAGCGACCGCAGCGAGGAGATTATAGAGATTATGCCGACCAAAAAGCCCTAAAGAGAGCGAGGCTTGCTCTTGAATGAAGCTAATTTGCGCATCGATCCCCCCACTCAGAGAATACGCCTTGACTTGGTAGCTTGAGGGGTGCTCGATTCCGTATGTGAGCGCGTTTTTAGGATTAAACCTCGCGCGCGGCTCATCTTTATTGATGAGCTTTGGCAACTCATCGCTAAAAAATGAATTTTTCACAGCGATATAATTTTCGATACTTTTGTGATAGTCCAAATGATCGCTCGTGATGTTTGTGAGGATTTTGAGCGCAAAATTAAGCCCCTCAATGCGCTCTTGATCGATTGCGTGCGAGCTCACTTCCATGATAAAAAATTGACATCCTGCCTTGCTCGCGCGATCAACATGCTCATACACTTCAAGCAACGGCGGAGTGGTCAGCCCTTTGGGCGCGATGAGCTCTTCGTTGATAAAAAACCCGCGCGTCCCCAAAAGTGCTACCTGATAGCCCAAATCCAACAGCATGGAGTAGATCGCCGCGCTTGTGGTCGTTTTGCCATTTGTGCCTGTGATTCCCACAATCTGCACGTCAAGCTGCAGGAATCGCGCAAGATCTTTTGGTGCAATAAAATGGATACAGCCGTTTTTACGCGCCGATTCCTCATATCTTTTCGAGCTTTTACTCAGCAAAAACGCCCCGCGGGAATCACACTCCCTAGAATCATCACTAATATACTCAAAAGGCGCATTGTGCGCTTGGATTTTCATGTCCCCATTGCTCTTTTGTAGAGCTTCTGAAGTCGCGGCTCATGGGCGAGCTCACGGCTCATCGTCTCAAGATAACTCATCGCCATCTCTTTGAAGCCATGCTCCAAAAGCTGCTCAAGCATGTCAAAAAAGTCCCCTTTGGCAGTGATGATAATTTTGCTACTAAAGAGCAGATCCTCAAAAGTGTTCTTAAAATCCCCGCGCTCCTGCACCAAACGCTTAAAATCGCTATACAAAATCCCGGGCACCGACTCGGCATTCGCCCCATCGCTAAAACGCGCCACAGAGACGATTTCACTTAGATTCCCATCAAAATTCTCTATCATCTCAAGGATAATTTTATGCGCATCTTCGTGTTTGTGGCGTTTTAACAACTGATAATATTCATAAAACGCCTTGGATTCCTCCTCATAATCGCGCGCCATATCTGCGAGCAACAGCCCCACACGCGATTCCAAATCTTCGCCCAAATCCATAAGAATCTGCGAATAAAAGCGCACCGAATCATCATAATGTCCGCGCAGATACGCCTGCTCCGCTTTGGATTTGAACTTATGCAAAAGCCTGCTATTTATAGGTTTCTCCATTGACTCTCCATGCCGTGAGGCACACTCACAATCTCAATCTCGGGGTGAATATCCATACGCATCTGCTGCTCAATTCCCTTCTTAAGCGTGATTGTGCTGCTCGCACAACCCTTGCACGCCCCTTCTAGGCGCACATAGACCTTGGGCGCGGCGATTCCCACCAAGGAGACATCTCCGCCATCAAGAGCCAGCATGGGACGAACCTTATCCAAAGCTCGCTCGACGGGTTTTAGCAAATCATCATCACTAAAAGGAAACATAGCACGCTCCTAGAATCCTAAATTGCGTGATTTTACTACAAAAAGGCTGTTTTGGCGTTGAGGGAAATCAAACGCCCTAAAAGCGACCCGCAAGCTCGAGGAATCGCTCCAGATTCCGCACCTCTCCCGTAGCGAAACAGCGCACACAAAGGGGCAGAAACTCCCTTTTCTCCAGCGCGATTCCCAAAGTTTTGGCGAGGTATTCTATGCGCGCTAATTTGGGATATTCCACCATAAGCTCATGCGTTTTAGTCGGTTTATAGGCAAGAAGGTGCGCATTTAAAATCGCATTTTTGGCACTTTGTGTGTAGGCGCGCACGAGCCCGCCGCTCCCAAGCAGCGTCCCACCAAAATAGCGCACTGTAATGAGCGCACTCTCAACAAGCCCATATCCGCGCAAGACTTTGAGCGTGGGCATTCCCGAAGTGCCACGCGGCTCGCCATCATCGCTAAAAGATTCCTCAATGTGTCCAAATTCATTAAACACCCGCGAGGCATTCACGAAATGAACCGCCTTTGGGTGGGAATCCTGAAGCTCTGAAAGTCGCTTCTTAAAAACTTTCGCGCAAAAGAGAAAGCTCAAAAATCTCGAGCCCCGCTCCTCAAAAAAGCCCTGCGATTCCTCCAAAATAACGGAGAGCTTATCCTCCACTGCGCCCCTTACTCTTCCTGCGCCGGGGTAATTCTCGCAGCATATTCGATAATCTTTTTAGGAATCATTCCTAAGCTCACAACCTCGCTAATCGCCCCCTTCTCAAGCGCCTTTTTGGGCATACCAAACACGACACAGCTCGCCTCATCCTGGGCAATCGTATATGCGCCGTTATCAAAAAGCTCCTTGATTCCGATACTCCCATCATCGCCCATACCCGTCATGATGACCGCCATGGCGTTTTTGCCCGCGACGTTATTCCCGCTCCTAAACAGCACATCAACACTGGGCTTGTGACGGCTGATACGCTCGCCTTCAAGGCATTTTGCTGCGTAGATTCCCCCGTTATTCTCAATGATTAGGTGCTTATCGCCTGAAGCGAGATAGGCATGGGAATCTTTCAAAATCTCGCGCGAAGTCACCTCTAAGACCGTCAGCTGAGAGATTGCGTTTAGGCGTTGGGCAAATGAAGTGGAGAAGCCCTTTGGGATATGTTGCACAATCACAATCGGAGGCAAGCCCAAGGGAAGCGCAGGGAAAATGCTCGTCAGAGCCTCCACGCCACCCGTTGATGAGCCGATTAGAATGAGCTTCTTCCCGTCCTTTTTATACGGATTAGAGGGGAGCAAAAGATCAGGATGGTGCTTCTTTTCCACTTCCAAATTCACTGTTTTTGCTTCAGGTTTCATTATCTTATTCTCGATTCTTCACGAAGATATTTTGACCGAGTCGATCGACGCGATCATACAGGGATAAAATGTTCTCGGAATGCCCAAGATAGAGCGTCCCTCCGACTTTAAGATGAACAAAGAGTCGCTCTAAAATTTTCTTCTGATCTTCGGGCTTGAAATAGATGAGCACATTGCGACAAAAAATAATGTCAAACTCATTGCGCGCGAAAGGGTAACGCTCAGAAAAGAGATTGAGTGTTTTAAACGTGATGAGCGACTTTAGGGCACTTTTTGCATTCATCTGCACCTCTCGCTGAGAGCTCCCTACGGGTTTTGTATCAAAATAGCGCGCAAGATCAATCCACGTCGGCAGTTTATTAATCTGCGTATCGACTTTATATTCTCCCTTTTGTGCGACCTTAAGCACTGCTGTGTCAATATCTGTCGCTAGCACGCTCATACTCACACCCTCTGCGTGATAGCTCTCTTTGGCGTGCAGGAGGGTCGCGGCAATTGAATAGGGCTCTTCACCCGTCGAGCTCGCCGAGCAGTAGACCTTAATGGGCGCATGCCCCTGAAAAAGGCGAGGCAAAACCCGATTAAACATATCCATAAAATGGAACGATTCCCGAAAAAGATCGGTCTTGTTGGTCGTGAAAGCGTTGATAAACTCCTGATGATGTTTCCCTGAAGCAATCTCATTTAAAATCTGCTCATAATCCAAAATCCCAAGTTCACGCGCGAGCTTCTCAATGCGATTTAAAATGAGGGAATCCTTATTATCCGCGAGGTGGATTCCCGTGGTTTTATAGAGCTCGACACGAACCTTTTCCAAAATGTCTTTCATGGAATTCACCATTACCCCACCTTATTTTGACTTGCTCTCAGCCACTCCATAGAGCTCTGCTCCTCATCGATGAGCTGTCCAATCTCCTGATACCTCTTCCAATAATGCTCTACAAAGGCTCTGCAACGCTCCTCTTTGGGCTTGTAGCGCAGATTCCCATCAAGGATCAGGAATCGCTCCAAAAACTGCCCCGCCTCGCGCTTTTGCAGGTAATGTCTCGCAAGCTCATTATAGCGGGTTATATAGAGGGATTTTAGCCTCTCATACGCCTTTGCTCCGAGATCAATATCCAAGCAACCGCCACTAAATGCGAGCACGCCACTATCAAAGAGGATCCCTAAATGCATTAACCCCTCGCAATAATAGGGCATGACCTCATCTTGCTCCATCCATGCAATTAAGCCCACAGCGCGCTTGATATGATCGATGAGTAGCGCGCGAATAAGCGAGGAATCCTCGTGCAAAAAGAAATTCATAAGCCCACCGCTTGTTGCCTTAAACTCCTCAATATTTTTAAACTGCCCCTTTGCATTCATCGCATTTTCAGTATCTTCATCGATGAAAAAGATATGCCCAAACTCATGCCCAATGGTGCAAATCTCATAAACTCGGTGCCATAGCGGCGCGTGAAAATAGAGAATCTCTCGGCTCTCTTGCAAAAATTCGCGCGGAAAAATCTCGCTCGCGAGCTTCATAAAAGGCTTATGCCTCGCACTCTGGAGCACCCGCTCGGGAAAGGCGAAAATCTTTTTCCCAAGGGCTTTTGAGACGCATTCATCATTGGGCACGACTTGCGCGGAAAAGAGCCCGCCTAGCTCCGCACCATAATAAAACGCGGGAATCCCGATGTAGAGCTGTGTGCGCTCACAAGAACTAAGGCAAATTTGACGTAACTTCTCATAATGCCCCTTTGGGTCAAGCTCGTCTAAAAGGTGCTTAAAGCACTCTTGCGTCTGCTCTTTGATGGGAATCGTCGCGCTATTTTTAGGCAAAGAGAGGCGCAAATCCCACTCGGGAGCAACCGCCTTGCGGAATCGATCCTCATAATATTCAAGCGGATGAGCGGGCTGAAGGGGCATTTTAATCTCCATCCACGCGCGATCCACCGCACGCCACCGCTCCAAAAGCTTGCGGGAATCGCCCTCCAAAAAGGCACTCCTAAGCGCGTTAAAATAATTCACATACGCATCTTTCGCCTGAAACAGCGGGTCTCCCTCGTTTTCGAGCTCTCTAATAAGGCGCAAAAGCTCTTTAGAGATGCGCGTAATTTCAGTTGGAAACGCCTTCGCATAGGAAAACGCGCGAAACTCCCCTGCCTCATCTCGTCTGGGAATCGAGTAGCTCCGATCACCCACCTCGCCTACTTCACTCACCTCTTGCGCACTCTGAAGCACCTCCAAAATCCGCCCCATATCGCCGTGAAACTCGCGCAAAAGCTCGGCATTAATCCCATCAATAAGCCCAAACTGCCATGACTCATAGAGGCGATTCATGGCGATTCCCGTGTGATGAATACCCCGCAAAAGCGCACGATAAAAGGGTGTAAGTAGCTCCTCATCTTCCATTTTGCGCAACACCTCTTCATGTGCGCGCATGTGAAAATCCTCCACAAAACGCAACACTTTGCGCTTAATCTCGACTAACTGCGCCTCTTTTCCCTCCTGTTTTAGTAGCAAAATAAGCGCACCCTCCTGAAGATTCACCAAACGCGTGGCAAGGGCGAGAAGATACTCGGGCGATTCTGCAATACCAAGAGAGCTCAAAAGCTCGCGCAAAGGGGCAAGCTCGGGCGGATATTCGCCGTTTTTAATGCTTAGCTCAAGCGTGTGATAGAGGCTGTTAATGCGCTCATCACGCTCCTTAACCAAGGCATAAAGCCGCGCCAAGTCATTATAAAACGCCTCTTTCATTGCTTCTCCAAACGCAACACTTCATACGCGTCATTGATCTCTTGAAGCTTCTTTGTCGCCGCCTCGATAAAATCCTTGCCCAACCCCTTGCCCTGAATAATATCCGGATGATTTTCGCGCACAAGCTCCCTGTATCGCTGCTTAATCCGCTCGCCACTCGCCTCCTCTTCGCTTAAGCCAAAGAGCTCCAAAGCCGCCCTGCGAGTCGTGGAAGTGCCCGCACTCCGCGAGGCGAAATAGTCATTAAATGCGTCATATATGCGGTTAAAATCATCATTCTCAAGCTCCAAATATGCCGCAATATCGATAATCACATTGCTTTCGCTTTCACTTAGCGTCCCATCGGCATAGGCGAGCGTCAAGAGAAATTCGATGAGTTTGAGGCGTTTTTTATATTCACCCTTGGTAAAACGAGCAAAATCAAGCGCAAGCAGCTCCACGCCCTCGCCACTCTTTGATTCCCGCGTGAAAAGCTCTTGTAGCTCCGCTCTTGCCTCTTTTGGGTCGCGAAATTCCCGCGCCAAATCATCAAACATATTCTCTACAAGCTGCTCCTCAAGCTCGCAAACACGCCCATCAGCGCGCGCCACTTTCGCCATGAGCATTGCGATGATTCCAAACTCCGATTCCTCGACTTTACTCTTTTTTGTGGCATTGACATAGGGGTTTTCATACGATTCCTCCCTGTGGAGCGAACCATTTGAGCGCGGAGAAGCGAAATACTCCTTGAAGCTTTTTGCAGCTAAAAAGAGAATGACCCCTACAATGATCATGAGCAGACTATTATCCATTCCATCCCCTCAAAAATGCAGAAATACGACGATGCATTATAGGGTAAAACTATTTCAAGCTCTTTAAAGCGGGTTGTGATGAGCGATTCTTGTAGGCGATTCTCACAAAGCGGGCGCAGTCAAATTACGCGCGATGGCTTTCGTCCTCGATAGAGCCCGCATAAAGGTGCACGATTCTCGCATTTTGAGCGTAAAGAGGCTAAGGGAGTGAAATCTGATAGCCAACTCCTACGATATTTTTGATCACACCCTCGCCAATCTTCTGTCGCACGCGCTTAATAGCTGTGCGCAGCGCATCATCAGAGGGCATTTTCCCCTCCCAAATCGCACTCTCAAGAGCCTCTTTAGTCACCGTGCGCCCGAGATTTTGCACCAGCACATCAAGCAAAATCGTCTCTTTGGGCGAGAGATGACACCGCGTTTTATTGATGTAGAGCATGCGCTTGACTTTTTCATAGACGATCCCCTCGCGCAGAGTAATCTCTTGCGTGAGCTGTCCGAAAATTTTGTCGATTTTAATCCCAAGCTCGCGAATATCAAAGGGCTTTTTCAGGTAATCCTCACAACCATTCAAAAAGGCTCTCTCAATCGTCTGAATGCGGGAATCGGCACTAATGACGATTACTTTGGGCGCAAAAAGTATCGTGCGGAGGTGCTCGATAAAGGAGATCCCATTCCCATCAGGGAGCATAATATCCACAATGAAAAGGTCAAAATCCTTGCGCTCCTCTAGTGCGTCCAAAGCCTCACTCAAGCGCGAAAAGGAGCGCACCTCAAACTCTCGCTTCTTCAAATATCGCTCGATGGCCAACACGATTCCCGTCTCATCTTCCAATAGCATGATTCTCATTTTGTCCTCCTTCCGGGATCAAAAATGTATAGCTAAAAGTCGTCATTACATCAGAGGTTACCTCGATTTTTATGCCATATTCCTCACAAATCTCCCTAACAATCGCCAGTCCGATCCCATACCCTGTGCGCAAACCACTCCCTCTAGCGTAGCGCAGGAATATGGACTGCGTATTCTCAATTTTATCTGAACTATTGCTAAAACTCATCAAAATTTTAGACGAATCTTGCACCACAGAAACGTCGATACAGCTCTGCTGGAAGCTGTGTTTAATGGCATTTGAGAGATTATTATCAATCAATCTTTTGAGTTTATCACTATTCATATTTACTTTAACGCTCTTCCCATCTGTATGCAAAAGTATGCACTTTCTATCCGCACGCGCCACAATGCGAAAAAAGTCGATCCGCTCCCTGAGAATCTCGATTAAATCAAGCTCCTCCACACAAGAAGCTCCCTCCTGATTGCGCCACAAAAGATAACTCAAATCGCCATAGGTATTTTGGAGTGTGCGCACACCCGATTTAATCTGCGTGAGATACTCACTCTCACCTAGCTCAAGCTCAAGAAGCCCAACATTAAGCAAAATCACTGCAAGAGGCGTGTTGATGTCATGAATGGAATTTTTAATAAAATTATCCTGATTCTCAAGTAGAGCTTTAGAGAAGTCATTCTCGCTTTGCAAATCGCTTAGAAGCTGATTGTGTATCTCAATAAGCGTAGCAAGCTCACTTGAATTTTGCGCAGTTTCAAGGGGGATAAGCTCCTTTTGGCTCATTTTTTGGGCGATTCTCTCAATAGGTATCAAAAGCCAACGTCGAAAAAACCACACAAAAAATGCGACAAAAATCCCCACACCGCCCCAAAAAAAGAGACTCAAAAGACGGACAAAATCATTCCTTAGCTGCTGCTGAGCCTCGTTGATCGTAATGGCTAAGAGCAGGCTAATCTCATGCGCTCCAAAGAGGAATCGCTTCTTTTGCAAATAGACCTCGCCACCACCCTTGCTAGGGTGCATATGCACCAGCTCATTCATCGGAGTGTAGGGTAGCTCTTTACTCAGCAAAAGCACCCGATCAAGCTCGTCTTGAGAAGTGGTGTTGCTTGTAGGATTTAGCTCAAAATAGGTCAAACGCTCGCTCCCATCGCTACGATCGTAATACACATGGAAAAATAGCCCCTCAAGCACCGCATCATGCGCGAGATTCTCCGTGATTCTATTGATATATTCAAGGGCATTTGCCACCTCGCGATCCTCGCTTGGATAGTCTGCCTGAAGCACCAAAAGGCGATTTTGCACCGCATCATATCGATAGGCAAGCCCCAGCAGTGCGCCACGCCTAGGGCTGTATCTTGGGAGACTTTGGAGCGTGCCTTGATTAGACTTCATGCTCACAAGAATCGCCTTTTTTAGCGCTTCCATCTGAGGTGAGAGCATCTTTTGACTTGTGCTTTGCGTAACTGAAAGCAACACAGGATCAATGAGCATGACCTCAGGATTCCTCCAGCCTCGCGCCTCTGCAAGACTTTTGAGCTCACTAATTTCATGCCCCTTTAAATAAGCTTCCCAAATCGGAGCAAAATCCTCCTCACGCTGCTTCTCGTAATCTCGCTCAATGCGTAAAATCCCGAGTGCCACAAGCATCGCTTCGCTACTAATGAAACTCCCCGAAAGTGCCATATTTTTATGAAATAGCTCATTTTTTAGATCGTTATACATCATAATGCGCAAAACATCTGCTACAAAAATGAATAGCAAAAAAAGTAAAAGCATCAGCAGAAATCGCCTACGGAGTAGCATGATTCCCTCCCTTGCATACATTGAGAGCACAAAATAATAACATTAAAACAGTAAAGAGTCTCACGAGCAGGAGAGGATTCCTAGGAGAGAGCTTTTTGTTTATATTTATTTTATTTTTTAAGAGATGTTAAAAGTTCTCTCAAGGAAAAGGCAAGTTTTGGGAATCTACGCTCTAAAGATTGCAAACGCGACGGAAGCTAGGCAAATAGGGAGGATAGAAGCACCCCGTTACGGATTCTCAAGCTCTTTAAAGCCCTCATACCTCTGATCGAGACTTTTTTTACTCTTGATTCCCAGCTCTCTCAGCCGCTCAGCTCTACTAATTAGATTCCCTCTACCCTCTTTAAGCTTCAAAAACACCTCGCCATAGACCTTCTGCGTGCGCTCAAGCTGCTCGCCGACCTTCAAAAGATCATCGCTGAAGCTGACAAATTTATCATACATATCGCCTGCTTGCCGCGCGATCTCTTCGGCATTTTGGCTCTGTCTCTCATAACGCCACACATAATTCACCGTGCGCAGCGTCGCAAGGAGCGTGGAGGGACTAACCAAAATGATATTCTGCTCATAGGCATTCTGAAACAGCGCGGAATCGCTCCTTGCCACCTCGACAAAAGCCGCCTCAATGGGGATAAACATCAACACGAAATCAAGTGTGCGCTCATGCAGTAGGGAATCGTAGCTCTTTTGCGAGAGCTCTTTAATGTGATTTTTAATCGATCGGACGTGCTCTAGTCGCTCGCTCTCCTCGTTGCTCCCCATAAAACGCTCATACGCCGTGAGCGAAACCTTGGAATCGATGATAATATCGCGCCCCTCAGGCAAGTGCACAATCACATCGGGGCGGAAAAGCCGCCCATCTCCGCTCCTGAGGCTCGTCTGTATCTCGTATTCGCGCCCCTTAACTAAGCCTGAATCCTCCAGCGCGCGCTCCAAAATCATCTCGCCCCAGTTCCCCTGCATCTTGTTATCGCCCTTAAGTGCCTGCGTCAGATGGATCGCCTCTTCAGAGATTTTGAGATTGAGAGCTTTAAGATTTTTAATCTCATTTAAAAGTGTGGCGTGCGATTCCACTTCTTTAATGTGTGCCGACTCAACCTTACCACGGAAGTTTTTCATCTCCTCGGAAAAGGGCTTAAGAATCAGAGCCAACCGCTCGTTTTGCTGCGCGTTTAGCTGCTCGCCCCGCTCTTTAAGAAGCTTCTGCGCCAAGTCGCTAAACTCAAGCTTAAGCCTCTCGCGACTTTCGCTGAAAAATTGCTCCTTTTCTTCCATTGCCTCGCGCTCTTTGCTAAGCGCAGTTTTTAGCATCGCAAGCTGCTCGACATAGCGGTGCTCTTTGAGGCGAAACTCCTCTAATGTGCGCTCTAATTGAGTGCGCGATTCCAAAGATTGCGCGAGCTCGTGCTCCAGCCGCTCTCTTTGGAGGCGATTGCCTAATAATCGCTGTTTTAACTGATATACATAGCCTAAGATTCCAAAAAGCAGGAATCCGCCGACAAAAAGATAAACAAGGGAATCAGCCGCCAAGATAGCGTCTTTTGATTTCGGGATTATGGAGAAGATTTGAAGCCAAATCGCTCATTACGATTTGACCGTTCTCAAGCACATACGCCCTATCGGCGATTTTAAGTGCAGCAAAGGCATTTTGCTCCACGAGCAAAATCGTAATCCCTTCAGCTCTTAGGCGCGCAATCGTGTCAAAAAGCTCCCCGACGACCTTCGGCGCGAGCCCTAGGCTCGGCTCATCAAGCATTAAAAGTTTTGGTTCGCCCATGAGCGCGCGCGCAATCGCAAGCATCTGCTGCTCTCCCCCGCTCATCGTGCCCGCAAGCTGACTCGCCCGCTCACGCAACCTAGGAAAAAGATCATACATTCGCTCGCGCATTCGCTCAAAATTTTCATCATTATTGTATGCACCCATGCGGAGATTTTCCTCAATCGTGAGGTTGAAAAATACTCGTCGCCCCTCAGGCACAAGGGCGATTCCGCGCTGGATAATCTTATGCACGGGGAGCCTAGAGATATTCGCTCCAAAAAACTCCACCTTGCCCTTAGATTTCACGCTATTGACAATCGCGCTGAGGCTCGAAGTTTTGCCCGCGCCATTACTCCCGATGAGCGTAACAATCTCATGCTCATCGATGTGAAAACTAACCCCCTTTAGCCCCTCAATGAGCCCGTAAAAAACGCGCAATCCCTCAATCTTCAACATTAGCTACATCTCCTAAATAGGCGGCGATGACGTGGGAATCATTAATCGCCTCAAAAGGCGTGCCTGCAAAGAGCTTCTTGCCATAATCCAGCACGAGCACGCGATCACAAAGGCGATTGACAAAAGGCATATCATGCTCAATAAGCAGCACACTAAGCTTGAAATCACGCTTCATCTTACTAATAAGCTCAGCCAGCTCCTCAGTCTCTTTAGGATTCATGCCCGCAGCAGGTTCATCAAGCAACAAAAGCTTAGGCGAGGCTGCCAAAGCCCTTGCAATCTCAACTTTACGCTGATTCCCATAGCTTAAGTTCGTCGCCCTCACTTGGGCATATTCCTCGATTCCTATGTAGCGCAAAATCTCAAACGCCTGCTCGCGCGCGCGTTGCTCCTCTTTAAAAAATCGCCCAAAGCGAAACGCCGCCTCCAAAAATGTGTAACGAAGCGAGGCGTGATAGCCGATGAGGACATTCTCAAGCACACTCATGCTCTCAAAGAGGCGAATATTCTGAAATGTGCGGGCGATCCCCTGCGCGACGATTTTGTGAGGTTTGAGGTGCGTAATCTCCTTACCAAGAAGCTTAATGCTTCCTGAAGTGGGCTTATAGTTGGCGGTAATGATGTTAAACATCGTCGTTTTGCCCGCGCCATTTGGACCGATGAGCCCAAAAACTTCGCCTAAATCAATGGAAAATGAGACCTCATCAATCGCCTTGAGCCCGCCAAAGCGCATGACTACATTCTGCACCTCAAGAATCTTCACGCGCGCCTCCTTTTGGGAATCTCCCAAAATTCCCGCTTGCCCATGATTCCCTCACGTGCAAAGAGCATCATCATAAGTAAAATCGCCGAAAAAATGACCATTCTAAGCCCGGGGTAGCTTCCAAAATCTTTGCCAAAAAACAAAAGTGGCTGGTCGAGGAATCGGAGCCATTCGCCTCCACCCACAACAATAATCGCCCCGATTACCGCTCCGCTCGTGCTTCCAAGCCCACCAAGCACGATGATGATGAGGAGTTGAAACGTCAGCATAAAATCAAAAAGCTCAGGCGAAATCGTCGTAAGAAGAGCTGCGAGCAATCCGCCGCCAATTCCCTCCAAAAATGCGCTTGTGACAAAGGCGCACGTCTTGATTTGAAAGGTATTAATCCCCATGGCAATCGCAGCATCCTCATCATCGCGAATCGCCTTCATCGCACGCCCAAATTTCGAATAAACAATCTGCAAAACAAAAATTACCGCCGCCAAAGCAATAATCCCGCTCCAATAAATCGTCGTGCTCTGAGGAATCCCATCGATCCCAATCGCGCCGTTAGTAATTTGCGGATTATTAATTGCGAGAATCTTAATGATAAAACCAAAACCAAGCGTAACAATCGCCAAGTAGTCGCCTCGCACCCTAAATACGGGGAATGAGAGGAGTAAAGCGAGGAATCCGGCACAAAAACCGCTCAAAAACAGCGCAGGAATGAAACTTGAATGAAGCCACAACACCACTGCGCTGGGATCGGCTAGCTGATACATGTCAAGCTTCGCCTCGCTATCAAGCAGCATAATCGCCGTAACATACGCTCCCACCGCGACAAAGCCGTTTGGCTCAAGCGAAAGCTGCCCCGTAACGCCGTTAATAAGGTTGTAGCTCACCGCAAGAATGATGAAAATGAAGATGTTATTCGTCACGCGCAAAATATAGTCGTTGAAATAGGCGCTGCTCATCCACAGCCACACAAGGAGAATCGCATATAAAAGCGCGTGGAGCGTGAGCGTCGTCATGGAATTACGCGGCTTTAAAAATCGCTTCACTAAACACCCTTCCATTAGAATCGACTCCTCTCTAGCCGTTCATCGCCCATGATTCCCACTGGTCTAAAAAGTAGAACCAAAATCAAAAATAAAAAGGCAAAGGCATCTTTGTAGCCACTTAATTCAGGAAAAAGAGCCACGGCGACCACTTCGGTGAAGCCCAAAATAAATCCGCCCAAAACTGCCCCGCTCACACTCCCGATTCCCCCAAGGACAGCTGCAGCAAAGGCTTTTAGCCCGATTAGAACACCCATGAGAGGATCAATCGTAGGGTAACTGATGGCGTAAAATATCCCGCCTGTCGCTGCGAGCGCGCTCCCGACCATAAAAACAATGGAGATGATTTTATTCCCATCAATCCCCATTAAACGCACGGTATTTACATCAAAAGCCACCGCTCTGATTGCCATTCCCTGCTTGGTTTTGTAGAGGATAAAGAGCAAGATTCCTAGGAATAAGAGCGTAACCACGGGAACGATCATCGTGATATAAGTGAGGGAAAAATATTCAAACGCAAGCGCTTGATGAAAAAATTCCGGCGACTCAAAAGAGCGCGAAGTGCCGCCAAAAAGGACATTGAATAGATTTTCTAAAAAAAAGCTCACGCCAATGGCTGTGATGAGCATTGAGATACGTGGTGCATTCCGCAATGGACGATAGGCAATCTTATCAATAACCACCCCAAGGAGCGCAGAGAGGAGAATAGCAAGGAGCGCGGAACTCCAAAAAGGGAGCATGAAATTTGAGACGCCAAAAAAGACCAAAAACGCCCCGACCATCATCACATCGGCATGTGCGAAGTTGATAAGGCGCAACACCCCATAGACCATCGTATAGCCAATCGCAATCAGCGCATACATACCCCCAAGGCTCACTCCATTGACTAGCTGTTGAAAAAACGTAGCAAAATCCATAAAACACCGACTCTAGGGGTGGATAACCATCTTATACACAAGCCTGCCGTTTTTGACCTCATTAATGACCGCGCTACGAATCGCATCGCCCTGCTCGTTAATGGAGATGATTCCCGTAACGCCTTCAAAATCTTTCGTCGTGCGAATATTTTTGTTGATACACTCGCGATCTTTCGGATTTTCGCACTGCTCCATCGCCCGCACAATCACATCATAAGCATCGGCGGTGACTGCGGCGAATACAGGGGCTTTGTTTTCATTGTATTCTTTAGTGTAGCGTGCAATAAAGGAATCGCCACGCGTCGTTTGCTTCGCATTGGGATCAGGAGAGTAATAATCTGTCGTCAAATAGCCATCTACAGCGTCCTTGCCCACTTCAAAGAATATCTTATCCGCAGCGATTCCATCACCGCCGATGAAGGTATTTTTAAGCCCGAGCTGCTTAGCTTGCACCGCAATCAACGCCGCTTCATTGTAATAGATGGGAATATAGACCACATCGAAATTTCTCGCTCTTACGCTTGAGAGTTGTGCTTTAAAATCCTTGCTCCCTGCCGGAACCTGCGCCTCAAGCTCGATTTTTCCTCCAAGCTTGGTAAATTGTGTCCTAAACGCCTTGGTTAGCCCGATAGAATAGTCGCTGCTACTATCAAAGAGAATCGCCGCGTGCTTTGCTTTAAGATTATTGAAAGCGAGATTCGCGCCCACGATTCCCTGAAAGCTATCCGCAAAACAGACACGACTCACATAAGCGCGATTCTTCGTAACACGATCGCTCGTCGCAGCAGGCGCAACTAGGGGCGTTTTAGTATCATCGGCGATTTTAGTCATCGCAAGGGTATTGGTTGAGGTCATCGCGCCGATCACCGCATCAACCTTCTCGCTGGAGACGAGCCTTTGCATGGCATTAGCCGACTCGATTTTGTCGCTTTTGTTGTCAATAATAATGAGCTTAATCGTATCGCCATTTACGAGCTTGGACTGAAGCTCGTGTGCAAGGGTAATCCCGCGAAGTGCCGCTTGACCATACCCACCCACAGGACCGCTAAGAGGCAAAACAACTCCGATTTTAACCTCGCCCGCCACAAGCGACCCTGCGCTTATCGCAGAGATTAATGCAAGTTTAAAAATCCTATTCATGCGCGATTCCTTATGATAGCTTTTAGTAAAAAAGATGACATTATAATGCGGGAATCCTTAGCATCCTAGAAACTGCGCATAATTTTGTCGGATCGCCTCATAGAGCACGATTCCCGTCGCAGTAGCAAGATTTAGGCTTCGATTCCCCGCCTGCATGGGAATCTTAAACATCGCTTCAGGATTCCTTCTCAAAAGCCAAGCGGGCAATCCTGCATCTTCGCGCCCGAAATAGAGATAGGAATCGGCGCGAAATTCCGCCTCAAAATGTGCCCTCTTTGCCTTAGTGCTAAGAAAAAAATGATGCGAGCTAAAAGGGTGCTGCTCCCAAAACTCCTCAAGATTTGCCCATTCATATAGCTCTAGCGATTCCCAATAATCCATGCCTGCACGCTTTAGCTCCTTTTGTGAAAGCGTGAAGCCAAGCGGATGAATTAAGTGCAACGCGCTTCCGCTCACGACACAAAGTCGCCCGATATTCCCCGTATTTTGCGGGATCCTAGGCTCTACAAGGACAATTTTTAGCTTCACTCCTTCGCTCCCTTAAGCCACACTTTAATAAGCAGTGCAAACGCCTTTGCATGCCTCCTCGCCATCATCTGCAACTGCCTGCGCATAATGATTAGGCGCACCTCTTCGCCCTCTTTAGAATATGACGGTTTTGTTTCCATGGACAAAAATCCTGTCATGGAGCGCGAGATTGAGCGCGCGGGCGAGCACGACCTTTTCGACATCTCGCCCCGCTTTTTGCATGTCGCGCCATGTGTAAGTGTGATCGATTTTGATAATATCTTGCATAATGATTGGTCCCTCATCGAGATTATCATTGACAAAATGCGCGGTCGCGCCGATGATCTTCACACCCCGTTCATACGCCTGTTTGTAAGGATTCGCCCCGATGAATGCGGGCAAAAACGAGTGGTGGATATTGATGATTCTCTGCTCGTAATGGCGCACAAACTGCGGCGAGAGAATCCGCATATATTTCGCGAGCACCAAAAAATCAGGCGCAATCCCCTCAAGACACGCAAGAATATTCTCTTCGTGCTCCTCGCGCGAGATTCCCTCATGCGAGATTCCATAAAAGGGTATCTCAAATTTCTCGCTCAAAGCGCGTAGGTGGTCATAATTTGAAATTACCGCTTTGATATTTGCCTCCAACTCACCACTCTCATAACGCAACAAAAGATCGCCAAGGCAGTGATTCTCCTTCGTGCAAAGCAAGACAATATCCTTAGGGCGCACCGCCTCAAGCTTAATTATCGCTTGTGCCATCAGTGCTCGCGAAATCTCCTCTTGCATGCCCCTAATATCGCCCTCGCCACTAAGTTCGGCACGCATAAAGAATCGCTGCTGCTCCATATCGACATACTCATCGGTCTTATCGATATTTAACCCATGCTGAAAAATTACTGAGGCAATCTTATAAATAAGCCCCATGCTATCGGGAGAGCAAATTGAGAGAATATACTTTTTCATCGCGCCTCGCTTTAATAAATTTTGCTCGCAAGGAGGCTTGAGAGCGTGCTAATGCTCTCGCTCATGAAACGCTCCAAATAGATTTCCCACGGCTCTTTGCTAAACCACACCGCTTCATCTACGCCACTAAGTTCGATGAGCTTTTTTTGCGCATCACGGCGGATTCCGAGCGCATCGATAAGTTTTAAGTCCAGCGCCTCTTTTGCGCTAAAAATACGCCCCTGTGCGTAAGTTTCGCTCGCGTTTAAGTCAAGATTTCTCGCCTGTGCCACATCGCGGACAAACATATCATATTGTGTCTGCACCAAATGCGTAATCTCCTCGCTTTCATCGCGATTCCACGCGCGCATAAACGTGCCTGATTCTTTATATTTTCCCGCCTTGATGATTTGGGGTTTGATCCCAAGCTTTTGGGTAAGCTCGCTAATGTCCATGCCATTAAAAATCACCCCGATAGAGCCAATCAAGCTCCCGCGATTTGCGATGATATAGTCCGACCAGATTCCCGCATAATAGCTCCCGCTCGCCATTGTCCCTTGCGCATAAACGACTATGGGAATCTGCTCCTCTTTTAGCCGCCTCATCTCCTCGGCAATCTCAACGGAAGGCGCAAGCGCACCACCCGGGGAATCGACCACCAAAAGCACACCCTTAAGATTGGGCAACTCCCTAATGCGCTCCAATTCATCTAAAAAATAGTCCGCCGAGAAAATCGCCCCTTTTAGCGAAATCTCCGCAAGATTGCTCTCATTTTGCACCTCCTTAGAGGGCGCAAACAGCGCAATTGCGAGTAACAGCAGTAAAAATGCCTTAAAATATTTTGTCAAAAATTCAAAAGGTGCAAGAATAAACCGCCCGATTCCTCGAAAAATCTCCCATATTTTTTGCATTTAAATAATCCTTTCTCCCGCGATATAGAGGGCTTTTGCCTCTTTTGCGTGCAAAATTAACTGCACCGCCTCTTGTGAGGAATCCTTAATTCCCTCCACTTCAAAGAGCGCGAAATCCGCCCATAACGAGCTTCTAAGCTCTCCACTCTCAAACTTTAGCGCACCGGCTGCCCTACGCGTAACCCCGAGCAAAAGCTCCTGTGCCCACGATAAAAGGGGTATTTGAGGATACGCAAAAAGAGCGATTCTTAACTCATCTAAGAGCGAGAGCGAATAATTTGAGCTCTTCCCATCGGTAGCGAATGCGAGTTTGAGCCCCGATTCCCTCACTTTGGCAATATCAAGCAATGCCCCGCCCAGCAGGCGATTAGAGCGCGGACAGCTCACTAACGTCGCATTCATAGAGGCTGCACGCTCCAGCTCCTCGCGCCTCATCTGCACTCCATGCACCAAAATCGGCTCAAACCCCTCAAAAAGCTCCAAAAATTCTAACGGAGTGTAAAGCGGCTTTGGCTTGTGAGAATCGGGCAAAAATCGCGCAAAAAAGTGCTCAAAAAAGCCCTTACCCTCTAAAAGCCATTCGCGCTCCTCTGTGGATTCCAAAAAATGTGCGGAGATAACTCCTCCAAGCTTTCGTGCCTCTTTGAGGGCATTTTTTGCGAGAATCGGATGTAGTGAATAGGGCGAATGTAGTGCGACTGCGGGACTAAAACGCTCACTTTTGTGTGCCTTGCTTGCCTCTATGCGTGCGAGAAAATCACTAAAGAGCGCATCGAGTGCGGCGGGATTTGAGCCGATTGCCTCATTGAAATAGCAGACGCGTAGAGGCGAAGAGGCAAGAATCTCAAGGTCAATTCCATGACTACTAATCGCCCCGATTCCCGTAGTTCCGCTCTTTAATAGCTCGCTAAGCCCTGCGCGCATGCTCCTTTGCACGCGCTCATGCTCCATAAGCAACTCCCTACACGCAAGGACGCTAGAGAGCCACTCCTCAAAGCTCCCATACTTAAGCGTGCTCACATTCGCGCTAAATTCCAAATGAGTATGTGCATTGATGAGCCCCGGGAGCAAAACGCTATCATGGTAAAACTCCGCTTTTGCGCTAGGATAACGCTCTTTTAGAGCCTCAAATGACCCGACTTCAGCGATTCTGCCCCGATTCTCACATCCTTCGTGCGCCTCATAAAATGCCACGCCGCCTTGGGGGAGAATCTGAAAATCTTCATCGCACAAAAAGAGCTTGGAAGCACCGATAATCCTCATAAAGTCGCGCTCTTTGTGTGGAGATTGACATCAAGTTTGTTGTAAGGAATCTCGATTCCTGCGCGATCAAGCGCGATTTTGACCGCTTCATTGATGGCAAATTGTGTGGCGAAAAAATCCTCCTTTTTAACCCACGCGCGCACGATAAAATCCACGCTACTCGCCCCTAGCGCATGCACACCGATAAAAGGCGCGGGCTCTTTAAGGAGTCTTGTTTCCTGCGCAAGAGTCTCCAAAATCACCTCTTTAACCCGCGTAATATCCGCATCATACGAGACACCAAAAATCCACTCCAAACGGCGAGTCCCATGGAAACTAAAATTGATGATGCGCTCTGTAGCGATGGAGGAGTTGGGAATCACGACACTGCGGTGATCCGGCGTGGTGAGCCTAGTGTGAAAGAGGCTAATCTCATCGACGATTCCCACAATGCCATCAATCTCGACGGAATCGCCCTTGGCAAAGTGGCGAAAAACGATGAGCATGATTCCCGAGGCGAGGTTTGAGAGGGAATCTTTAAGCGAAAGCGCGATCGCAAGTCCAGCTGTGCCCAGCACAGCGATGATTGAGGCAGTTTGCACACCCAAATTCGCCAAAGCCGTAATGATGGTAAGCACGATGATCGCGGCATAGAGAATGCGCGCGAGGAATCGGCTCAAAGTCTCATCGCTCGTTATTTTTAGGAGCAATTTAAAGGCATATTGCCGCGCAATTTTCCCAAAGTAATAACCGAGCACCAGCACCAAAAGAGCCAAAAGCACCTTGGGAGAGTAGGAGATCAGCGCATTTATGGACATCTCGCCCCAGTTTACAAGTGTTTTATTTAATTCATTCATCTTTTTTCCTAAAGTGCATTAATAAAAAGATTTCTTGCGCACATATAGACTCTTCCCGCCTATAATCGTGCGCTCTACAAGCCCGTGCAAAATGGAATTATAATAGGGCGAAAGCGGGTCTTCAATGATCTTTGAGCTCTTTGGATCGACCAAAATCAGATCCGCATCTGCGCCAATTCCTATGTAGCCTTTGCTAGGGAGGTTCAAAATCTCCGCCGCACGCTTGGAAGCGAGGCGACTGATGTGGCTCAGGCTGACATGCTCTCGCTTATGCAAAAACGTATAACAAAGCGAGAAATAGTCCCTAATGTGGTCAATCCCAAAGGCAGCCTCTTCAAAAGCGACGTCCTTTTTGGAGATACTCTGCGCGGATTGAAGCGAAGTGAGCGTATCAATCACGCCCTCTTTAAGAAGCCCCAAAAGCCTTCTTCGCGTCGCTTCAGATTTAAGCGGAGGGAGGATTTTCGCCCCCGTATGGAAGCCCTCGCAAACATCTTCGCTTAAAACAAGATGATGAATGGAAACTTCGCTATAAAGCGCGCCAAACTCCTCGCGCGCGCGCCTAATGAGGCGAAAACTCCGCTCGCTGCTTAATGCCTGAAACAGCATGGGCGTGCGCATGAAAATCGCCGTTTCGACCATTTTGGCGACCTCTTTGATCTCGCTGAGGCTCGGAATCCCGGGCAAGCCCATCTTTGCAGAGAGATAGCTATCATTCATCACGCCCTCACCTCGAAGCGAAGGGTCTTCCGCGCGGCACAAAATCGCCGTCTCATTCAAAAGCGCATACTCGCACACCCTTTTGGCGAGATTCCCATCAAGCGAAGATTCAAGCGCAATCGCAGGAGAGCCCTTTTTGTGGAGAATCGCAAGGTCGCAGAGCCCTTTACTCTCCTGATTAATTGCCGAAGCAATGGGGAGTATCTGCACACCAAGCTCGCTTTGTGAGCGATTAAGCAGCTCGATGGAGACTTCATTGTCAAGCGCAGGCGTGCAATCAGGCATCAAAGCGACCGTGCCCACACCCCCTTCTAGAGCCTTTTTTGCGAGTTTTGAGAGATTGTCGCTCGTGAGCAGATCCCCTGCGACACGCACATTCAGATCGATTAAAGCAGGCAGGAGCAAAAGCCCTTCCGCGTCGATAATCTCCTCGCAGGGCTCGGTCAGGAGCAACTTTTGCACATCGACAATCTTTCCATCTTGAATCTTCACATCGCCCTTTTGCTCGCGCTCATAATCACAGACAATCGCCCCTTTGATGATCATGAATCCCCTTTAAATTACGTGCTTAAGCCGAAATTATAGCAAACCACAAATTATTTGCGGGAATCGGGGAATATTTCCATTAAAAAATGTGGAAAATAGCAAAAAATATGGAAAATAGCTCGATTCTCTGCGCTATAATTCTTATCACAATTCTTATCACAATCAAACAAGGGAGTAATTATGACCTCAATCCGAACCAAGCTCATGCTTTTGCTGTTTGTGCTCATACTCGCCTCAGGGGGAATTGTCTCAGTTGTTAGCTATCAACTCGCAGCTGAACAGTATATCTCTCGTGTCAAAAACGAAGAAATTCCCTCAAAAATTCATGCCCTTACGCTCGAAATTAAGGGAATCGTCGAGGGATACATCAATGCTTCACTGCAAATGGCGACCAATACCTTCATGATTGAGTGGATCAAGCAGGGTGAAAGTGAAGATACAAGGGGGACATTTTTTGCTTACCAACAGGCGATTTTGCGTAATTCAGGCGCACAAAACTCTTTCCTTGTGAGCGATAAAAGCCACATCTACTACATGCACGATAGAATTTTGAAGCGTATCAGCAAGGATGCACCCAAGGACGCATGGTATTTTGAGAGCATAAACAACCTCGCTCCCTACACGCTGAGTATCGATGTGAATGAGCGCGATGGCTCGGTGGGGCTTTTTGTTAATGCGCGAGTGCTTGATAAAGAGGGGAATTTCTACGGCTTCACAGGGATTAGCGCGAGTTTGAATGAAGTCGCCAAACGTATTACCTCTAAGCGGCTTGGGACGCATGGCAAGCTCTTTATGGTGGATAAAAACGGAGTCATTCAAATCCATCAAAATCAAGATTTGGTCTTAAAAGGCAACCTAAAAGAGCTACTCCACAGCGATCCCTCCGTGCTTTTAAGTGGAAATGGCGGGCAGGTATCATTCGTCAATGAAGCAGGCAAAAAGCAGCTGGCTTTCTCTACCTACGTCGATTCCATGGGTTGGTATCTTATCGGTGAAGTGAATGAAGCAGAAATTTTAAGCGACCTTGTGAAAATACGCTACTCATTCATCATCACAACAATCATCACGTTGCTCCTCACACTGCTGGTTTCCATTTTCATTTCACAATCCATTCTCAACGCAATCAAAAAGCTAAAAGTCTCTCTGCTGGCATTTTTTGACTTTCTCAACGGCAAAAACGAGGGCGAAAAATTGGAGCGGATTGCAGATTCCTCTACTTCTAAAGACGAGCTTGGCGAGATGGTGCGAATCCTCAGTAGCAATGCACTCGCCATCAAAGACGGAATCCAAAAGGATAGAAAAGTCATTAAAGAGGCGAGCGACGTGGTGAAGCAGGCGATTTCTGGCGACCTTGATGTCTGCTTGGCTTGCAAACCTCACAACCAAGAACTCATCAAACTTCAAGAGCTTTTAAAAGGGCTTTTTGAGAACTTTAAAGAAGCTTTTAGGGCGATCATCTCCCTTTTGGCACAATATGAAGGGGGTGATTTTAGGGGGCGACTTCCTCTGAATGAGGAGATTAAGGACAAAAAAGCTCTCATCTCATCAATCAACTCTTTGGGCGAGGAGATTACCAAAATGTTAAGCGATTCCCATAATCAGGGCAAACTCCTGCAAGAACGCTCCGATGAGCTTCATTCTCTTGTGGGCGAAATGAGTCAATCCACTTTGGAAGCGACTGAGAGTCTTAAAAGTAGCCAAGCGGGTCTGCAAAAGGTGAGCCTCCTCATGGAAGATGTGAGCCAGAGGGCGGACATCGTCATGAGCAACTCTAAAGAGACGCAGGGGATTATTCATATCATCAAGGACATTGCCGAGCAGACGAACCTACTCGCGCTCAACGCTGCGATTGAAGCAGCGCGCGCAGGCGAGCATGGACGGGGCTTTGCCGTCGTCGCCGATGAAGTGCGGAAATTAGCGGAAAATACCACAAAAAGTCTCAGTCAAATCGAAGCGAATACGGGAATCCTCGCTCAGGGAATCAGCGAGATGAGCGGGGCAGTCAAGGATCAGGCGGAAAATATTCTCCACATCAATGAGGCGATACAAAGTCTCAGCAACGTAACGGAGCAAAACAGCGAACTGGCACAAAGAACTAGCCATATCGCGAGCGTTGTCAATGAGCTCGCGACCGAAGCAATCACAAAAGCTTCTAATAAGAAATTTTAAAGGGTATGGATGAAATACACAACGAAACACTTATCTATGTCCTTGTTTTGCCAAACAACAATCAACTCTCAAATAAGTTTCTCGCCTGATTATAAATTAATCTATGAATTTAATAAAATGCAAAACAAGGCTGACCAACGAAAACAATAATGCAACAATAGCTACAGCAGAAACCTTGGCATCAATTTTTGATTGAAGCTCTTGTATAGCTTTAGTATTTTCGGATATCAGTCGCTCTTGCTCTTGATCAATCTGACCCTTTTTGTCCATATGATCAAACAACTTTCCAATCTTATCACCATTACTTCGTATATCCTGCTCTTGTTTCTCCAATTGCGAGCCAAGCTGATTTATCTTATCATCGCACCTTACTTGGCTTGCGACAAACCTATCGGCAGCGTCTAGAATACTACAAAATACTTCTGCGCTTTTGTCGCTAAGTTTAGTAATATTCCCATTCGCATCTCTTAACCCATCTTTAAATAAAACTGACATAGCTTGTTGAAGATGGTTTGAAAACTTACTTGTTAGCTGGGTAAATTGAATAGACTGTTGCACAATATTTGAAAGTTCAGACATTGCCTCGTTCTGACTTTTTTGTGCCCTGTTCATTAAGGTTATCCTCTTAGCTATTTTATCTTCCCTACTTTGACCCAATAAACCGAACGAAATGATATTTTTTAGATCTGATCTGCTGGTATCCAAATTAGCTGCTTCATCGGACTGCTCTTTAGCTTCTTTAATTTTTTCACTGGCGTTACGAATGTTTAAAAATATCTCTTCGGCTTTCTCCTTTGCTAATCTACTTAGCTCGCTCGGTTCCATGCTCTCTAAAACTTCAACGGACAGTCCTTCATCTTTTACTAGGTTTGCCATTTGCTTCCTTTATAATTTTTTTAGTCTAAATTTTAAATCTTCCATTTTTTGGGAAAAATCCCCCACCGATTCGCTTGCCTTTTTTGAGCTTTGCTCAATTTCGGATCGCACATCTCCCAAATGCGTATAACTTTGCCTCACATCATTAGAAAACTCTGTATACGCATCACCCAATACACACCAAGTCTGTGCAACCTTTAAATGAACTATCTCTCCACTTTTTGCCATGAGCTGAATTTGTAGCTTGCTTTCTTTTGTTTGCGCCTGCGCCTTATCCATAAAGTAGAGTGCAACCGTAGTTAATAGTCCACCGCATATTGCACTAAGTGTTACTGCTATCGCATCGCTAACGGTTTGATCTCCAAAAGGCAAGGGAAAGCTCATTATTGGAGTAAGAAGTGGCACCGATAATAAAAGCTTTTCTATTCCCTCTGTTAGCCCAAGCGATAGAGCTCCTATTAGTCCGGCAGTTAAGACTTTAAGAGCCTGATAGTTTATTTCATCCTTCGATATGCCAGCTGGTGGATTTGCTAAAATTTTAATAGCTTCGACCAAAGAAACAAATCCTGCACGTATAATCGCAACAAATCTTTTAAGCGTCGTAGCGAATAAGTTTATGACAAATACTACGATGTTTGATAAAAATGCGGTTACACCAGCTTGCAATGAGCTATCAAGTATCTCTTTCCACTTTGACTTCACTTCAAGCAGAATTTTATTGACCCTGTGCTTAAAGCGGTTAAATATTTCTTTTAAAGTTTCATCTCTTTTTTTATCAAATGTCAAGCGAAGTTCTATCATTATCCCCTGCATTAGATCTCTCATAATGATACCGATAGCTGAATATACCACCATTTTAGCTGCATCTTTGCCACCCGTCTGCAAAAGTTCCCTAGAATATTTTTTAAACTTCGCAGCATTTATTTCACCGTAAATATACTTTCTACTTTGATTGTCTATCTCTTTTGCCCTCTCTTTATCAATACCCAATTTTTCAGCCTGAGATTGACCCGTTTTTTTGTCAGTCCTATTTAGAAAATCATCCATTGTATCGCTACTTTTGGATTGGTTTATGCTTCCATCTGTCCATGCTAGATTTTGCTCATTGGTTGCAATCTTTACACGTTCTTCTGGACTCAAGGCTAAATTTGCAGCTACAGAACTTTCTATTTCCTTTACTGGCACAACATGATCCGAATGTGCTCTATCTTTTGATAGGGTTTTGCCCGTATATGCATCCGTAGTAGAATTCTGACTCTTGAAAGTCTCTTCTCTTATTTTTCGCAGTGGTTTGTCATAACCATTTCTCTTTCTAACGTTTGACCATTCATCATTACGATTTCTCATCATATCGTTATATTTCGCGGCGTCGCTCTCGTTTGCTGTTACACCCTTTGAAAAGTTATGCACGGTAGTTACATTGCCACCATCGCGAGCATCAACAAGCAAACTAGCTAAACCGAATTGTGAAGTAATCGTGCTTAAAACATTATCCTTGCACAGCTCAAGAAGTGTTGCAGTTTGCTCTTTTGGCAGTTGCGATCTTAGTTCCTCAAATTCCTGCAAAGCTACCTCTAGATCCCTATTGATCTCTATCTTATGCGCTTTGATACCTGAATTTTTATCCAATGCATCAAGCTCATTTTCGAGCACCTCATAATCAACACTCAAGTAGTCGGGATTCATCCGAGACATATTTATCCTTTGTTTGAATTAAGTTTATTATATATCACGCAAAAGAACTTAGCAAGGAACCTGATGTTTCTTAGACGCAATCTCTTTTGCACTTTTTTCTAAAACATGGACATCCAAGAAAGAAACGCTCATTAGATCGACTAGCAAAACAAACCCAAATGCTATTTCCCTATCTCATAGACGCAAATTTTACTCATGTTACGAATAATTGGGAAAAGCATGAGTAAGCGCGCTTTTAGGCTCCAGTGGGTTTTGTAGAGCTCCATCATATTTTCGCACTTCGTAAGGTGCACGTGCTCGCTCGCAAGCCCCTCCGCGCTAGCACCATAGAATTTCAATTTCCCTGAAACATGTTTGAGAGAATCGTGTCGCTCCTGTTTGAAAATTTTCATCGCGCTCTCATGAATAATGTCGCACATAATGATCCCATCAAAATTCTCCGCCAATTTTGCAAAAAAGTCGCGAATGACCGAGGAATCAAAATACATCACAACACCTTCAAACACAAAAATAAATGTCGCGCCCGCATGCCTCTCCTTTAGCTCCTTAATCCACTCATCATCAAACATCGAAGCACGCATGCTGAACATACGCCCGTTTTTGGGTATGAGCTTATCGCGTAGCTCCATGACGCTAGGCAGATCCAAATCATAAAAAATCGCTCCGGCTATCCGCTCTGAAAGCCTAAGTGGACGCGTATCCAGCCCCGCACCGATCTGCACGATGATTAGATTCTCGCGCCCCTTGGCGTATTCCAATATCGCCTCATCAATGTAGCGCGCTCTAACGCACGCCCCGACTTTGGTCATGTGGCTCTCATCAAACTTCGCAAAGTCATAATCAATCTTTGCCACCACATCGCTTGAGTGCGGATCGCCTAAGACCGGCTGCTTCTTCAAGCTATCCAAATGACGCATGTAAAGGTTGATGAGCAGCGTCTCTGAAACGCTTCCTCCGAATTTAATCTGCTCTTTTTGTTCCACTGTTTTGCTCCTTAGAGTTAATTTTTTGCGTGCCATACGCGGCTTTTTTGCTGCGATTCCCACATTTTTGCATAGCGGGCATTAAGAGCCAGAAGCTCTGCATGCGTGCCACGCTCGACAATTTTTGCATGATCCATGACGATAATCTGATCCGCATGAGCGATTGTTGAGAGGCGGTGTGCGATGACAATCAGCGTCCTATCTTTCACAAGCGCGTCAAGTGCGCGCTGCACGGCGAGTTCGCTCCCCGTATCCAGCGAAGCCGTAGGCTCATCTAAAATCACGATGGGGGAATTCTTTAGCATCGCCCGTGCGATCGCAATCCTAGCGCGTTCACCACCAGAGAGCGCACCGCCAATATCGCCCACATTCGTATCATATCCCTCTTTAAGACGCGTGATAAACTCCTCGCAATGCGCCATTTTTAGGGCTTTTTTCACCTCTTCATCGCTCACATCGCGCCCGAGCTTCACATTCTCTAGGATCGTGTCATTGAAAAGATAGACGTCCTGAAAGACCACAGAGATTTTGTTTGTAAGCTCATTTGGACTTAGACTTCGAATATCCACGCCGCCGATCCTCACGATTCCCGCGCTTGGATCGGCATAGTGCATAAGCATCTTTATGAGCGTGCTTTTCCCGCTCCCGCTCGCCCCCACGATTCCCAGCATGGAGCGTTCCTTAATCGTGAGATTGATATTTTCCAGCGATTTGACATTCGCGCCCTCATAGGCAAAATCCACCCCTTCAAAGCTCACGTCAAATCCGCTGGGTTCGCTATTTCTAGCGATTTGCTCCATATCTTTTATCTCAAGCAACTCTCTAATATTCTTAAACGAAGCATCAATCAAATCAAAGAGAGTTGAGACATTGAGAAATATCGAAAGCGGCTCATTAAGCCGCGTGGCGATGATAGTGAGTGCAGCGAGCTTTGCTATGCCAAATTCGCTCTGCAGCACCAAAAAACTCCCAAAAGCAACCAAACAAAATATCATCAATTCCACGCTCAATTGCATGCTAATTCCCGGCAGGATTCCCCCCATGAGTGAGGCACGCTGGGAATCGCCGATTAGTTTAATCGAATCGCTAATTTTTTTTGAATTTTTCCCCGTCTGATTGAGCGTCCTAAGCACGCTAATTCCTTGAATATACTCGATACTATCACTCTCTAGGCGCGCACTTATTTCAAGAAAATCACTCTTCTCTTTGAGAG
The DNA here is from genome assembly GCA_052173415.1 of Wolinella sp. GTDB lineage: Bacteria > Campylobacterota > Campylobacteria > Campylobacterales > Helicobacteraceae > Wolinella. The sequence goes on along the minus strand of JBQMYQ010000006.1, from coordinate 29,645 downwards.
CTTTTTTGCGCTTACTCACATAAAGTGCGTAAAAGAGCGGAACAAAAGCTAGCATGATGAGCGCGAAACGATAATCGATAAAAAAAGTTACGGAGATCACCACTATGGGAATCACAAGATTCTCCAACACCAGCATGGAGAGAATCGGCAAAAGCATGACCGAGTTATCCACACCCGTAGAGAGGATCGCATTCAAATCGCCCATTTTATAGCGATAGAGCCGCTCCATAGGCATATTTTTGAGCTTCCGCCCCAGCTCTTGGCGCAAATTGTGGCACACATCGGTATTGACCCCATCATAATCAAAATGGTAAGAGAGCCATTTAAAACTAAGCGCGATGAGCATGCTTAAAGCCATGATCGATAGCCATGCCATGCTCGCGTGCAAATCCCGCTCAATCACGCTTGAGAGTAGCGGATAGATCGTGCAATACGCAAGTCCTTGGAAAATAAAATGCAAAGTCATATAGAGATAATTTGCCTTTAGCTCGTGCTCATAGCCTTTAGTAATCTGAAGCGTGAGATGGTAAAACTCTCTTAAGCTCTTAATTTTCATCGCTCTTCCTCCATTGCTCTTTCTTCTATTTTTCGTTCTTCCCTCACGCTCCAGCTTTTTGTCTTCTGATACATCTCATACAGCTCACTATATGCACCCGCGCGCGCGAGGAGCTCCTCATGTCTGCCTCGCTCAATTACCCTGCCCTCTCTAAAGAGCAAAATCTCATCGGCATCAATAATAGTGCTGAGTCGATGGGCGATGATAAGGAGCGTTTTGTTTTTGATTAAGTTACTCAGTGCCTTGATAATCTCCTCTTCGCTCTCGGGATCGATGAATGCACTTGCCTCATCAAGCACGATGATCGGCGCATCACGTAAAATTGCGCGCGCAATCGTAATGCGCTGCTTCTGCCCACCGCTTAACATCGCGCCCCGTTCGCCACACACGCTCTCATACCCATCAGGCAGGCTCATGATAAAATCATCGATATTCGCTGCTTTAGCCGCTTCTCGCACCTGCTCTAGGCTCGCACCCTCTTTGGCTCTAGCGATATTTTCAAAAATGCTCTCATTGAATAAAAATGTGTCTTGGAAGACAAATGAGACAATCTTCATAAGCTCGTTGGGATCGATCTCTCTAATGTCGATTCCCCCGATTTTAATCGCTCCTTCGCTCACGTCCCAAAACCTACTCACAAGCTTTGCAAGTGTGCTCTTCCCTGCGCCCGATTCCCCGATGAGTGCGCAGAGTGAGCCCTCATTGACGTGCAAATTCACATCTTTGATCGCCCACTCTTCGCGCCCTTGATATTTAAAGCTCACTCCCTCGACACTCACATCAAAATGTGTGGGAATCTTGGGATTATCCGGGACACTCAAGCTGGGAATCCTAAGCACCGAGAGGATTCCCTCTGCTGAAGCGGTAGATTTTCTGACAAAGTTACTTAACCACATAAGTGGCATAAGGGAATCACTACTCGCCGTGCCTAACATGAGCGAAGCCACAAACACACCTAGAGTGATTTCGCCCTGAAAATAGAGGTAGATTCCCACAATACAAAGCGTGATAATCGTCGGAAGGGGCGTCAGAAACGTCATCGCGAGCTTGCCCCTAGAGCCAAAACTCTCATACCACACCTTAATCCCTTTGGTGTAATCCTCAATCGCCTCATTGTAGCGATTAAAGACCATGTCGCCATCGCTAAAAGTGCGCACTGCGGGCATCGCCTGCACAAATTCAATCACTGAGGCATTAATGCGTGCCTGATTCCTCTCATAGGCAACTCGGTGCTTTTCGTTATCCTTCATCGCGCCCGCCATGAAGAAAAATCCCACAATCACGACCACAAGGCTTGTGAGCGCCATACGATAATCAAAAATAAAAAGTGCGATGAGTGAAAAAATCGGGAAAGCCACCACACGCCCGATCATAGGCGTCGTATCCGCGACAAAGGCATGCAATCCCGCCACACTTTCTAAAATAGCATTCTTAAGCTTGCCTGTCCCCTCTGTAATGACCTCGCCTAGGGGAATCGTAGCGATTTTAGCAATCAAATCATGACGCAAAATCTCCTCTAATCTAAATGCGCCAATGTGCGAAATATTAAACGCCCATGCCCTTATAATAAATGCGCCAAGCATAAGTAAAAATGCGCCCAACACATAAACATAGCGAAAACTCTCATTCGCAAGCGAATCAATAATAAGCGCAAAGCTACAAAACCCGAGCAACTCAAGCAGCGAAGAGAACACCGCCGTAATAATCCCAAGCCATATCTCCTTTTTGACAGGCTGCATGACTTCAAGTAGAGCATTTTTCATCTTCAAATAATCCTCACTATAGAATGTTTGATAGGTGCAAAATCACTTTGCATGCCATATCTTGCGTAATTTTCAACTCTTTTAAAAGGTAAATTATATATAAATATGGGAACTACTATTAATAAGAAATTGACACAAACGGGAATATTTTTATCACAAAAAGGAAAAATCGCGCGATGAAGTGTATCGACCTTGATGATCTTGATCCAAACTGGCAAACAAGCCTAACTCTTGGCAACAACAAAAGCCACACGGAGCTTACGATTCCCGCTTTGGTGGGCAAAATATTCATGAGTGTCTATAACTTTGGTAACGGAATCTCGCTGTGCAGCTGCAAAAGCCTCTTTAACGAAGATGTGCGTTGTATCAGCAAAAGTGTGGAATCGCGCTACTTTGCGACCTTCAATCACGGCGAGGCATTCCACTCCTTCTCCATGCTTAATTCCCGTGAAGATTCCCACGTGAATTTAGAGGAAAATAGCCTAACCATCGGTAGTTTTAGCAGTCATTTCAGTTTCTCAAATCTTTTTGCCAAAGGGCGGCTCTATTTGACCACTCATCTAATGTTTGACAAACTCACTTACGACGCGCTACTCCCGCACCAAAACACCTCGCGCAATAAAATCGTAACCATCGAACACAAGCGGGGAATCAGCGCAAAAGAGCGCGCGCTCTTGGCTGAAATAGAGCGAACCAAGCTGCTTGAAGGGCGATTGCAGGAGATCTATATCGAGTCCAAAATCCTTGAACTCTCCTATGAAGCCTTTCGCCTCAAACCGCAGGAATCCACCCTAAATGAGAGCGAGCTTAAGTGCATACAAAAAGCGCGCGAAATCCTCCTAAGCGACCTGCGAAATCCCCCGACGATTAGGGAATTAGCGCGCAAGAGTGCAATCAATGAATGCACACTCAAGCAGGGCTTCAAACAACTCTACGGCGAGACGATTCATGGCGCACTCCATGAGGCGCGCATGCAAGAATCCAAGCAACTGCTCCTAAGGGGCGAGATCAGCGTCAAAGAAGTGGCTAATCTCGTAGGATACAGAAGTCTTGGCTACTTTAGCAAAATTTTTAAAGAGCGGTTTAATATCCTGCCCGTGAAGATAAGATAATATAAAACCTCCGCAGGCATGAGGGGTGGACGAGCGCGAGCGAGGACATAGGCGAGCACGGGCAGATTGCAAGTGTGAGGGCACGAGCGGGTGCGGGAGGTGGTGCGTGAAAGCGCGGACGCGCAAGCAAGATGCAAATTGAAGGTGCGGGCGCGGGGGCGCGGGAATGCCCCGATTCCCGCCTGTTATGACAGCTTCTCAAGCAGGAATCCAGAAATTCGCCCAAGACCGCCACTCGCGACTAGGACGCCGATTCCCACCAAAAGTGCGCCTGAAAGTAGCTCAATAACCCTCATATAACGCTTCAATTTCCCAAGCCAGCCAATCATGGTGCTTACAAGCAGGGCTGAGAGCAAAAAAGGCACACCAAGCCCCGCGGCATAAACGCTCATGAGCGCGATTCCTCGGGTGCTCTCGCTCGCTGCAAGTGAAATAATCCCGGCAAAAATCGGACCAATACAAGGCGTCCAGCCCAGTGCAAAGGAGATTCCAAGAAGTAGAGGCGCGAGGTATGCGCTGATGAAATTTTTGAGGATTCCGCCATTTTTCTGCTCGTTTTTGAGGCTAAAATCCGCGCGTTTTTCGTAATTAAGAAATGGAATGTTGATGATTTTTGCGACATGAAGCCCGAAAATCACGATGATTCCCCCGGCAATGTAGGCAAAAAGATCGTTATTGAAAACATTGCCGATAATGCGCGCCATCGACGCTCCAAGCAGGACAAAAACCAGCGAAAATCCCAAAACAAAGAGGAGTGAAGCGCGAAATATCCGCCACCTCATCGCAATATTTAGGGAATCGCCCCCCTTAAGCTCGCCAAGTGAAACGCCCGAAACATACGAAAGATACGCGGGCACTAGGGGCAATACGCAGGGGCTTAAAAATGTCAGCATGCCCGCTAGAAAGCTCACGCCATAGGGAGCTTTGACAAACCATTCCGTAAGTAAAAATTCCATAAGAAGGCTCTCCTTTAATCCAAAAAACTAGAACCTTATATTGAGAAGTCTTAAAAGATTCTTAATAATTTTGGCACGATTTTTAAAAGCGTCGCTATGCCTTTCTATAACTTCAGCTTCTTTCTTGTAGAATCCGCATTTCGCGTTTTCAGGTAGGTTCTTGCGCCCAAACGGGCAAACGATTGATCTCCAAATACCCCTTTGAACCTCCAAAAACACCGCAAAGAGCGGACAAATTAACATTAAGAGAGTAACAACACCTTCATGGAAGAAACAACACACACAGAGCAAGAGCAGGCAGGTTTTGAGCAATTCGGCTTTAAGGATTCCTTAGCTAGAGGGATTGCTGAGGCGGGCTTTAAGCTCCCCAGCCCGATTCAAGTCGAGTCGATTCCCCTTATTTTGGGTGGGCATGACCTCATCGCTCAGGCGCAAACAGGCACGGGGAAGACCGCTGCTTTTGGGCTTCCCATCATTGAGAATCTAAAAAACAACGGCGATATTGAAGCCCTCATCATCACGCCCACACGCGAGCTTGCGATGCAAATTAGCGATGAGATTTTTAAGCTCGGTCGCTTCTGCCGCACCAAAACCGTCTCTGTTTATGGTGGGCAGGCGATTAGACGGCAGGTTGAGCTTTTAGAGAAGCGTCCGCAGGTCATCATTGCCACTCCGGGGCGTTTGCTGGATCATTTGCGCAATGATCGCCTTAAGAATTTCAATCCAAAGACCGTCGTGCTTGATGAGTCCGATGAGATGTTGGACATGGGATTCCTCGATGATATTGAGGAGATTTTCACCTATCTGCCCAGACACAGGCAGACGCTGCTATTTTCCGCGACGATGCCTCCTCCGATTAAGAGCCTCGCGCAAAAGATCCTCCAAAATCCGAAAATGGTCAAAATCGCCTCGACCGAGACGACCAACAGCGATATTTCGCAGCGTTATTACATTATCAACGAATATGAGCGCGAGGACGCGATTGTGCGCCTCATTGACAGCGAAGCACCGACTAAGACGATTATCTTCACGCGCATGAAAAAGGAGGCAGACGATCTCTCAAATCGCCTCGTAGCCAAGGGCTATCAAGCGGGAGCGCTCCATGGAGATATGGAGCAGCGGGAGCGGCAAAACTCCATCAATGCTTTCAAGCAGGGTAATATCGATATTCTCGTGGCGACCGATGTGGCGGCGCGCGGGCTTGATATTAGCAATGTGAGCCATGTTTTCAACTATCATATCCCGCTCAATCCCGAGAGCTACGTCCATCGTATCGGGCGCACGGGGCGCGCGGGTAAAAAGGGTATCGCCATCACACTTGCCACACCGCTGGAGTTTAAGGAGATTAGGCGAATTACTGAAAACACCAAAGCGAGCATTGAGCTTTATGAGATTCCCACGATTGAGCAGACACTTAAACAGACAGATTCCAAGCTCATTCAGACCCTCATGAATCACCAAATTACCGATGATGCGCTCAGGATTTACGAGCAAATCCGTGGCGAAATCGACACCACCCAACTTGCGTGCAAGCTCCTCTCAATGCTCATCAAAAAGAGCACGATCATGGGACCAAATAAAATTGGCTTAAGCAAAGAGGATTTAACGCACCTAAAACGTCGCTTAGGCGGCGAGGATAAGCGACGCGAAGGCAAGGGCGGCAGAGAATATAGTGGGAATCGTAGCAGAGGGCGAGGATTCCGCGGGGAGCGTGGCTCTTCTGAGAGGAATAGAACGCGCAAAAAAAGATTTGATTAGATAGGCTTCTGTGGCATTTTTGTTAGAATTCTCCGCATATTTGTTGCTCAAACAAGCCTTAGGGCGCGATTCCCGTCTGTTTAGACGGGCAGTTTATTTTGGAGATTGTCTTTGAAGTTCAACCCCTATCCTTTTGCCAAGCTTCGCACGCTCATCGCGCCGCTCACGCCACCGCAAGATCGCCCGCTCATTGCACTTACCATCGGCGAGCCGCAGTTTGAGACGCCAGCATTCATTCAAGAAGCACTCAAAGAGAGCTCCGCCCTGCTTAATAAATACCCCAAAAGTGCGGGCGAACAGGAGCTAAAAGATTCCCAAAAACGCTACATTCAAAGACGCTACAACATCTCCTTGCGCGATGAAGCGATTCTTCCCACTTTTGGGACGCGCGAGGTGCTCTTTAGCTTCCCGCAATACTGGCTTTTTGACAAGGATTCCCCGACTCTTGCTCATCCAAATCCCTTTTATCAGATTTATGAGGGCGCGGCGATTGCCTCAAGAGCACGCACGATTTACATGGAGCTAACGCCTGAAAATGGCTTCACACCGCACCTAAGCGAAGATGAGATGAAAGCGTGCGATCTTGTGATCCTAAACTCGCCCAATAATCCCACAGGGCGTGCGCTTAGCCTACAAGAGCTGACACAATGGGTAAAATGGGCGCAGGAGTTTGATTTTCTCCTTTTAAATGATGAGTGCTATGGCGATATTTACGAGGATACGCCCCCCGCCTCAATCCTAGAGGCGAGCATAAAAGCGGGGAATAGCGATTTCAAAAATGTCCTTGCGGTAAATTCCGCCTCCAAACGCTCCTGTGCTCCGGGGCTTAGGAGTGGCTTCATAGCAGGTGATGCGTCGATTCTCGCAGGTTATGCCAATTATCGCACCTACGTCGGAGTGGCGATTCCCCTGCCCTTACAAAAGGCTGCGACACTAGCGTGGGAGGAGGAATCGCACGCCGCTGCTATTCGCCTCAAATACGCAAAAAACCTCTCCATCGCGCGCGAAATTTTGGGTGTAGAGATTGAACCTTACACCTTTTATGTGTGGCTCAAGGTGAATGATGATATGGAATTTACCAAACGCCTCTATGAAGAATCGGGCGTTTTGTGCCTCCCGGGCTCATTTCTCGGGCGCAACGGTGCGGGCAAAGGATATGTCCGTCTCGCGCTCGTCCATGAGGAATCCACCCTCCATGAAGCTCTTAAAAAGGTCGCCGCATGTCTAAAAAGCTAAAAATTCACTTCGTAGGAATCGGAGGCATAGGAATCTCCGGGCTCGCAAAATACCTAAACGCGCAAGGTGTGGAGATCAGTGGATCGGATATTAGCGAGAGCAGCACGACACAATATTTCAGGGAGCGCGGGGTAAAGCTACATATTCCGCACAGCAAAGAGGCGTTAAATAATCAAGATCTGCTCATTCACTCAGCCATCATCAAGCCCGATAATATCGAGGTTGTGCGTGCTAAAGAGCTCGGGATTAAAGTGCTTTCGCGCGCAATGGCGTTGCCGATGATTTTGGATAAAAAATGCGTCTATGCCATCGCAGGTGCGCATGGTAAAAGCACCACTACGGCGATTTTAAGTGCGCTTTTACCTGAGTGTAGCGCGATTATCGGCGCGGAATCAAAGGAATTTGGCTCAAATGTGCGCGAGGTGAAGAGCGAATGCGTCGTCTTTGAAGCCGATGAAAGCGATAAGAGCTTTCTTAATTCAAATCCCCACTGTGCGATTGTCACAAATGCCGAGCCCGAACACATGGAGAGCTACGACTACGATCTCGCCCTGTTTCATGCCGCTTATAAGGAGTTTTTGCAAAAGGCAAAAAAGCGCGTTATAAACGCTGAAGATCCATTCTTATCGACGCTTAGCGAGCTTGAAGCGGTGCGCCTCTATCCCAGTCGCGATATTTTCAATATCCGCTATGAGCTGTGCGAGGGCGAGCCCTATACCTATTTTGGCCTCCGTGATTTGGGAGAATTTCGCATTTTCGGGCTGGGCGAACACATCGCACTTGATGCTTCAATGGCGATTCTTGCGGTGCTCGATAAACTTCCTCTTGCAATAATCAAAGAGCGACTGGGGAATTTTAAGGGAATCAAGAAGCGTTTTGACATTCTTGTGCGTGGGAATCCTACAGTCATCGATGATTACGCTCATCATCCCACAGAGATTAAAGCAACCTTAACAGCGACGAAAAAATATGCCTCCCTGCTTGGGAATTCGCCTATTACTGCGATTTGGCAGCCTCATAAATATTCGCGCACCCTGAATAATATAGATCGTTTTATTCAATGTTTTGAGGGGGTAAGTCATCTCGTGATTCTGCCTGTGTGGGCGGCAAGTGAAAAGCCCACAGAAATTGACTTTAAGGGACTTTTTGCACGCTACAATCCAACCTTCGCGACCCACCTTGCCCCCACCAAAGAGGGAATCGCGCTTTTTGATGAGGCGCGTCCAATCAAAGTGCTTGATGATGGCATTATTATTGGTTTTGGCGCGGGTGACATCACCTATCAGCTACGGGGGAATCACTAAATGCGCCCCGCACGCCAGCGGCTTCTTCTCGCCTCTGCGCTATTTTTGGCGATTCTCTGCACGGGAATCTACACCTTTTCCAAAAAGCAAAAAAGCGAACATGTGGCGCATTTGGTGATCCTCTTTAGTCAAGGAAAAAGCCTTGAATGCGAGGGGTATGAGGTTCATGAACAATCTTTCAACTTTGTGAGCGGGACGCTAAGCTTTGTAGGTAAGCCAAACACCCCCTATCATCGGCTCACTCTCGCGCTTGATTCCTGCAAGCTTAAGGAGCACTGAAATTGCAGCACTATTTGAGGCTCGCAAAAAAGCTTGATTTAGAGCCGTTTTTAGAGCTTTTTGGCTCGTTTTTTGCACGCGCCAAGCCCATCTACATGGAGGGTGATATTCATCGCCATAAGGAATTTATTAGCGCGCTTGAGCCACTCCTCTTCACTCCGCCCCCTCCGATTCCCGCGCTGGATCGTGATTTAGTGCATTTGAAGAAATTTGGCTTTTTGCGGCGCGAAGAGATCTTTGAATGGGTCAAATTGTGGCGATACATGCTCTATCTCAAAAGCCTGCACTGCGAGGGAATCCTGCTTGAATGGTTTAGTAAAATCCAATTCCCTGCGGCTGTTTTGGAAATTGAGCGACATTTTGATAAAGAGGGGAATTTTGGTAGCGGAATCTACCCCGAGCTTGATTCCGTGAATATCTCGCTTAAGCGCATTAAAAGCGACATTAACGAGGCTTTGCGCACACTACTTTCAAATATGCAACTCGCGCCCTATTTGGTTGATCGGCAGATCCACTTGATTGAGGGCGAGGAATCGCTGCTTTTGCGCGGGGGATTTAATAACGCAATCAAAGCGCAGATCATCGGACGGAGTGCGGCGGGATTTTTCTATGCGATTCCTGAAAGTATCGCGCGGCTCAAAAGCAGGGAATCGGAGCTTCTTAGCAAAATTACGGAAATGGAGTTTAATATCTGCAAGGAACTCTCTGCGCAGATGGGGCGGGAGCTTGCTTTTTTGAAGTTTATCAACCGCGAGTTTGACCGCTTTGATCACTATCAGGCGCGCATTAATTTCGCTAAGGCTGGGGATCTTGAGTTTATCACGCCCAAAAGCGACCGACGCATTAGGCTTGTGGAGTTTGCCCACCCCGTGCTAAGCAATCCAAAGGTGCTCAATATCGACTTTGAACGCGATATTTTGCTGATAACGGGTGTCAATGCTGGCGGGAAAACAATGCTTTTGAAGTCCCTTTTGAGTGCAAGTTTTTTGGCGCGTTACCTAATCCCGATGAAAATCAACGCCCACAAGTCACACATCGGCACATTTAAGGGAATCGATGCGATATTAGATGACCCGCAAAGCGCGAAAAATGACATTTCGACTTTTGCAGGGCGCATGGTGGAGTTTGAACGATTTTTCAAAGAGCGCGGATTCCTTATTGGTATTGACGAAATCGAGCTTGGAACCGATAGCGACGAGGCTGCGAGCCTTTTTAAGGTAATTTTGGAAGAGCTGCTTAAGCGCGAATATAAAATTATCATTACCACGCACCACAAGCGTCTAGCGGCTCTCATGGCGAATAATGAGCGCGTGGAGCTTATGGCAGCTCTGTATGATGAGAAACGTCAAACGCCGACTTTTTCCTTTTTGCAAGGAACAATCGGCAAGAGTTATGCCTTTGAAACTGCAGAGCGATACGGGATTCCCGCCCATGTGATTAGGAACGCAAAAGCCCTCTATGGCGAGGATAAAGAGAAGCTTGGCGAGCTTATCGAAAAGAGCGCGCAATTGGAGATTGAGCTAAAGCAAAAGAGCCGCCAAATGGATCTTGAGCTGGAAAAATTAAAAGCCAAAAAGGGCGAGCTAGCCGATAAAATCGAGCAAAAAGAGAACGAATACAGGGCGTTGCTTACCCGTATGGAGCGTGAATACAAAGAGGCGATCAGCGCGGCAAAAGAGGCAGCAAAAGAAACAAATACAGAGGCAATCCACAAGGGCATGAATAACGCAAATAAGATTTTGCAAAATATCAAAAAGGACGAAGAGGCGAGGCAAAATAGGGCGAGCACGCACAAGGGCGAGCTGAAAGTGGGCGAGCGGGTAAAATATCGTCAAAATCGTGGCGTAGTGCTCTCGCTTAGCGAAAATGAGGCGATGATCGAGCTTGATGAGGGCTTTAAATTGCGCGTAAAAAAAGGCGAAATCAAGCTGCTAGGGGACGCTCCTAGGGTCAAGATTCCCACGCCAAAGGTTCATTTCAGCATGAAAAATAGCAGCGCGCTCACGCTTGATTTGCACGGCCTAAGGAGTGAAGAGGCGATAGAGAGGCTGGATAAATTCCTCTCAGACGCGCTAATCACAGGCTTTGATGAAGTGCTGGTCTATCATGGGATCGGCACGGGGAAGCTCGCGTATGCCGTGAAAGAGTTTCTAAAAACTCACCCAAAAGTGCGCTCGTTTGAAGACGCGCCACCGCAAATGGGCGGATTTGGTGCTAAAATTATTAAATTTTAAAAGGAGATGCGATGAAAACTCTACTTGCGATTGCATTGCTGGCGATTTTGGGACTAGGTGCGCTTGGGGGTTGTGAAAAAAATGACTACCAACACCCAATGCACCGAAGCACGCAAGGGAAATAGCAAATTAGCGGCGAAATCCATAAAGCATGCGATGGTTTTATGGTTTCCGCGCTGAATTTTAGGGGCGATTCCCGCAATTCGCTCCGATTCTTGCGCTTTGCCCCGATTTACCTTGATTTACTTTGCGATGAGGGTTTGGCGCGCGGATTCCTGCCCTATTTTAAGCGATTTTCACGCTAAACAGCTTTCATACATGGCAGTTTCACTCCAAATTCACTCTATGATCGCTACCTCGGGCACTAAAGCCACGCCAAATTCCTCACTCACGCGCCGCTTTGCCTCATTAATGAGCCATATTGCCTCGCTAAAAGTCGCTCCGCCGTGGTTAATCATAAAATTCGCATGCACCTCGCTAAAGCCCACTCCACCGTGCCTAAAGCCTTTCAGCCCCACCGCCTCAAGCATTCGCCCCGCATAATCTCCGCTCGGATTTTTAAAAACGCTGCCAAAGCTCGCACCTTTAGGCTGATTGCGCCTCATCGCCCTACACTCTTTCACAAGCGATTCTCTAAAGCCGGGAATCGCCCTAAAGATCGCATAAAAAATTGTCTCATCAATATTGCTACTACGATAACCCAAGATCAGCTCATGAACGGGGATAAAGCCACGCGCAGTGATGATTCCCACAAGCACATCTTTAATCTCATGCCCCTTCATGCCGGCATTCATTTTCACAATCCCTCCGACACTCCCAGGCAGGCTAGAGAGCATCTCAAAGCCCGATAGGTTCTTGCTTTTGGCGTAACTGAAGAGTTTTGACGTTTTCGTCGCTGCACCGACTTTGAGCATCTCGCCCTCCTGCGTAATCTCTGCAAAACGTTCCCCTAAAACCGCCAGATTCCCAGCATTTGGTGAGACTAGGAGATTGTATCCATGCCCAATAATCCGGGAATCTGCAAGTGCAATATCCTCAAGCACCTGCACAAGGACAGGTGCACCGATTCTGATACTCGTGTAGCGTGAAAAATCGATGAGCTTCTGCATGGCTAGAAGGGAAATATGGAAATCATCTGCAAAAGGCGCGTTGTAAAGTCGATGAGCATGTTAAGCATCCAAGGCATAGTAAGAATGACGATGACGATGACAACGAGAATTTTGGGGACGAAAGTGAGCGTCTGCTCGTTAATTTGCGTGGTTGCCTGAAAAATACTAATAAGCAAGCCCACCACTAAGCCCGCCATCAGCATGGGGAGCGATAAGATAAGTGTGATCTTGTAAGTCTCAATAGCCAAAGCCATAAGCTGTGCTTCCACGACCCAAACCTCTCCTTTTGGATTTATTGCTGTGGGATTTTAGCCTTTTTTGGGCAATTCTCATAAAAATAAGTAAAAAATATAGATAATAACTTTTATCTTAAAATAATGATAATTTAATACAATATTTTCTCTCACAAATTTAAAGGAGGAAAACATGTCAAAATCGTCTATGATTTTTGGAGGAATCGCGCTCTTTACAGCTAGTGCATTGGCTGATGACTCCATGCTTCGCAAAAGTGTAAAAGAGGCGGGTATTATGCCCTTTCCAAAGGATGCAAAAGCTCTTCACGCGCTCACTGAACAGAGCAAAGACGCAAAAAGCAACCCTTCAACAAAGGCAAAAATCGAGCTAGGTAAAAAGCTCTATTTTGACCCTAGACTGTCTCGAAGTAACCTCATCTCATGCAACACCTGTCATAACCTTGCACTTGGCGGTGCAGATGCCGTGCCTGCAGCAATCGGACACAAATGGACGGCAAACCCAAGCCACCTCAATTCGCCCACTGTTTATAATAGCGTCTTTAACAGCGTGCAGTTCTGGGACGGACGTAGCGCGCACCTAGCAGATCAAGCACAAGGACCAATGCAAGCAGCACCTGAAATGGCTTCACCAAAGGAGCTCATCGAGCAGAGGGTTAATTCGATTCCCGCTTATGTCGCAGAGTTTAAAAAGACTTACGGTAAAGATGTCAAAATCGATTTCAAACTTGTTGCTGACACAATCGCAGTTTTTGAGCGCACACTCGTTACACCTGCACGTTTTGATGACTTCCTAAATGGCGACAACAAAGCCCTTAGTAAAGCGGAAAAAGAGGGGCTGGCTCTCTTTATCGACAAGGGTTGTGCTTCTTGCCACAGCGGAGTTAATCTCGGAGGCACAATGCAGCCTTTCCAAGTCGCTGCACAGTATAAATTCGCCAGCCTAGGCGGTTTTAAAGGCGATGCAAACGGAATGGTCAAAACTCCTACGCTAAGGAACATTACAGAGACTGCTCCTTATTTCCATAACGGCGCGATGTGGTCGCTCGAAGACACCATCAAAGAGATGGGAAGCACACAGCTAGGAATCGAGATTAGCGATGAAGAGGCGAAAAAAATCGCGGTATTCTTCAATAGCCTTGAAGGGCGCAAGCCAAAAATCGAATATCCGATCCTCCCTGCACTCACAGACGAGACTCCAAAGCCAACATTTGATTAATCAATCGATGAGAGCACGTTTAGATTCCTAGTCCTCTAGGAATCTAAACCCTCGCTAGCTCTTACGAAGCTCCGCATATTCCCTAGGAATCAGACACTCACTCGCCTCAATTCTCTCACTATAGATTCCCCGCTCATACCCAAGGGCAAACAGCACATCAAGCGCACGCAACTGCTCATCGCTCATGCTGATTGAGTGATCATTTGCATAAAGACTCAGATAACGCTCCAGCTCCTCGCCACAAACTCGCAAAAGTGCGCGCTCATGAAGCATTTTGCTAAGCATGGCGGGGTGCTGTCTCGCCAGCTCCACCGCACGCGTGAGTAGCGACTCAATCTCAATAGCGGCATACAGGGGAATCGAGCGTCTAATCCCCATGCCCCCAAGGGGCAAAGGGAGCGATTCTTTTGCAAGCTCAAGCCAAATATCCCACACCTCGCGCTCCACCTCCAAAGAATCATCAAAATGCAGAATCGACTCATGGATCAAAACCCCCGCATCGACTTCATCATTCAAAACCGCCGATTCAATCTCAAGGAAATTTTTATAGACGATTCGCGCATCCGGATATGCGAGCGAAAAGAGCAGAGCATTGCTCGTGTATCGCCCACTAAGCGCGACTTTGAAGTTACGCTTCAAGTGCTTGCCGCGCTTTTTAATAAGCTTTGGTCCATACCCTTCGCCAAAACTCACGCCCGTGCGAAGCAGCGCATAGGAATCGCAAATACGCGGATAGAGCGCAAAAGAGATCGCGCTCACATCATAGATTCCCTCGCAGGCGCGCTCATTGAGCGTCTGAATATCCAATGCCTCATTGTTAAAACAAAATCCCTTATCGCTCACCCAGCCAAATTTCAGCGCATAATACATAAAAATATCATCTGCATCAGGCGAATGCGCGACTGTAATTTTCCTCATTTTCACTCCTTGATTCCTGCTTTGTAGCTCCACAAAATGCGGGGATTTTCCAAATTTTAGCAAAGTTCGTTAAAATCCCAATACAGAGCTCAAACTTGAGCGACCTCAACAACAAAAGGGTGTTTATGGCGGCTGATGACAACAAACGTAAAGCCATTGATTTAGCGATTAAGCAGCTTGATAAAGCTTTTGGCAAAGGGACGCTGGTGCGCTTAGGCGAGAAGCCTGAGGAGAAGATCGATTCCATTAGCACGGGCTCTTTGGGGCTTGATATGGCTCTTGGAATCGGGGGAATTCCAAAAGGAAGAGTGATTGAGATCTATGGACCTGAAAGCTCGGGCAAGACGACACTTGCGTTACAGATGATTGCAGAGTGTCAGAAAAGTGGGGGAATCTGCGCTTTTATTGACGCGGAGCACGCACTTGATGTGCTCTATGCACGGCATTTAGGTGTCGATGTGGAGAATCTACTCGTTTCACAACCTGATTACGGCGAGCAGGCGCTAGAGATTCTAGAGACGCTCACGCGAAGCGGGGCGATCAATCTCGTGGTGGTCGATTCCGTCGCGGCACTCACGCCTAAAAGCGAGATTGACGGGGATATGGGCGATCAGCACGTGGGGCTTCAAGCGCGCCTCATGAGTCAGGCTCTGCGCAAGGTTACTGGCGTGCTACATAAGATGAATACCACAGTGATTTTCATCAATCAAATCCGTATGAAAATCGGCATGACGGGCTATGGAAGCCCTGAGACGACGACGGGAGGGAATGCGCTTAAGTTTTACTCCAGCGTGCGCATTGATGTGCGACGTATCGCCACACTCAAACAAAACGACCACCCCATCGGGAATCGTGTCCGAGCCAAGGTCGTCAAAAACAAAGTCGCGCCGCCCTTTAGAGAAGCGGAATTTGACATTATGTTTGGCGAGGGGATCAGTAGAGAAGGCGAGATTATTGATTATGGGGTGAAGCTTGACATTGTCGATAAAAGCGGCGCATGGTTAAGCTACAACGATAAAAAACTCGGTCAGGGCAAAGAGAATGCTAAGGCATTTTTAAAAGAAAATAAAGAGATAGCCAATGAAATTCAAGCTAAAATCATCGGTGCTATCGGCTCTAGGGAAGAGATCACAACCTTTGATGGGAGTGATGAGGGTGCAGAAAATTTAGATTAAAGGCAGGCAATGATCTATATTGACAATATTATCGCTCAAGAGGTTATGGACAGTCGCGGGAATCCGACGCTAAAAGCCACTGTGGTGCTAAGTGATGGAAGTAGTGCGAGTGCGATCGTCCCAAGTGGTGCAAGCACAGGTAAAAGAGAGGCATTAGAGCTAAGAGATAATGACGCTACTCGATTCCTGGGTAAGGGCGTGCTAAAAGCGTGTGAGAATGTGAATTCCGAGCTCTCTGAAGCACTCATCGGTCTAAGCCCTTTTGATCAAGGTGAGATCGATTCCCTCATTCAAGAAGTAGATGGGAGCGAAAACTTCGAAAATCTCGGGGCAAACGCTGCTCTAGGTGTATCCATGGCAGTGGCTAGGAGCGCGACTGTGAGCCTAAATATCCCGCTGTATCGCTATTTGGGCGGTGCGAATGCCCTCACGCTCCCTGTGCCCATGCTTAATATTATTAATGGCGGGAGCCACGCGGATAATACGGTGGATTTTCAGGAGTATATGATTATGCCCATCGGGTTTGACAACTTCAAAGAATCGCTCCGTGCGAGTGCCGAGGTCTATCACAATTTGAAAAAAATCCTCAAAGATTCCCGCCATATCACAAGTATCGGTGATGAGGGGGGCTTTGCACCGAATTTAAAGAGCAACGAAGAGCCTTTGCAGATCATCATACAGGCTATTGAGCGCGCGGGGTATCGCCCGGGCGAGGAGATCGCGCTTGCGCTTGATGTCGCGAGTAGCGAGCTTGTCGATGAGAAAGGACTCTATCATCTTGAGGGCGAGGGACGCACACTGAGCGCGCAGGAGCTCGTGGGCTATTATGAGAATCTCATCGCAAAATACCCTATCGTATCCATCGAAGATGGTCTAGGCGAAGATGACTGGGAGGGCTGGAAATACCTTACCGAGCGGCTTGGCGGAAAGATTCAGCTCGTGGGCGATGACCTATTTGTAACCAACGCAAAAATCCTCGCACAGGGAATCGCGCAGGGAATCGCCAATGCGATCCTCATCAAGCCTAATCAAATCGGCACTGTTAGTCAGACAATGGAAACGGTGCGCCTCGCACAGAGGAATCACTATCGATGTATTATGAGCCATCGTAGCGGAGAGAGCGAGGATAGCTTCATCGCCGATTTTGCCCTCGCGCTCAACACGGGGGAGATCAAAACGGGCTCGACTGCTAGGAGTGAGCGTATCGCGAAATACAATCGCCTGCTCGCAATAGAAGATGAGCTACACCGTAGTGAATACCTTGGGCGCGCACTTTTTAGGCATTTGTAATGATCTCTAATGAATTGCTAAATGCCCCAAGAGAGGAGCAAATACCATGGATAATCCCATGGGGAGGGATTTTACTCGGGGTAGCACTCTTAGGAATCTATATCGGGAATCTCCTCTTTGGCGCAAATTCGCTTGAGGTTTTACTCCATTTAAGGAATCATGAATATAGCCTGAAGCAGCGTGTCGAGCAGCTCCAAAAAGAGAATGCGCACCTGCAAAAAGAGTATTTTGAACTTAAAGGTTTGGAGCCCTAATTATGAAACATTTATCACTTTTTCTTTTTCTCTTTCCCGCACTCTTATGCGCTAGAGATCCCTTTGAGCCGATCATCGCACCACAAGAGAGCGGCGAAGTCTCGATTCCCTATCAGCCAAACTACTTCAAATCGCACAGCATTACCTTGCCCAGCTCTGCGCGCTTTATTAAAAAAATCATAATTACTTATCAAAACGTTGATGGCTCGATTGGTCAGCATGAGAAGGAGCTTGAGGGCGATATTGATTGGCATTTTCCCTTGTTGCTCTCACAGGAGATTCAGCCACTTGATTCCAATGTGAGTATCCTGAGACCCCACCCCACACCGGGCGTTTTTCGCTTTGAGCCTTTTGAGGAAATTATCTTTGAAATCACGGGCAAGAATCTTCTCATTCGCACCCCCTACTTAATCCGCCGTGATATGGCTCTCGCTCCAACACCCAAAATCCTCATTGATTTTCAAAAAGTCGGCAAGAAATCACTGCAAAAGAGCTTTGAGACGGGATTGCCCTATATTAAGGGGGTTAGCATTAGCACGCATGAGGATTTTTACCGTGTTACACTTGAGCTAGATGGCAAATATCGCTACACGATTAAGCCCGAGAAAGAGGGCTTCTCTGTTGAATTGCGCTAGGCAAAACATCGTCCTTACGGGCTTCATGGGAAGCGGCAAAAGCCACATCTCTAGGCTCATTTCACGGGAATCGGGGCTTTTACTCATTGATACCGACACGCTTTTGGAGCTTAAGGAGAATATGAGCGTAGCAGAAATTTTCGCAACCCTTAAAGAGAGTGGCTTCAGAGAGTGGGAATCAAAGCTCTGTGCCAAACTTGAACGCTCCTTGCGACACTCGGTCATCTCCACGGGTGGGGGCACTCCACTAATTTATGATGTTAAGAGGCTTGGGGTTGTCTTTTTCCTAGACCTCCCTTTTGAGAAAATCCTCGCTAGGATTCAAGGAGCAGAGCGCGCCAAACGCCCCCTTTTTGGCGACCTTAAGCAAGCCCAAGCCCTCTATGAAAAACGATACGATTCCTACCAAAATTCCGCAGACTACGTGGTCGATGCAACCCGTAAGGATAGTGAAATTACAAAAGAGATCCTCGCTCACTACACAGAGGTTCTGCATTCTAATTCCAAGGAATCCTAGAGAGAATCAAAAACTGCCTAAAGCGCGATTACCCCTAGCTCAAAAAGCTTGAGACTTGTAAGAATCCTGTGGATTCCTTAGGCTTTAATGTTCAGCACTGTCCCGAGCATCTCATCGTAGGTTTTGATTGTTTGTGTGTTCGCTTCAACACCCTTTTGTGCGATCATTTGGTCGCTTGTCTCCCGCACTAGATCGGTTCTCTCCTCATTTTGGCGCGTTTGAGCATTCACTCCGCCCTCGCCCCGCTCCTCAAGATGTGTGCTGTGCGCACGAAAACCTTCCGTATTGACATTTGCAACATTGTGCGCCGAATTACTAATCCACTGAGTGTGCGCATGGATTGAAGAGCTACCTACCTGCATTTTTGCTCCTTTTTATGACGTGCAAAACGATATTGCAGTATGATACCCCTCCAAGCTTAAAAATCTCGCGGAATCTTACCTCAAAGGGTTGTCCCATTGCTTAATTCACTCTTACAAGGAATGCTCCTAGGGCTTGGAGCTTCGATTCCCCTAGGTCCAATCAACACACTCATCATGAACACCGCGCTAAGCAACGCACGCAACGCATTTGCTATCGGACTTGGCGCGATGAGCGCAGATCTCTCTTATCTAGGAATCGTGCTACTAGGCTTCCATCTGTTCCTTGCCTCGCCACTTGTAGAGAATCTCATTGCATTTTTGGGCTCGCTCTTCCTTCTCTACCTCGCCTATCTTTTTTACAAAGGACGCAACAAAAGCCTACGCGAACGCGCGACAGAACCCTGCGCATTTTTTAAAAGCCTCATAAAGGGCTATTTACTCACGCTCTCAAATCCCTACACCATCGCATTTTGGCTCTCTGTCGCTTCGCTAGTCTCCTCACCTCAATATCGGGGAATCTGGCTTGTGCTGGGAATCGCTCTAGTGATTTTCACTTGGACAATCTCCCTGCCCCTTTTGATCCATAAAAGCAAACACCTTATTTCTGAGCGAGTTACCTACTTCTTTAGCCTATTTTCCGCACTGATCATGGTATGGTTTGCGCTCATGCTTTGGGTAAGAATATGGCTAAGCTACGCAAATCCTTTCTAATTCCGCACGATTCTTGGGAATCCGCACAGGTAGACCAAAGCAGAGGGAATCGCGCAAGACCCTTCCACGCCTGCGAATTCGCCTATCTGCTCTGTTTTACTGTTGCGTCCGCCCACCCTGCGGTTTTCGCACCTACTATTTGCACCGGTAACGCACATGCGCGCTCAGTGAAATATCCTCTTCTTGCGCCAAAGGAGGCGTAAGCTCCATAGAATCGCGCAGATTCCTAGCTTCAGCCGCTTTTGTGGAAAACACAAAAGCACGGGGCTCATGATCGATGGAATCATCAAAATTAACCTCCGCAAGGGTGCAAGTACGCGCGCTCACTTTGGAATAGTGAGTGGCTTTTTTGCTAGCAAGAATCAGGAGCTCCTCATAGGCGTTCTCTTTAGCGCGATCGATTTCCCCTGCGCTGATCTGCGCATGGAGCGGGGGAATGAGAAAATGCAGGAATCCACTCTCAGAGGCAAGATGATCCATTTCGTTAATAAGTGCGTTGAAGCGCGAAATATCTTCGCTTTTTAGCGTGCAAGAGAATTGCAAATTGAGCTCATGCCCGATGAGCTTTTGCCTCCCATCATGAAACTCATACAGTGGCTCTAAAGAGTAGCTTCCGCCTTTGCAAAAAGATTCTTGTTTGGTGCGCTCAAGGATTTTGTTGATTGTATGCGTGATTTGCCCCTTTTCTTGCGAGCTTAATTCAGGCTTATTGCGCAGATATTCGCTCGCCCTTAGCGTAGGCGTGGAGCGGTATTGGTTGGGGATAAGCTTTTTTGTATAAGAGAACTCTCTAGTGAGCGAGAATCCCTCGCCTCTGTGCTCTTTTTGTGCATTTGCAGCCAAAAGAGAATGAGTGAAAATGAGACCAAACAGCACGTATGGGGCAAAAAATCGCATAAAAACTCCTTAAGAATCAGAATTTGCGAGTATAGCACATGAAATTTTGCTAGGATTTTAACTATGACTTTCACAAAACTAAAAAGCCGAGACTCGTGCTCATCTGCTAAAGAGAGAATCGCCACGAATTATGGTTTGCTTCCGCGCCTTAGCTTTTGCATTTGTCCATTCTCGGACTGATCCTAAGCACACTCAATGTCTTCGTCATAAAATCCCACTTTGAGCGCGACCAACAAAGATATCGCCCTGCATGAGCGTCTGAAATTCCACAAACGTCAAGCACTTTTTGCGACTTTCAAAGGCAAAGGATTTGAATATTTTACGCTCTTTGCGCTTGAGGGACGCGTCCTTTATCGTGCGCATTTTCCCAAGTGAGCGGGAGAGCGCGTTATTGATCTTCCAATTTTAGACCATTGCCAAAAAGGGGATCGTGGCATGGTTTTATTCTGGGCCCAACTAGCGCCGGGTATAAAAATCCCTATTCCCCATTCAAAGACGATCAAAACATCGCCACGGCGGAGTTTAGCGTCTCATTTGATTCGCTGCTCCAAAAGCTCTCGTAAAATCACCCGTAGAATGAGTTTTTCTTCATTTTTCGGCACAGCGCGCATCTGGAACGTCTCATGCGCTATGTGCTGCTGAAGCACCTATCCACGCCTTTTAACGCGTATTGGCTTTTGGCTAAGGGGCTCTCAAGTAATGAAAATATCGAAGATTCCCTTGATATGATCACACAGCTTAAATACGAAAAGCGACTCGATTTGGCAAAATTCACTCCCAGCGCGATTGCGGGAATCAGCCCGCAGGGGAAGCACGCCCTAACGACCTTCATGCCTATCGGCTCGGACAAGGAATATAAAAAGCTTCGCCCAGCTTGTGATGAATCTCCTATAACGAGCGTGTAGATGAGCTCATCACGCAACAGAAAACCTCTAGGGCATGGTCGGGATTATCGTCATTTTCTTGATTGTCAGCGTGGGTTGGTTTTTTTACAACAAAGAACAAAAGGAGCGGCGTCATACGATTGATTTCATGATAAAAAACTATGGAAGACTTTAGAAACTTCTTTAGTCCCTCAAAAGAGAAAGGATATTTTTCACTTTACCACGCCACAATCTCTGTATATAACCTGCTTCGTAGCGAATATATCAAGCGAGGAATCGACTTTGAAATTGAAAATAACGAAGCAATCAAAGCGTATGGATATAATGGAGAATTTAAACAAGCGGTGCTAAACATTCTAAATAATGCACGTGATGTATTTATCGAACGAGATATTAAAAAAGCAAGAGTCAAAGTGGAAATCGCGATGCAAGGGGATCAGGCGTGCATACGATTCCTTGATAATGGCGGGGGAATCGCGCCTCATCTTTTGCCGTGCAAAATTTTCGAACATTTTAATTCCACCAAAGGCGAAAAAGGCATGGGAATCGGACTTACGCTCGCGCACATGATCGTGCATGAGAAAATGGGAGGATCTCTAAAGGCGTATAACAACCTTGAAGGCGCGGTTTTTGAGATTATTTTGCCTACGATTCCCCCTATGGGCGAAGCACGCGATCAAAATAGAACTAATCTCTAACTTTTAGACTCTAGGATTCCTGTAGCTCTGTGCGGATAAGCCCCTAAGAATCGCCATTTGTGCGTTTAGGAATATTCACGTTATAATCCAAAACTTAATCTAAAAAAAGGAGCTATTTTGAGTCTAGAAAACAACCAAATTGTGGCTATTGAATACGAAGTGAGAGAGGCGGGCAAAGAGGAGATCATTGATGGCAATCGTGGAGGTAAGCCCCTTGAGTTTCTGCTTGGTGCGGGGCAGATTATCTCTGGGCTTGAGCAGGCACTTTTGGGTAAAAATGTCGGCGAGAAATTTGAAGTTACAATCTCGCCCAGTGATGCTTATGGCGAGCGATTCCCCGAATATATTCAGGAGGTGCCGCGCGAGCAATTTGAGGGAATCGAGCTGGCAAAAGGAATGACGCTCTTTGGTCAAGGGGAAGATGGACAAACGGTGCAGGTCATCGTGCAGGATTTTAACGATAAAAACGTTCTCATTGACTACAATCACCCGCTGGCGGGCAAAAATTTGCATTTTGATGTAACAATCCTAAGTGCGCGCGAGGCGAGTGAGGATGAGCTTGCGGGAGGTATGTTCTGTTGTGGAGGCGATGGGCATGCTCACGAGCATGAATGTTGTGGTGGTGGGCACTGCGCGGGACACTAAGCCTACGCAATAAACACGCTGTGCAAGGCAAAATTAGGCGGGGATTCCTGCTCTTACATCTAAAACAACAAAAGGAGCTACATGAAGCGATGTGCATTGATTTTCCCCGGGCAGGGCAGTCAAGCTCTAGGTATGGGACGCGCGCTCTATGAGAATTTTAGCGGTGCAAAAGAGATGTTGAGTGAGGCAAATGACGCTCTAGGCTTTGATCTAGCCAAAATCCTCTTTGAAGAGAGCGATAAACTCGAACTTACCGCCTATACCCAGCCTGCGATCCTCTTTGTAAGCGCGATGGCAGCGTGCGCACTGGAGGAATCGTGTGATTTAGAGGTTATCTTTGGCATGGGACATTCTTTAGGTGAATTCTCCGCCCTGTATAGCACAGGCGCACTCACGCTAGGCGATGCACTTGCACTTGTTCATACACGCGGGCTGCTCATGCAACAGGCATGCGAGAGGGTGCAGGCGGGCATGATGGTCGTGCTTGGAATCTCCGATGAGACACTAGAGCGATTTTGCGAAGAGCAGCGCGCTAAGGGGCATGAAATCTGGGCGGCGAACTACAATGGCGAGGGGCAAATCGTCCTTGCGGGTAAGCGCGAAGACCTAAGTGCGCTTGAGCCAGAAATCAAAGCTTTGGGCGCAAAGCGCGCACTCTTGCTTCCTATGTCTGTGGCAAGCCATTGTCCGCTCCTAGAGAGCATGAGAGAGGAGTTTATTGCCCATCTTGAAGCAAAACTGCGCGATTGCTTCAGATTCCCCATCATCTCAAACGTCCATGCCCAGCCCTACAAAAGCAAAGCCGAAGCTCTCGCGCTCCTCCCTTCGCAACTCATCTCACCCGTGCTCTATAAACAATCCATAAAAAAACACGATGAGAAAGTCGATTTTTATATCGAATGTGGCTGGGGCGGCGTGCTAAAGGGGCTAAATCGAAGACTTAGCGAGAAGCCCACGTATCTAGTCGATTCCCCCACGGGAATCGAAGAACTTAAAAAATCTTTAGGAGAATAGACTATGCGGATTGCAATTCTAGGCGCAATGACAGAGGAGATCGCGCCACTCCTCGCTACTTTTGGCAATTATGAAAAAGTGCATTTTGCAGGGAATGACTATTACAAAGCCACATACAAAGGAATCGAGCTCATCATCGCTTACAGCAAAATTGGCAAGGTCAATGCCGCACTCACAGCCGCGAGCATGATTATGAATTTCGGCTGCAAAAAGCTCATATTTAGCGGGGTCGCAGGGGCAGTCTCTTCGGGACTTCATATCGGCGATTTGGTAATTGCTTCGGAGCTTTGCCAGCACGATGTTGATATTAGCGCGTTTGGGCACCCCTTTGGATTTATCCCTGAGAGCAAACACTTTATCACAAGCGATCCCTCGCTCAACGCTATCGCGCGCAAGGTTGCGCAAATCAAGGGAATCGAGCTCAAAGAGGGCATTATTGCCACAGGCGATCAGTTTATTGCCGATCCAAAGAGAAAGGAATGGATTAAAAATACCTTTAACGCTATGGCGCTGGAGATGGAGGGGGCGAGTGTCGCCTCTGTGTGCGATCTCTTAAAAGTTCCATTCTGCGTCCTACGCGCGATTAGCGACGCAGCAGACATGGACGCGGGCTTTAATTTTGATGAATTTTTGGTCAGCTCCGCAAAAACTAGTGCGGAGTTCGTCTGCTTAATGCTTGATCAGCTCGCATAAACCATGGATCGCATTATCCTTATCCGCCATGCAAAAGCCCTAAAACGGGAGACATGGAAGCATGAGGATCTACTTCGTCCGCTTAGTGCAAAAGGGCGCGCGCAGGCAAAGAAGCTCACGCGTTTTGTAGCGCGCCACTATCCACAGGTCTCGCTACTATTCTCCTCAAATGCTTCACGAGCGATTGAGAGTGCGCGAGGCATTGCGAGACGACTTGGTTGCACGTTGCGCGTTAGCGAAGAGATTTCCCCTATGTGCGGGAGCGCAGGCTACGCAAAGCTTTTGGAGAGAGCTTTAAAAAGCGAAGAGAGGGCGTGCGTTATTATCGGACACGAGCCCGATTTGAGCGAGACACTTTCTATGCTGTGTAGCAATGGCAACATCCATATCAAATGGCAAAAAGCCATGCTCGTGGAGCTTGCACGCGAGGGTGAGAGTAGTTGGCGGATTGAGGCGGCGATTCCTCCCTCTGCGTTTTAACCTCTTAGCTTGTAACCACCTCTGCCCTTGCTTTTATTTTTGCACATTTCTAACATCATAACCTCCCCGCCACCTCGTATCCTCTGTGCTCCTTTTTAATCTCTACACGCCTCCTAAATTGACCTCTTCCTGCACCATCACTTTTGTCGATTCCCGCTTCCACCTTAACCTTTTACACCTCGCCTACCCCGCGCGTGCCCGATTCCTGACCTTGACTCCTTCTAAGCGTATATCTTTCTCTCCTTTAGCTCGCGCACAATGTTTCTCATTCTCGTCTTTTGCGCACTTTCCAGAAGTATTCTTGCACCTCCTTCAAATGCACATAACTCCAAGCTTTTTGATTCCCGCACTGCACTTCTTCGTTCGATTCCCGCCGTGCCTTTTTATTGTCTCTAGGCTTCCTCTTTTAGTCCGATGACTAAATTTTCCGCGCTGTTTTCCTGCTTGAAGTAATCATTCGAAAGTTTGAGCTTCAGGTCTGAGGGCACAGAAGCATAGCTTAGTGCCACTTCCTCATCGACGATTCCCCCTGTAACAAGATCGAACAACGCCTGGTCAAAGGTCTGCGTCTTGTAGATACTACTCCCCTCTGCTAAAGCTGCAGGAATCTCCGCGTCTCTCCCCTCACGCACGAGAGCTTCCACGCGTGGCGTCCGAAACAAAATCTCCACTGCCGCGACGCGCCCGCCTGTTTTAGTCCGCACGAGTCTCTGCCCGATGATCGCATTAAGCACGCCTGAGAGAATTAGCCGCACACGGTGCTGCTCCTGCGGAGGGAAAACAGAAATCACGCGTCCAATGGTCTCTTTGGCATCAAGTGTATGGAGTGTTGAGAGCACCAAATGCCCCGTCTCCGCCGCATGCAACGCCATTTCGATAGTCTCAAGATCCCGCATTTCGCCCACAAGAATAATATCGGGGTCTTCACGCAGTGCGCCTTTGAGCGCATCTTTGAAGCTGTTGGTATCCTGCCCGACGCTCCGCTGATTAATCACGCAACGAATATCTTTATGCATGAACTCAATCGGATCTTCAATTGTGATGATATGCTTGCTTTTAGAGAGGTTAATCTCATGGATAATGCTCGCTAGCGTCGTGCTTTTCCCGCTTCCCGTCGCACCTGTTACGAGCACCAATCCACGATCCATTGCAACGATTTTATGGAGTGGCGCAGGGAGCTTCATCTCATCAAGGCTCTTTTGCACACTCGGGATCGCCCGAAACACCGCAGACACCCCGTCCATTTGGAAAAATATATTCACACGGAATCGCAACTCCTCGCTGTAAATATAGACTAAATCCATCTCTTTTTTCTCGACAAATTCCCCAAACCGCGTCCGCAAAAGCTCTTTTGCAAGCGTAATCCCATCGCCCTTGCTGAAAAACTCTTCACCAAAATCGACGATCTCCCCATGGATTCGCGCCTTTATCGCAGCGTTTGATTTGATATGCAGGTCGCTCCCTCCCATATCAATGAGCCGCTTTAGCTGCGTGCGCACGCGCTTAAGCGTCTCAAATGTCAATTCATCGACTTTGACTACATGTTGCGCATTCATTCCGCCCCCTCGCTAAATTCCTAGAAGTTTTTGACAAACCCTATCGCTCCGATCGCAATCAAAACTCATAACGCTCCCATTCATGGTGATGGAGAAAGCCGCGCCACCCCGACCATTCAGATATGGAGTGAAGACTTTCCCATCGGGAGTGACTTCCCAGCCACAGTGTTGAGAGACTGTAAAGAGTGTATTGTCTTTGATTGCCAACGTGCCTAGAGACTCGCCCCTTAGGAATTTTTCCGAACTCTCCATGTTTAGGTGTGCTCTCATCGCCGAGAGTTCGCTTTTTAAGCGCACCAAGCAGGCATCTTCGCGACTTGCTGCCATTTTGGGGATCGCAACCGCACCCAAAACCCCCAAAAGGGCGATGATAAACACCAGCTCGATCATGGTAAATGCACTTCTTTGAGCAAACGAGCCTCTTTTCACAAATTCTCCTTACGGCATGAAGTATCCCCGAAAATATACTCTATTTTACACGATTTCCACATAAATTGCGCGGATTATAGGGTAAATTTGGTTTCTTGAAGAGCTGAAATATCGACGTGGCATATGTATTAATGATTTGCTCAGCGAGGATTAAGAAATCCAAATTAAACGCTTTCCTGCGTTTATGCGAATGAAGCAAAATGGAACGGGGGCGAGCGACTCTCCGAGCTCCGATTCCTAGCTTCACGTTTCCAAACCCCCGATTCCCGACCATGCGCAAGAATCAAGCGCAAAATCTCCGAGCAGGGACAAAGTGTGGAAATCACACACTTAAAACTTCACCCTCGCGCCCTCTAGTGGGGTCTCCACTACGCCCAGTATTCCAATCTTCCTACACACAGGCACACAGGCGAATCTTTGATGGTCGTTACGAGTTTGTATGTATACACGTCCCCGTTGTTTAAAACAGGGTACCATTCTCATCGTGACACACGCTACGTCCGCGCTATTCGCTTCTATGTCATCAGTCGCAAGAGTGCTGTAAATGCTCTGACCATAGTAGCGTGTCGACATACCGACACAGGGGAAGAAAGACTTCCAATGTGCCCCATTAATCTCCCCCACGTGATCAAACTCAATCTCCTGACTATTAACACCAAGCGTCCCCAATCCCTGCCCCGGAATATCCTCTATCGCATGACCCCTTTGAGTCACCACCGGCGCGGCGAGCGCCTGAGTGATCGTCGCGATATCCTGCTTGATGAGCAATGAGCACAGCCTTTGTGTCTACCCGACTTCTAGAGAGTTTCAGGATCGCAATGGCAGCCAAAAGCCCCAAAACCACGATAATAAACACGAGCTCAATCATCGAAAACCACATCTTCTCATCTGAAAAACTCCTAGAGCTATCTATCAAAGTCATTCGCTTAACCCTCGCTAAAAGAATCGACTAAGCACGCTAGAATACTGTAATAATTCTTAAATGAATATATTAAAATTGGCGCGATTCCTGCAACACGCAGGCAGGATAGAGGCACATCATCGCCACCCGCGGGAATAAGACAAGGCGGATTCTCTCAATCGGCGGATTCCCGCTATCTGCGCGGGAATCGAAATAGTGTTTTAGGCTGCCCCACCCGCGTTGAATCAGACAAAAGATTCCCTCTCCCGTGAAGCAACATAAGCGATTAAACGCGGGAGCGAAACAGAGCGTCCCGCTAAGAATCAGAACACAAAAGGGGCGAGAAGCCAAAATCACAAGGACACGGGCACAAAAAGCGAAAGAGTTCGCGCGCAACCTGACCAACCTGACCCCCAAGCAAACAGAGAAGCAAGCGAGCAGAGGAATCAAGTAAATCACCAAAACAAGGCGGCGCAAGAGAATCAGAAAAGCAAAAGAGAGCAGAGATTTTAAAAAAAAAGCGCACGAGAGCACACGAGCCAAATCAGGCAAACCAAAAGCAGTCAAATCAAAAAAGCGAGGGAAAATAAAGAGGATAGAGAGCCCTCTCACCCCGTAGCGAAACGAGAGAGGAAGTATTTAGATTTTATTCAAACCTGATGCTTCTACCTGTGAGAGGTATGATGATCTCAGACTCTGCGACACCAAGTCTCTTGCATGCCTGAGTAATCTGTGCTTTGACCTCAAGATAAGGTGCTTCTGGATCGACACCTTGGATAGGATTGCCACCAGCAACAGGTGCTTTTTTGAAGCTAATAACCAAGCATGACTGATCTTTACTAGTGGCTCCAGCTACTCCATCTCCTGCATAAGTAGTATAGATCGCTGTCGCGGTAGCAAGACTATCGCCCACATTAACAGGCTTCCAGTTTGTCTCTGTGAGGGTAACTGCATCAGCAAACTTCGTAACTGCAGATGCCCCCTGACTCATCGCCATAGCAGGGATCGCCTGAGTGATAGTCTCAATGTCTTGTCGAATCGAGACGACCTTTGCGTCCTCACGGCTCGCTGCCATCTTAGGTATCGCTACCGCTGCCAAAATCCCTAGAATAACGATGATAAACACAAGCTCAATCATCGTAAAACCACTTCGTTTCATATAAACTCCTTTTTAAAAATTACCTAAAGGGTAGCCTCCGCGTCGGCTAACACTAGATGTGAGTGTATGTTACTACAAAACTCCTCAAACAATCAATACCTTGCAAAAAATTAAAGCTAATTTTATCTATCTTGCGGAATGCACGCCTCACAAACTCCCTCGCCACCGATTCTATGCGCCATGTCAAAGTGCAAATAGAGACAAATGATAGGTCAAGGGCGCGGGGGGGGGGCAGAACAGGCAAAAAAGAGGCGGGCAGGCGAATCATCAAAATGGAGCGGTGCGCGCGGAATTAGAAAACAGCACATGCGGGAATTAGAGAGCGATGAGGGCGCGAGATGAAGCGAGAATCTCGGGCGGAAGGGCGATCCTCCGCTGAAGATTCCCGCCCAAAATGTGCACGCGAGGGGACTAGGCGATCCCCTTAAGCATACCATAGTAATAGAGCGGATGGAGAATGTAGCGTTTCATGACCCACCACATCCACCGTTCTTGCGCGGGCTCGAGGAGTGGAAGCGAGGGGAGCAGGACATTGTCGTAGCCAAATTCCGCCAAAAGCACCTTGCCATAATTAGTGAGAATCGGGCAGACGGTGTAGCCGTTGTGCTGCGCGCTAGGCTCGTGCCCCTCCATGACGTCGATGAGGTTTT
>JBQMYQ010000005.1:0-70544 GCA_052173415.1 Wolinella sp. | reverse complement strand
CGATGTTTTTCGCTCAGGTGGTCATGGAGGACAGTCGGTGAATACGACCGATTCTGCAGTGAGGATTACCCATATCCCCACGGGCATTACCGTCTCTATGCAAGATGAAAAATCACAGCACAAAAATAAAGACAAGGCGTTAAAAATCCTCAAAGCGCGCCTCTATGAAGCCGAGCTGGAAGCCAAAATGAGCGAAAATTCTGCCGCAAGGAAATCCCAAGTGGGAAGTGGCGATCGGAGCGAGCGTATCCGCACCTACAACTATCCGCAAAATCGCCTCACCGATCATCGTATCGGGCTGACGCTTTATAGCCTTGAGGAGATTATGCTAAGCGGCAATTTTGATTGTATTATCGACCCGATTATCGCCCATTATCAGGCGGAAATCATGCGGGAATCGGAGGATTAACCCCATGTATTCAAAAATAGGGAAACATGTGTCGTATTGTCTTTTAAAAAGCCCCGTATTTTGTGCGATTCCTCTAATTAGTCGCGTAAAATCACTTGTGTTAGGATTCCCGTGAGAAATCAGCCAAAATATAATCTTTTTAAAAATAGCTCCTACGCGCTCAAAGGTTTAAGGGATTTAGTCCAAAATGAGACCTCTTTTAGGCTTGAGTTGTTGCTCATTGTAGTGGCGATTCCCGTGATTTTCATACTGCAAGTGGGTTTAGTAGAGAAGCTGCTACTTTTTGTAACCCTTATGGGAATCCCACTCGCAGAAGCAATTAACAGTGCAATTGAACGCGTAGTGGATCTTGTAACACTTGATTACCATGAGCTTGCCGGTCGCGCTAAGGATATCGGAAGCTCTGTGGTGTTTCTTAGCTTTGTGATTTTTCTCATCACGTGGGGCGGTGTGTTAATAAATGTATTTTTCAATTCCTAGACAAAAAGGAGTCTAACACATGAAAATGTTTTGGGCTATTTTCAAAATTTATCTAACCTTTACGGTAATGTTTTTCTGCGGAAGATTACTTTTTTACACACTTTATTTTGATCGACTCAGCGATATATCCTTAGGGGAATCGTTACTTACCTTTATCTTCGGGCTACGAATGGATACGATTGCTATATCCATCATTCTTGTCATTATTACGCTGCTCTTATCCCTCACTCCGAGACGATTTGCACCATATATGTCAAGATTCCTGCATGGCTATCTTCTGGGCTTTTTATTGTTAGCTCTTTTTGTGGAAATTGCGTCGTTTCCTTTCTTTGCGCAGTATGATTTGCGACCAAATTATCTATTCATCGAATACCTCGAATATCCAAAAGAAGTTGGCTCCATGATTTTTAAAGAATACAAATTAGAACTACTTGGCGCGATATTCCTTGTCTCCCTAGTGGCAATCCTATATAAAAAACGCCCTTTAGTAGATTTTTATGAAGTGCTTACGCAACCACATCCCCCAAGAATCGCATTGCTTGTGCCCATTTTAGCTCTGCTTTTTATAGGAATCCGCTCATCTTTTACAAATCTCCCATCAAATATTTCTGATGCCCTCTATAGTCACAACAGAATCATTAACGAGATCACTAAAAATTCTCTACACTCTATCGGATATGCCTACTATTCATATAAGCAATTTGAAAGCGACATTTCAAGTTATGGGAAAATCGATCTACAAGAGGCTTATAAAATCGCCTCAGAGGTTCTAGGAATCGAATATCAAGATCAAAAAAGACCCTTTTATCGAAAGGTTAAAAGCAGCTTTAAACAAAATAAGCCCAAAAATCTTGTAATTTTTGTCCAAGAGAGTCTAGGAGCGCAATTCACAGGCTTTATTGCGGGTGGGAAGCAAAAGCTTACACCAAATCTTGATAAACTTGCCCAAAAGTATCTAACTTTTAATAATCTCTATGCTAATGGACCAAGAAGCCCGCGAGGTCTAGCGGCCATTACGAGTGGAACTTTGCCCATCGCTGGTGATGAGGTGCTTACGCGGAATAAATCACAACAAAACTATTTCACAATCGCAAGCCTGCTTAAGCCCTATGGATACAAAACAAGCCTCATTTACGGCGGGGATGCAAAATTTGACAATATGCGGAGCTGGTATTTGGGGAATGGTTTTGAGAGAATCGTTGAGGAAAAAGACTTCACAAACCCTACATTCACAAGCACTTGGGGTGTTTGCGATGAAGATTTGGTCATCAAGGCTAATGAAATCTTTACAGAACATCACAAAAATGGCGAGCACTTTGCTAGTGTGATGTTTAGCTCCTCAAATCACACGCCCTTTGAGCTTCCCGATGGCAAAATTGAGTTTGAAAAGAATCTACCTAGAAATAGCGTGGAAAATACCGTGAAATACGCAGATTTTGCCATAGGAAGATTTATTGAGCTAGCTAAACAGAGTGGATATTTTGAAAATACAGTATTTGTCATCGTAGCCGATCACAACGTGCGCGTCCATGGAAATCAGGTCATGCCTATTGATATGTTTCATATTCCCGCTGTGATTATCAGTGAGGGACTCAAGCCTACCGTCTATGACGGACTCGCTTCTCAGCCCGATGTTCTAGCCACCGCACTTGATCTGATAGGAATTGACCTTTCCTATCCGATTCTTGGCAACTCCATCTTCAAAGAAAATAAGCAGGAGGTTAATCTCATTATTCTTAACGAAACGTATGCTTATCGGAAGCATGATTACGTCGTGATTCTTGTCCCCAACATGCCACCAAGAACTTTTATCTACAAGGATAAACAGCTTATCGCAACAAAAGATGATGAAAGGCTCATCAAAGAGGCGATCTCTCTCGTCTATATTCTTGATGATATGTATAAGAATCAGTCCTATTTCTGATATTTTTTGCTGAATTATCGCTATATTCTCTTCACACTTTCCCCCTCAAATGTATATACAAATGCAGCGTATCAAGGGCGGCGGGGGTAATTCCGCTAATTTCGCTCGCGGCAAAAAGCGTAGGCGGAGCGAATTTTTTGAGCTTCTCGACCACTTCTAGGCTCAAGCCCGGCACGCTATCAAAGTCAAAATCCTTAGGAATCGCCACTTTCAGCATTTCACTCATCGCCTCAATGCTCTCATGTTGCTTTTTGATGTAGCTTGCATATTTTGCCTCGATAAGTATCTGCTCCAACGCCCTCATGCTCATCGTCTCAAAAAGTGGCGCGAGCATTTTTAGCTTCTCTTCTGTAAAGCTCTTGCGCGAGACAATCACTTGCCATAGGCTCTTATCGCTGATTCCCTCTTCATCTAGGCGAGTCAAAAGGGCTAGCGTCTTTTGGCTAGGCGTTGCGTAATTTTCACGCAAAAACTCAAGCCCCCGAGCAATATCCGCCCGATCTAGCTCCAGATTCCTGATACGATCACTACTCACAAGCCCAAAAGCATGCCCATATTTTGCAAGGCGAAACTCCGCATTGTCCTCGCGCAAAAGCAGTCGATACTCCGCACGCGAAGTGAACATACGATAGGGCTCTTTCGTCCCTTTGGTGACCAAATCATCAATCAGCACGCCTAAATACGCCTCATCGCGCCGCAAGATAAAGGGCTCTTTCCCAAGCACGCTCAAAGCGGCGTTGATTCCCGCGGCTAGCCCCTGCGCACCCGCCTCTTCATAGCCTGTCGTGCCATTAATCTGCCCTGCGAGGTAGAGATTCTTGACCTTTTTGGTCTCTAGTGTATGTTGTAGCTCCACAGGATTGACATAATCATACTCAATCGCATAGCCATAGCGCACGATTTTCGCCCGCTCTAGCCCATGAATTGAGTGGATCATCGCCTCTTGCACATCATAGGGCATGGAAGTAGTCAAGCCATTTAGGTAAAACTCACTCGCCTCGCGCGTCTGCGGCTCAATAAAAATCTGATGTCGTTCACGCTCACCAAAACGATGGATTTTATCCTCGATACTCGGGCAATATCGTGGTCCGATTCCCTCAATTTGCCCCGTAAACATCGGCGCACGATGGAAGTTTGAGCGGATAATCTCATGCGTATTCTCATTCGTATAGACGACATAGCAGGGAAGTTGTAACGGATTAAAAGAATCCCTACGCGTGCTAAAGCTAAAAGGCGGTGGGGGCGTATCCCCCCTGTGCTGCTCTAGGCTTTCAAAGTCGATTCCCTCATGCGAGATCCTCGCACATGTCCCCGTTTTTAGCCGCCCGACTTCTAAACCAAGCGAGCGCAAGGATTGTGAAAGCTTAATTGCCGAGGGTTCGCCCACGCGCCCATTTTGCGAAGTCCGATCGCCAATATGCACGATACCATTAAGAAACGTCCCCGTGGTTAAAATCACCTTTTTGGCATGGTATTCACGCCCGATTTGCGTCCGCACACCACATACCGCACCCTCTTTAATCACAAGCTCTTCGACCATCTCTTGAGCGAGGCTAAGATGAGGAATCCGCAGGCAGAGATTCCTCATGGTAATGCGATAGGAATCCATATCGATTTGCGCGCGCGTGCCCCGCACAGCAGGACCTTTTGAGGCATTGAGTGTGCGAAATTGCAAGCCACACTCATCAGTAACTCGCCCCATAAGCCCGCCCAGCGCATCAATCTCACGCACCAAATGCCCTTTAGCCAGTCCGCCGATTGCAGGATTACAGCTCGCTGCGCCAATTTGCTCGACTAAAATCGTAAGAAGTAGCGTCTCGCAGCCAATTTTCGCGCTCGCATGTGCCGCCTCGATTCCCGCATGCCCGCCACCAACGACAATTACGTCAAATTCATTCATTATAATGGATCTTCTTTTGCATAATTTAGGGCGCAAATTATAACACGCAAGAACCTCACGCGCCTGAGCGCGATTCCTGCAAATTTACTTACAATTTTAAAGCCCCTAATCTCGCGGAATCACTAAAGTATAAGCCACTCTTTGGCGCGCTTTATAAGTGCGGCGGGATTCTCACTCGCAAAATATCGCACTTCTGTGCGCGTAAAGCAATCAAGCTCATATCGCTCCCCAAGGTATTGCATGATCGCCTCGCCCGAGTGGATTAGCAAGGGCTTGTTGTTAAAATATTCCGCAATTGCTGGGGCAATGAAAGGGAAATGCGTGCAACCAAGAATAATCGCCTCAGGCTCGCTTGTGCGCGCGCTAAAATAGTGCTCCATCACGCTTTCTAAAACCTTGCCTTCAAAAATCCCCTCCTCCACGATCGGGACAAAAAGCCCTGTGGCGAGCGATTCCACACGGGTATAGCCAAGATTGCGCAAAAGCCTAGGATAGGAATCGCTCGCGATGGTCGCTTGAGTCCCGAGGACTAAAATGCGGGAATCGAGGTTTTTCAGCCGATTCCTAAGAGCCAAAACCCCGGGCTCAATCACACCGATCACATCAATATCCGTCGCCTGCTGCAACTCCTCAAGCGCGTGGGCACTGACGGTATTGCACGCGACAATCATCATGTCGATGTCAAATGCGCGCAAAAACTCAAGCGCCTCAAGCGAATATCGGATAATCGTCTCGGAATCCTTCGCGCCATAGGGGACGCGCGCGGTATCGCCAAAATAGATAATCTCCCTAAACGCACGGGAATCCACAAGGCTCTTAAGCACGCTAAACCCACCCACACCGCTATCAAACACTCCTAAGCGCATTTTGAAAATCCTCCAAACTCGCAAAGCTTTGCTAAAGCGGGAATCTTAGTAAAATCAAATAACTTTAAAGGGCATGATTCCCGCACTTAGGGCTCTAGCCCTCATTCATAATGCTTAAAAACTCCTCATTGTCCTTGGTTTTTTGCATTTTAGAATAGAGGAAGGTCAGAGCCTCCACTTCGTTATTCATCTGCTGCATGACATTGCGCAACGCCCAAACTTTAATGAGCTTATCCTGCCCCAAAAGCAGCTCCTCTTTTCGCGTGCCCGATTTCAAAATATCCATCGCAGGGTAGATTCTCCGCTCGGCAATGTGACGCGCAAGGACAATCTCGGAATTGCCCGTGCCCTTAAATTCTTCGAAAATTACCTCATCCATTCGCGAACCCGTCTCAATGAGTGCCGTCGCGATAATCGTGAGACTCCCGCCCTGTTCGATGTTCCGCGCCGCACCAAAAAACCGCTTAGGCTTATGAAGTGCGTTTGCATCTACACCACCGCTAAGCACCTTGCCACTGCTCGGAGTTGCGGTATTGTAAGCGCGCGCGAGCCGCGTAATGGAATCAAGCAAAATCACCACATCATGCCCCATCTCGACACTCCGCTTCGCCTTTTCGATCACAAGCTCCGCGACGCGAATGTGATTATGCGCAGGCATATCAAAGGTTGAGCTATACACCTCGCCCTTGACACAACGCTCCATATCGGTTACCTCTTCGGGGCGTTCATCAACAAGCAGCACGATGAGATCCACTTCGGGATGATTTTTCTCGATTCCGTGAGCGAGCTCCTTCATAAGCTCCGTTTTACCGCTTCTAGGGGGCGCGACAATGAGCGCGCGCTGCCCTTTGCCGATGGGTGAGAAGAGGTCGAGCATGCGCCCGGTTACTTTGGAATTCGCATATTCGAGCTTTAATTGTTCCGTAGGAAAGAGCGGCGTGAGGTTGTCAAAAAGCGGACGATTCTTCATCTCCTCAGAGGATTGATAATTGATCGCTTCAATCTTTAAAAGCGCGTAGTATCGCTCCTGATCTTTGGGCGGGCGCACTTGACCCGTAACAATATCGCCATTTCTAAGCGCGAATTTCCTAATTTGCGTATTGGAGACATAGGCGTCATTCTGGGAATCCGAGAAGTTCTCATCCATGGCGCGCAAAAAGCCATATCCTTCGCTTGTGATCTCTAAGATTCCCGTAAAGAGGATAAACCCACCCTTATTCACTTGGGATTTTAAAATCTCAAAAAGCAGATCTTGACGCTTGTATTCCTGAGGATTCTCAACCCCCAGCGTCTGGGCAATTTCCATGATTTTGCTAAGCGGTTTGGCGCGCAAATCCTCAATCTTATAGCCCTCGACGGGGATATGTGTGCGCGATTTGCCTTGATAGCCCTGATTGCCTGCTTCTCGCGATGTTCTGTTGTGCATGTCATTCATTGGCGATTCCTCGTAATGGGAGAGTTGTAGCGACAAGATTAAGAGAGATGAAAGACTAAGAAAGAGGAGAGGTAAGATGTTATGAGACTAAAATTTCAATCACTCTTGTGGCGGGATTTTATTCTAAAGATTTACCGCTTGTCAAGAAGTGCACCAGAAGAGGCACCTCTTTTGGTGTCAAGGGGTGCGCTTTTGGTCGCGGTAGCTACGTATGAGGTATTCCGTGACCGCTAAAGTGGCGCGATAATACTCCATCAGCGCGTCCTCACTCGCCTCGCTCAGATGATTGATTTTTCTCACATCCTTGCCGTGATTGACGATCATGTGGCTATTAAACCCATAATGGGGAATCGTGCTATCAAAGAGATCCGTGCCGATGGCGATATATTGCGTATCTTTGAGGGTAAGATTGTATAGCGTGGGGAATATGTCTTTCTGGCTACCCGCTAGGGTCGTATCAATATCGAGCTTGGAGCGCAACGCTTGGGGCAGGTAGAAATAGATGGGGATATTTTTTGAAGTGAAAAGTGGATTAGTGTCATATTTCATAATCCCCTCCACCGTGTTATTATCAGCAGTAACGACGATAATCGTATTATCTTTGAAGCGACTCTGCTTGAAACGATCCAAAAACACCCCAAGGCTATCCAAAGCATATGCATAAGAGCGGAATCGCTGATGCGCCAGAGACAAATCCCCTGTGATATGTTTTGTTAAATCTTCGCTAAAAATCAAACTTTTTGAAACATAATCATCGGGTATATTATAGGGAGGGTGATTGTTGGTGCTAAGCGCGACGATCAGCTCCTTTTGCGTGCTATTTTCGAGCTTCTTTAAGATGTATTCATACAGATACTCATCGTAGATTCCCCACGGATGGAAGTAGGATTCCTCCGCTTTGGTAACATTGATGGATCTGAATATATTTTGCTTGCCCTCTACATTTTTATACCCTTGAGCCTTTACAAACGCGCCCAAATCTCTCCATGAGGAATCGCCCCCGTATATGAAGCTGGTATTGTATCCGTGCTCATTGTATAAGAAGGCTGGAGTGTAGCTAAAGTGCGTCTGGGCGTAATCGGATTGTGAAAAAGGGAAGCTCCCCGGGCGATCGGGGATGTTTAATAGCAGGGATTCTAGGCTACCGATCGTCCCATTCCCTTCGCTAATAATATTTGTGAATAGTATATCTTCATTAAAATGCTTGCGAAGTGCACCCATAATATCAAATTCATCGCTCTGATATTTGAGTATAGGCAGACCAAAGCTCTCGACCATAATCACTACAACATTATATTCATGTTCATCAATCTTTTTTGTTTTATATTTTATATTGTTTAGCAGCTCGACCCTATCAATGTGATCTGAATGCTTATGTATCTCAAATGCCCTCTCGATATTCTCCGCAAACCCCGTCATTTTCAGATAATCAATGCGGCTGTTTTTGAAATTACTCCTCAAATCATAAGCATCAACAAACGCCCGCACGCTATTTTGGATCATTTTGTTGATATATTCTTGACTGGAGATATTTGGGATCATCGTCCCTAGTGGATACATATTCGTAGTCCCGCGGATAGCGGCAAAATTCGCCAAAAGAAGCAGCAAGAAAAATAGCAACGGGGATTTCATCATAAGCGTAGTGCGAACGGGAGAGAGCTTGCTAAATCGATTCTTGATAACCCAAAATAGAAGTGCCAAATAGAGGAAAAAGCCAAGAAGTATCAAAGGGACGTTGTAGTTTTGCCAAAATGTCTCCAACAACGCCCATGTGTCATCTTCAAAAAGCCCGAAAAATAGCGTGTTGATACGGTTTTTGAAATAGGAGTAAAATCCAAAGTCCGCGAGCAAAATGAGCGTCACAAATGCGTAAATGATGAATAGATAATAGACAAGCAGCCGCTCCCACCACGCCCACAGCATGGGGCTATTGACGTAATAGAGCGCGATGAGCACCAATGTGGGAATCGCCTGAATATACCCAATGAGCGTCAAATCGATCCTGGCACCTAAAAATAGCATGTGAGCGATGTCGATTCCCACGCCCTCAAAGGTGCTTAGCTCGTTGTAATATCCAAAAAATATGATCCTAAAAAGAATCATAAATAGCCAAAAAAGCCCATGCACAAGGAGGGATTTTTTCAGAAGTGTCAAAAGAGCAAGCTTACTAGATTCCACGCGCATACCTTTAAGTAAGTTGGGCTTGAATGATAACCAAGCTTTCATGATAATGGTCTAAGGAGCGAGGAATCAGCACGTATATGCATATTTCCGAGCTTCATCATTGAGCATAAAAACTTCTTCGATACTTTTAGGAATCGCCCCCAAATGTGCGAGTGTTTTCTCGACGATTCCCACAATCGCACCAAAATTAATCTCGCCACTTAAAAATCGCTCCACTGCCACTTCATTCGCGGCATTAAAGACAATCCCAAGCGCAGGCGTGTCTAGTAGCGTCTGTTTAAGATTCCACAGCGGATAGCGCGCAGGATCAATCTTCTCAAACCTAATTGCGGGAACCTCGCTCAATCTAAGTGGCTCGCCAATAGAC
Organism: Wolinella sp.; assembly: GCA_052173415.1. Lineage (GTDB taxonomy): Bacteria > Campylobacterota > Campylobacteria > Campylobacterales > Helicobacteraceae > Wolinella. Next base: position 60,979 of record JBQMYQ010000005.1, on the reverse strand, counting down.
TCACTCACTTCGCCGCACATCGCATAGGTGAGGGGCAGACGCATACTAGCTCGTGCGATATGCGCGCTAAAGCTCCCATCGCTAAAGCCAAGAAGCGCATGCACGAGCGAATTACGCTCGATGAGTGCGTCAATTTTGCTACTCTTAAAAAGCCAGCGCGCCTCCAAAATCTCCAGTAGCTTATTTGCCATACTCGCGGAATCGACCGTGATTTTCCTCCCCATACTCCAGTTTGGGTGCTTGAGTGCCTGCTCCACGCCCTGCGCGGGAATCGCCTCTAAAGGAGTATCGCGAAATGCCCCGCCACTCGCAGTAATGACAAGCTCGCTAAAGGGGCGATGTGTTTGCAAAAACGAAAGACTGAAATGCTCGCTATCCACGGGGATAATCCTGCTCGTATCAAGAAATGCCCCGCCTGCGACGAGCGATTCCTTATTTGCAAGCGCGAGCCTCTTGTGAAGCGCAAGGGCTTTTAGGCTCGGACGCAACCCTAAAAAGCCGACAAGCGCGTTAAGCACGAGCTCTGAGCTTGATTCTTCAAGAATCTCTAAAATCCCCGCCTCGCCAAAAAGCAGCCGACTACCTGCAGGAATCGCCACTTCATGGGCGCGATTCTTATCGGAAATGGCAATGAATTTAGGGTAAAACTCCGCGATCTGCTCATTTAAAAGCGCGATATTACTCCCCGCAACGAGTGCTTCTATCTTGATTTCATGCGCGCGCGCGACCTCTAGAGCATTTTGCCCGATTGAGCCCGTCGAGCCAAGGAGTATCAACCAACAAACCTCAAGCACACGAGCATGACGATTCCTCCAAACATAAAGCCATCGACCCGATCGAGCACGCCACCATGCCCGGGGAAGATGGTGCCGCTATCCTTCACGCCCGCTTCACGTTTCAGATAACTCTCATAAAGGTCGCCAAAAACCGAGGCGAGGCTTGTTAGCACCGTGATGATAAATGCCCCTTCAAAATTCACGGTGGAGAGACCAAAAAGCGTGCCAATGAGCGTGGCTGTAGCGACCCCTATGAATACACCCTCTTGCGTTTTATTCGGCGAAGTTTCACAAAATTTACGCCTCCCAAACATCTTCCCGCCTATAAACGCCCCAGTGTCCGTCAAAGCGACGATAAAAATGAGCCACACAATCGCCCCGATTCCATAAGAAGTGTAGAGCGATAAGAGGAAAAGGAAGGGAATCGTGGGATAGATTAGAGGCATGAGCTCCTTATATGAGCCGTTTTTAGTAAAGGCTTGATAAGAAGCGAGCACCACGAAGATAAGAAACGTCCCTTCTAGCGGCGCAGTGGAAAATGCAGCCAGTATCCATATCGCAACGGCAGCGACGTAGATCCCCCTGCCCTCGCTCCCATAAAGCTTCATCGCCTCATAAAAAGCGATGATGTAGAAGATCCCCAAAAATGCCCAAATGATGAAAAACGTATGTGCAAGAAGAACGAGCAACAGGACAAAAACCAAGACCCCTGCAGTGTAGAGGCGTGCAGGCTCAATACTCTTAAGCTTCTCTAAAAACATCGGCTCTCCTTTTGGTTGGTATCAGGCGCGCTAGTGCTGGCGCACGCCCTGCCTTTCAGACTTGAATATTCTAATCTCTACTTATTTAAAAACGCGAATATTTTCTGGGTATTTTATAAAATTCCATGAGCAATAAGCAATGTCAAAAGATTGAGGCGAAAAAGGAAACCAAAGTGGCGCGCCCGTCAGGACTCGAACCTGAGACCTACGGCTTAGAAGGCTGTTGCTCTATCCAGCTGAGCTACGAGCGCGTGAGAAAAACAAAGGAGGATGGTGCGCTCAGAGGGAGTCGAACCCCCAACCCTCAGATCCGAAGTCTGATGCTCTATCCAATTGAGCTATGAACGCGAAAACTTATGGGGTGGGCGATGGGAATCGAACCCACGACCCTCAGGACCACAATCTGATGCTCTAACCGACTGAGCTACGCCCACCATAAGATATGAAGAAATGGTCGGGGCGACAGGATTCGAACCTGCGACCCCTTGGTCCCAAACCAAGTGCGCTAGCCAGACTGCGCTACGCCCCGCCTAAAAACAAAAACAGACAAAATCTGCATTCCAAATCCGTTTTGAGAGCGGAATTATATTTTAAAGGAGCCTGCAAGTCAAGCCTAAAAGCAGACATGGGCGAGCTTATTTCTATGCTGATATTTGCGTCGATTCCCATAAAAAAGCATGTAATAACTGTGTTTTGTGGGAATCCGTGAGAAAATCATACGGAATGGAGAATGGAAAGCCAAACTGGTGAGAAGGCAGAAGAATCGAACTTCTCAGCAGATAGACACCTATCCACTCATCGGGTTTGAAGCCCGTGACGCCCACCAGGGTCGCATGCCCTCCAAAAAAGGTTAAGCGGGATTTAACCAAAGGCAATCTGAATTCCTGATAAAATCCCCTCAAATATCTAGGACGCGTATCATATCCGTGTCGATACAAATCTTTTTGAATAAGGATACCTTATGAATTCGCTCCGCTCTTTGCCTCAAATGGATAAGCTCTTACAAATGCCGCGCTTTAAGGATTTCTCCAAAGAGCCCTTGAGGGAAATCGCTCGGGAATATCTTGATGAGCTCAGAGAGGCGTTTTTGCAACAACACACTCCGATTCCTAGCGAGGAATCGCTCGCACAAGAGCTTGAGCGACGCTATCATGCGCTTTTTAGTCCATCACTCATTCCGCTCATTAATGCCACGGGAGTTATTATCCACACAAATCTTGGCAGGAGCCCCTTCTCTGAGGCGATTCTTGAGGAGATTAAGCCCGTGCTGACTTCCTACAATAACCTTGAATATTGCCTTGAGAAGGGCGAGCGGGGCGAGCGGTATAGCCATTTGCAAGAGATTTTAAGGAGGCTTTTATCTTGCGAAGACGTTTTGGTCGTCAATAATAATGCCGCGGCGGTTTTTTTGATCCTGCACACATTTGCTAAAGAGCGTGAAGTGCTGATTAGCAGGGGCGAGCTCATCGAGATTGGCGGGAGTTTTCGTATTCCTGAAGTGATGAAAAATGCGGGCGCAATCCTCAAAGAAGTAGGCACGACGAATAAAACATACAAGCACGACTACACCGAGGCGATCACGCCTATGAGTGCGCTCATCATGAAAGCACACAAATCCAACTACAACATCACGGGCTTCACGCGCGAAGTGGAGCTAGAAGAGCTTATAGGAATCGCAAGGGAGCATGGACTCATCGATTATTACGACCTTGGGAGCGGATTTCTTGATTCCATTCCTTTTAGTCGCGAGCCGACAATTAAAGCGATTGCCAAGCTCTCGCCCAGCCTTGTCAGCTTTAGCGGGGATAAGCTCCTTGGCGGGGCGCAAGCGGGAATCATCTTTGGCAAAAAGGTCTTGATTGAGCAGCTGAAGCAAAATCATCTGTTGCGAATGTTGCGCGTGGATAAATTCACTCTTTCCGCACTTGAAGCAACGCTGCGAGCGCATTTGGTGCAGGATTATGAGAAGATTCCCACCATCCAAATGATGCTCCTAGACACTGAGGAACTCAGGGCGCGAGCGGAGGGAATCGTTGCAAAATTGCGCGGCTATGAGCGTGAAATCATCACTACGAAGGGCTTTGTGGGCGGTGGTGCGCTCCCTAATCAAAGCTTTGATTCCATCGCCATCGCGCTCAAGCACCCAAAATTAAAGAGCGTGGAGCTCGAAAAACGCGTGCGAGCACGCCACATCATCGCAAGAATCGAGCGTGATTCCCTTGTGTTTGACCTCCGAACGGTGCTGGAAAATCAGCTCAAAGAGCTAGCTGCTCGATTAAATGAGATTTTTTAGGAGCGTTTTATGGAGAGCTTCATCGTTGGCACAGCGGGGCATATCGACCATGGCAAAACCGCGCTCATTCGCGCGCTCAATGGGTTTGAGGGCGACACGACGCCTGAGGAGAAAAAGCGAGGAATCACTGTTGATTTGAGCTTCTCAAATCTCTTGCTTCATGACAAAAACATCGCATTTATCGATGTCCCCGGGCATGAAAAGCTAGTGAAAAACATGATCGCCGGGGCATTTGGCTTTGATGTAATGCTCCTTGCAATAAGCGCGATGGAGGGAATCAAGCCTCAAACGCTTGAGCACCTTCAGATTGCCAATTTGCTGCAGATTCCCGCACTCATCGTTGCCATTACAAAGAGCGATCTAGTCGATTCCTCAATGCTCCGGGCGCGAGAAAAAGAGGTGCGAAAAGCTCTGGAATCCTTTGCAAATCTGAAGCTCCATCATCTGCTTTGCGTTTCTATCCATAACGCGCCCTCGCTGCAACGACTAAAAAACGCCCTCTATACGCTGGAGAAGAGCTCGGAGAAAAGCCCCGCGAAGGATCTTGGATTTTTCCGCTATTACATCGATCGCTCTTTTTCTATCAAGGGTGCGGGTTGCGTAGTGAGCGGCACGGTGCTTAGCGGAATGGTAGAGGTGGGGCAAAAAATCTACTCATGCGAACTGCAAAAACCCCTCACAATCAGGGGAATCGAGGTGCATGGTAACGCGCAAGAATACGCACTCCCCGCACAAAGAGCCGCGCTCAATCTTGCAGGTGTCGCTCATCATGAGCTTGAGTGCGGATTCCTGCTCACGCAAAAGGGCTATTTAAGAGGATTTGACACGATTGATGTGGAGATTTCGCCCCTTTGTCCCATCCCGCACGGGCTTCAGGCGCAGCTTCACATCGGCGCAAAAAAGCTCGAAGCAAAAATCCTGCTCCTAGAGGAATCGCGCCATGAGGGGGATAAAATCCTCGCGACACTTAGGTGCGATTCCTCTATTTTTGCAATCTTTAACGAACGCTTCATCTTGCGGGAATCGGGCAGAACCATCGGCGGCGGACGAGTGCTTAACCCCATCGCGGAATCGATGAAAAAACCTCAAAAACTTAAACTTCTTCACGCGCTTGCTTTAGGGGATTTTAGCCTCGCCTTTATGATTTTACTTGAGGCTCATCAGCGCGGATTTGGGCTAATTAGTGCGACGCAACGTTTTGCCCTTTCTCAAAATGAAGCATTAGAGATCGCCAAAACACTCCAAAACACCATCATAGACGCAAAAGAGCTCGTCCTCTATCCGCAAAAATCACTCGAGATTTTAAAGGAGCAGATCCGCACCATCATCACAAGAAACAAAAAAGCCCTCCTCTCCCCTACCTCGCTTGCACAAAAAGCCCCATGGGCGAGTGAAAAACTTCTGGGAATCGCGCTGGATTCCCTAGAGCAAAAGGGCTTATTGTGCAAAGAAAACGGACTCTACCTTGCGCGAAATTCAGGAATCACAAGTGTGCAGGAGTATCTGGAAGAGACGATTTATGCCATTTTAAAGGCACAGGGCAGCGAGCCTCTAGCCCCGTATAACATCTACGATTCCCTTGATATTGACCGAAAAAGTGGTGATGACGCGCTCAAACGCCTCACATCATCACAAAAAGTCATTCGCCTCGCGCACAATCTTTTTATCACAAGCGAATCCCTCTCCGAGGTTTTGGGGCTCATGCGCGAAATCATCAAAGATGAGGGCTATGTGGAAATCAGCAATCTCAAAAATCACCTCGCGCTTAGCCGAAAATATCTCATCGCCTATCTTGAATACCTCGATCGCTTCGATGATATTAAAAAAGAGGGGAATCGCAGGGCTTTTGGGTAAAATCACTGCGCACAAAATTAAGCAAGGATTCCCATGAAGTCAAACATCTCACTGCAAGAGGCTATAAATCTTATGCTAGGGCACGCTGCTGCGACTAAAAATGCGCGCAAAAGTCATCTCTTTGAGCTCTATGGCAAAATCCTCGCTACAAATCTCACGGTGCGAAAATCGCTGCCCGCCTTTGATAACTCTGCGATGGACGGATATGCCATAAAGCTTTGCGACGCGGGCAAGAGCATTCCCATCGGTGGGACGATCCTCGCGGGAGATACGGGCAAAATCACGCTAAAAGAGGGCGAATGTTGCAAAGTCATGACGGGCGCACCCATTCCTTTAGGGACAGAAGCGATCGTGCCTTTTGAAAATACTCGCCTCAGCGGGGGAATCGTGGAGATTCCTAGGGAGATTAAGCAAGGGGCAAATATCAAACGCGCGGGCGAGGAATTAAACGCGGGCGAGGAGCTATTTAGCGCGGGCGAGGAGCTTGGAAGCTATCAGATTGCGCTGCTTGCTTCGCAGGGCTATTCTGTCATACCGACCTATGCGCCGCTAAGAATCGCCCTTTATTCAAGCGGAAATGAGCTTATCGAGCCATGGGAGCACGCGCAGGCGCACCAGATCTACAACGCAAATGCCTCCATGCTTCTTGGCACGCTTAAGCGTTTTGGCTTTAGTGCGGATTATCTTGGGGTGCTGCCCGATAATTTAGAGGCGATGAGCCGTGCGGTTGCGCTTTTTGAGCACTATGACGCGGTCATAACTAGCGGAGGAGTGAGTGCGGGCGAGGCGGATTTCATGGAGCAAGTGCTCAAAAATGCGGGCATGCGGACAATTTTCCACGGAGTAAATGTCAAACCCGGTCACCCCATGATGATGGGAAACCTAGACAAAACAATCCTCCTGTGCCTACCTGGCAATCCGCTTAGTGCCGCGCTCAATCTCCATTTTCTAGGAATCCCGATGCTAAGGAAGCTTCAGGGCAACAAAGCCTATCATCTTGAGTATGTTTGCGCAGAAAATAAAGAGCCTATCTCGCTTAAAGGGAATCGCGCGAATATGATCCTCGGGCGGCTTGAAGAGGGGCGATTCCTCGCGCATCGCGGGGGAAAATACGGCTCGGGAATGCTCACGCCCCTTGCTCAAAGTAACGCGCTCATCTTTTGCGCACAGGGGCGGAGCGAGATTGCAGCAGGAGAGCGCGTGAAAGTGATCCCCTATAATTGCAATTTCAGCCCCAAAGAAAGTAATATTTTCAATTAAAAGGAGTGTATGATGAAAAAGCTACTATTTGCGATTGATGATACGGAAGTGTGCGAGCGCGCGGCACAGTATATTTTAGAGATGTTTGGCAAAGATTCTGATTGCACGCTCACACTCATTCACGCTAAGCCCGAATTTATGCTCTATGGCGAGGCGGTGCTCGCAGCTTATGATGAGATCGACCTCAAAGAGGAGGAGAAGGCGCACGCGCTGGTGGAAAAATTTTCAAACTTCTTTACCGAACGCGGGGTCAATCCTTACGTGCTTTTGAAAAAGGGCGATCCTGTGGAGATGGTGCTTCAAGAGGCGTCCAATCATAATTTGCTCATTATCGGCGCAAGTGAGAGCTCTTTTTTGAATAAGCTATTCACTTCGCACCAAGATGACTTTATCGAGCAAGCCCCTATTCCGCTTCTAATCGTCAAATAGTGCTGCAAACTGTGGGAATCCGCCCATGAGGCTTTTGCTCGCAGGTGTGGTGTTGTTTGGAATCGCCTATGGTTTTAAGGTGAAGTGTAGCACTTTTGAGTGCGTACAAGGGGAGTGCTCCAATGGGTATGGAATAGCCATCACAGAGTGCTTAAGCGGTGCTTCAAGCCGTTTTGAAGGGCTTTTTAAAAAGGGGCAACCCTACCATGGTAAAGAGACGCTCACTCCAAAAAGCGGGAATCCAGAGGAGATAAGAATCTATAAAGAGGGCAAGAAAAGTGGCGAATATATCTTGCGCTTTAGAAATGGAGATGTGGAAGAGGGGCGACTCGTTAAAGGTAAACACGAGGGTAAGAGTGTAATCACCTTTGCAGGCGGGGACAAAAAAGAGGCGATTTTGACCTACGAAAACGGTGCACTTGTGGGCGAGATGATTATTCGCTATAGAGATGGACGCAAGGAGAGAAAAAGCGCACCAAAGGCGTTTAAAAGGTAAAATTTTAAATTTTTTAAATTCTAGCCTTTAAGTTTCACAGCTAAGCTTTAAAGGCAAAAGAATAATCATTTTTAATATTTACAAAATATTTTGGCGTTACTATTTGCGCCATTTTCCTTTGTAAAATAGCGATTTTACTTATACAATTCAGAATGAAATTTTATTATTTATCGTTACTTTTAGTAACAAATATCATTTAAATGATATAAAAAGTCTATATTAACAACAGAGCTAAAAAGGACTATAATTCGCTCAATGTTAAGAGCTAGATCTTAGCAAACTCCAAAACCACACGGGGGAAAACATGGCTAATGAACGCTGTATTTTGGAGAGTTACTCAGGGGTAACTCCACAACGGAAAAAGAGCAGGAATCCTGCCAGATGGGATCGTTGGCAAAGTATTACGGGGCTTATTTTGGCTCTGTTTATTATCTTTCACATGATGTTTACCTCTTCGATTCTTTTTGGCGAGGAGGCGTTTAATTGGGTAGTGAAGCAAGCAGAAGCGGACTTCCTCTTTGAGGGTGGACTGCCGATTATTACGAAGCTTGTTACTCTTTTTATATTCATCGCTTTTATCGCGCATGCGTTTTTGGCGATGAGGAAATTCCCAGCGAATTATCGACAATACATCACCTTCATCACACATAGAAGCCTCATGAAACACTGTGATACGACACTTTGGTGGGTGCAGTTTTTGACAGGATTCCTGCTCTTTTTCATGGGGAGTGCGCATCTTGTAACCATTCTCTTTAACGTCGAGACTATCGGTGCAACTTCTGCAGCGTATCGATTCGTCCATGGGGGATTGGAGTATTTCTACCTCGTGTTGCTCGCGGTTATGGTGCTACACGCGGGAATCGGGCTCTATCGCTTAGTTATGAAGTGGATTCCCCTTGAGGCGGAAAACAAAAAGGCGATGGACGCAAGAATCAAGGGTGTGAAAGTCAAAATTTTCGCCCTTTTTGGCACGTTGGCACTCATTGCACTCTGCGCTGATTTCGTATATATTAGTCTCGGAAAAACCCTCACAAAAGAGCAGGTGCATTCATACATCGAAAAGACTATGGAAAGGTAAGAAGCATGAAAGTAGTTTATTGCGATTCCTTGGTAATTGGTGGCGGGCTCGCGGGGCTGAGAGCTGCGATTGCCACGCAGCAAAAGGGGCTAAGCACTATCGTTTTGAGCCTCATTCCCGTTAAAAGATCTCACTCAGCCGCCGCTCAAGGGGGCATGCAAGCAAGCCTTGGGAACTCAAAAATGAGCGATGGCGACAATGAAGATCTGCACTTCATGGATACGGTCAAAGGAAGCGACTGGGGCTGTGATCAAAAGGTAGCGCGAATGTTTGTAAATACCGCGCCAAAGGCAATTAGAGAGCTTGCAGCATGGGGTGTGCCTTGGACTAGGATTAAAAAAGGCGATCGGACGGCTGTGATTAACGCACAAAAAACGACCATCACTGAAGAAGATTATCGCCATGGATTGATCCACTCACGCGACTTTGGTGGGACAAAAAAATGGCGAACCTGCTATACAGCCGATGCTACGGGACATACAATGCTCTTTGCGGTCGCTAATGAATGTTTGAAGCTAGGGGTATCCATTCAGGATAGAAAAGAGGCGATCGCCCTCATTCATCAGGACGGCAAGTGCTATGGAGCGGTCGTGCGTGATCTTGTGAATGGCGATATCATCGCGTATGTTTCCAAAGGGACGCTCATCGCCACGGGGGGCTATGGGAGAATCTACAAAAACACTACAAACGCCGTGATTTGCGAGGGAACTGGAACAGCAATTGCGCTTGAGACAGGAATCGCTCAGCTAGGGAACATGGAGGCGGTGCAATTCCACCCCACTCCGCTCTTCCCTTCGGGAATCCTCCTCACAGAGGGCTGTCGAGGTGATGGCGGGTTGCTTAGAGATGTCGATGGGCACCGCTTTATGCCCGATTATGAGCCGGAGAAAAAAGAGCTCGCAAGTCGCGACGTCGTCTCAAGACGTATGATTGAGCACATCCGTGCGGGTAAAGGCGTGCAATCCCCATACGGTCAGCATTTATGGCTTGATATTACCGTGCTTGGGCGCAAACACATCGAGACAAACCTCCGCGACGTGCAGGAAATTTGCGAATCTTTCGCGGGAATCGACCCGGCTGAGAAATGGGCTCCCGTGCTCCCCATGCAGCACTACTCCATGGGCGGAATCCGCACGGATTACCGAGGAGAGACGAAGCTAAAAGGGCTATTCTCCGCAGGGGAAGCGGCATGTTGGGATATGCACGGCTTTAATAGGCTTGGTGGGAATTCCGTCAGCGAAGCCGTCGTCGCGGGCATGATTGTCGGTGAATACTTCATGGAACATTGCGCTTCCAGCGAAGTGGAGCTTGAGACTGCGACTTTGGAGCGATTCCTAAAAGAACAGGAATCCTACATCCAAAGTCTCGTGGAGAAAGACGAGGGCGAAGATGTCTTCAAAATCAAGAATCGCATGAAAGAGATCATGGACAGTAACGTAGGAATCTTCCGCGATGGCAAGCATCTAGAAAGCGCAGTTAAGGAGCTTGAGGAGCTTTATATCAAGTCCAAAAACGTCAAGATTAAGAATAAGCGTCTACATGCAAACCCTGAGCTCGAGGAGGCGTATCGCGTTCCTAAAATGCTTAAAATCGCACTGTGCGTAGCTAAAGGTGCGCTTGATAGGACGGAATCTCGTGGCGCGCATACCCGTGAGGATTATCCAAAACGCGATGATATTAACTGGCTCAACCGCACGCTCACTTCGTGGTCTAATCCGGAACAGACGTTACCGACCATCGAATACGAGCCCTTAGACATCAGCCAGATGGAAATCGCGCCCGGGTATCGAGGCTATGGCGCGAAGGGCAATTTCATTGAGAATCCGCAGAGCGTCAAGCGTCAGGAGGAGATTGATAAGATTCGCGCGGAGATGGAGGCGAGTGGCAAGGATCGCTACGCAATCCAAGAGGCTCTCATGCCCTATACGCTACCAGCAAAATATAACGCTCGCAACGAGCGCGTAGGAGATAAATAATGGGACGAATGCTAACTTTTAAGGTCTTTAAATACGATCCGCAGAGTGCGGTCTCCAAGCCCCATTTTAGGGAGTATAAAATCGAAGAGACTGATTCGATGACGATTTTTATCGTGCTGAATATCATTCGCGAGAATCACGATCCCGATTTGAGCTTTGATTTTGTCTGCCGAGCGGGAATCTGTGGCAGTTGCGGTATGATGATTAACGGTCGCCCGCGCCTTGCATGCCGAACATTGACTAAAGACTTCCCTGAGGGAATCATCACGATCTTGCCTTTGCCCGCCTTTAAACTTATCAAGGATCTCTCCGTGGATACAGGGAATTGGTTTAATGGCATGAGCAAGCGGGTTGAGAGTTGGATTCATACGCAACACGCGCCTGATATTTCAAAGCTTGAGCAAAGGATTGAGCCTGAAGTCGCACAAGAAGTCTTTGAGCTTGATCGTTGCATTGAGTGTGGTTGCTGCATCGCATCCTGCGGAACTAAAGTGATGCGCGAGGATTTCATCGGCGCAGCGGGGCTAAACCGCGTTGCACGCTTCATGATTGACCCGCATGATGAGCGCACGAGTGAAGATTTTTACGAGCTTATCGGAGATGACAACGGCGTATTTGGCTGCATGACGCTTCTTGCGTGTCATGATGTCTGCCCTAAAGATCTTCCACTCCAAAGCAAAATCGCCTATCTAAGGCGAAAAATGGCTACAGTTAGCTGCTAGGATTCCCGCCTAAGTGGGAATCGCCCTGCTTTTTCCAGCCCTGTAAGAGCGAGCTTTGTCTTGCTTAGTGCGGGGTGGATTCTTATAAAATCACTTTTTTCATTGATTGAAAGCAGTCTTCTCTCGCTCGGTCTTCATCTCTTTGATTCCCACAGATTTCATATATGGAACACCTATTGCTTTAATGGGGTAAAAACTCGTTGGTAAAGGACGCCCATGCAGGTCAATACATCTTCTTACAAAGATACACTCCTTAAAAAGAACCAAAAGGACACTCAGGCACCACAGAAAAAAGAGTTGAGTGAGGCGGATAAGAAGGCGATTAAGAAAATTTCTGAGAAGTTTAACAACCGTTACGACTTCGCTAATATGAGCGCGAAAGATCTTAGGCAATTTGCTTCGATCATGACGCAGGTAGGCAAGCTCAGCAAAGAAGAGGCAAATGCGCTCCTAAAGCTCACGGGAGCGGACAAAGCCCCTGATGATGAGCGCGCGAATGTCCTTGCTAAAGTCAAAGGCATGATGGAGTCGCTAATCTCCAGCGGAGATGGCGTGGGTGCGAGCTTTTGGAATAAAATCTTAGGCAAACTTGAAGCAATGCAGGGTAGCACCTACAAGCTCAATGTCCGCGCCTAACGCGATCTTTCGCTCTTGCATTTATGCTGATCGAATTTATGCTCGCCTCCGCGCCTCCTGCGTCTAATCACAGCTTCTGCTTTACCTTCAGGAGTCGCCTTTAAGAGTAATAGATCACCATGGGTCTTACTTTTGCGCCCGATTCTTAGGCTAGGTTTTGGGAATCTTAAAAAGCATGCCCCATTGTGGCACGAAAAATGCTTGTGCATGCGTGATTTTAAAAATATTTTTAAGGATTCACAAATGTCTTCTGTCAATTTTTCTACAGCCGTTCATAAAGCACTCTACGAAAAATCCCCGGAATCTGAGCGTCTCAGCACGTCTACGTCTCTTGATGAGCATTTTAAAAAGCAGGTTATGACACAGCGCGCCAAATACGAGTTGGAGCAATATGGAGAAGTAAGTGCGGAAGTGCGAAAGTATGTCGATGTCGAGGCACTCAAATCCGATATGCAAAAAAGCTCCGAGGGCGAGAGTAGCGCCGCTCTCTCTATGCTTGAGAATGTCGCTGCGAGTGGAAGCAACGCGACTAATGAGTCGGCGCAAAGCGATGGGAAGCTCCCCGCGCACGTCCAAGAGGAGACAAACAAGAAGGTCGCTCAGGGCAAAAAGGCTATTAAAGAGCAGAATATAGCGCAAAAAGAAGCTATAAATGAGCTTAAGCGTGGAATCAAGAGCGATGCGATTAAAGCTTTGGAGAGCAAAACCGTTGTCGATTCCAACGCTAAATATTCGCCCTCCAAAGAGGCTTTAGAGGCGAACAATCCTCTGAAAATGGCTAATCCAGAAAGTGAAGTGGCGCAAAATAGTGTCCGATTCCTCGATGAGTATTCTCAAAAAACCGTCGAAGTGCCCCTAGATAAGGATAATTACGAGCGCCTAAGTAAAAGCATGAGCAAAAAAGAGCTCACGGATTATGTCAAGAAGTGGTATTACGAGGCAGCCTATGGTGTGGGCTATCTTCAGCATGATAGCAACGGCGATGGGGTCATCTCCAAAAACGAAGCGAAAAATCTCAAAGCACTTGTCTCACTTAATGACAAAGGAGCAAATGCCTACCGCTCGCTTAATGAGACTCTAAAAAGTGATGGCGAGCGTGATGCGTTTTTGGAGGAGTTTGGATATATCAATTCCATGGCGCAATTCATCAATCACTCAATTCGCAAAGATAGCGATAATAGCGGCACTCTAAGCTTCAAAGAGCTGGTGGGTGAAAAGCAAAGCGCCAAGGTTGCAGAAGCAATTATCACGGGCAAGGAGATGACGATTTTTGCTCTTCATCGTCTCTTGTTAGGCAAGAATCTAGACCCCGAGAAGCTCATCTACACGACGAAACAAAAGAGCGAAGAGGAGCTTTGGAAAGAGAAAAAAGAGGAAAAGCCCGCGGAATCAAAAATCGCGTAAGCTAAGAAAGCGGATTCCCGCAAGGCAAATCCGCTTTTTGGGAATCCGCTTCGGATTCTCCCGTATATCTCTCTTTTTTGCCCCTTCTCTATCCCTCCAAAGCCTTTTTAGCATAGGATTCCCCGAGTTCAAACGCCTTTTTATTTAGCTCAATCACTTTGGCAGGGACTTTTTGTATCATCGTCTCATACACAAGCTCCCGATTTACGCACTTTGTGAAGCTTACCGTGAGTGCGAGCGCGACAACGGATTGCGTGATAACATTCCCCACCTCTTCTTTGGCAATCGTGATGATGGGAATCTCAAAAACCCTAAATCGCCCCCTATCTGCTTCACTCACACGCACGAGATTAGGCTCGATGACGACGATTCCGCCCTCCTTGATGCCGCTTTTAAAAAGATCAAAGCTCCCTTGCGCTGTGCTTAGCATAAATTCAATCTCGCCCTCACTCGCATAGGGATAGAGAATCTCGCTCTCATCAAGCAAAATATCGACCTTTGTCGGACCACCGCGCACCTGCGATGTGTAGGTCGCAGCTTTGATTCCATAGCCATGATCGCGGATTTTTGCCTCGGCTAAAATCTCGCCCGCGAGCAACACCCCCTGCCCGCCCACGCCGGTAAATCTCAGCTGCCGTCTCATAGCTTCGCCCCCTTTTGCGCACGCTCGATGACCTGCGCATAGGCTTTGCAATACTCAATTTGGTCTTTTTCATGCTTTAAGATTCCCGTAGGAAATCGCCCTGCGCGCTCCTGCTGCGGTAGCTCATCAAATTTTCGCTTTGGCATAATCCTGCTCTCAATCCATGCGAGATTCTCGACCGCCTCGCCCATTTTATTTTTGCGTCCTAGGTTAATGTGGCAGTTGCTAAAAATATCAAAAAAGCTAAATCCCTCGTGTAAAAAGCCCTGCACGAGTGTCTTCTCAATCTTCTTTGGATCGAGCACGCTCTCGCGCGCGACAAACGTTGCCCCCGCCGCTTCAGCGAGTTTGCACGCATCAAAATCGGGATCTACATTACCATATTGCGCCGTAACCGTCCATAATCCGCGAGGCGTAGTGGGCGAGGTTTGGGAGTTTGTGAGGGCATAGATGAAGTTATTCACGAGCACGAGGTTTAGATCGATGTTGCGTCTGCACGCGTGGATCGTGTGATTCCCTCCGATTGCCAATCCATCGCCATCGCCCGAGATGACGATCACTTTTTTGCTCGGATTTGCAAGCTTAATTCCCGTCGCATACGCGAGCGCGCGCCCATGCGTCGTATGGACGGTATTGCAATTTACATAAGAGGAGAATCGCCCGCTACAACCTATCCCGCTCACGACACAGACATCATCCATGCTCCAACCCGCCACGTCAATCGCACGCACGACGGACTTCAAAATCACCCCATCGCCACAGCCCCAGCACCAAAGCGTAGGCATCTTATCCGTTCGCAGATATTCATCGTAGTTAAATGCCATCGCAAAGCTCCTTAACACACTTCATAATCTCGGCTGGAGCGAGCGCACGCCCGCTAGCTTTACCGAGGAATCGCACCTCTTTTTGCATGCACCGCTCCACCTCTTCCCTGTATTGCCCCATGTTGAGCTCAACACACAGCACTTTGGAAAAGCGCGCACCAAGCTCCTTAAGCCGCTTTTTAGGCGCGGGCCAAATCGTGCGCGGACGAAACAGCCCCACTTTAAGCCCCTCTTCACGCAAGCGCAAAATCGCCTCCTTGACGCTTCGCGAAGTCGATCCATAGGCGATAATCAGCACCTGTGCATCTTCGAGCATATACTCTTCACTGGACTCAAGGAGCTCCGTGCGGGAATCTATCTTGCTAAACAGCCGATTAATAAGCTCCTGCGCGAGCTTCTCATCTTCTGTGGGGAATCCCATCGCTCCGTGGTGCAGACCCGTAATGTGATAGCGATAACCTTTGAAAAAATGGTTCAGGATCGCCGGCTCATCGCTCGCCCTGCCATAGGGCTGATACTCCTCGCGCGCGCCTGTAAAAACCCGCCGATTCCTAACCTGCGCTCTGATTTGCTCAAGCTCGGGAATCACCGCCTTGCCATGCATGTGCCCGAGCGTCTCATCAAGCAGCAAAAAAACGGGGCTCATCAGCTCCTCCGCGAGATTAAACGCTCGCACGCATTCCGTATAGGCTTCTTCTAGGCTACCCGGACAGAGAGCGATGGATTTAAAATCGCCATGAGTCGGATTTTTTACAAAATTAATATCCCCCTGCGCCACACGGGTTGGTAGCCCCGTAGAGGGCCCACCACGCATGACATCAACGATCACAAGAGGAATCTCCGCCATGAATCCCAGCCCAATCTGCTCGGATTTGAGCGAAAGTCCGGGTCCAGAAGTCGCGCTCATCGCCTTTGTGCCACTCATGGAAGCACCAAGTGCGACAGAGATTCCCGCGATTTCATCTTCCATTTGGATAAACGTCCCGCCATATTTTGGGAGCAGGACGCTCATCTCGTGCGCCACTTCGCTTGAGGGCGTGATCGGATACCCACCGAAGAATCGACACCCCACATCAATCGCAGCAAGGGCTACAAGCTCATTGCCTGAGGAGATAAGCTCTCTCATCGCGCCCCCTTGATATTCATGTAGTGATTTGCTTTGATTCTCTGCGCTCTAGCCTTGGATTCCTCACTTATTTTTGCGAACTTAAACTCGCTCCTATCCGCGACATAAATCGCAAAATCCGGGCAGTGCAACTCGCACTCGCCACAGCCAATACAGGATTCCGGATGGATCACGCAAATAATCTTCCCTAACACCTTTGTGCGATCCGCCTGCATGGCAAGCGTGCCACTAGGACACAGTGATACGCACAGATCACACGCTTTACAGCGTGCCTCATTGACCCAAACACCCACTCCACTTGGAGCTTGCAGTCTGGACATTTCACACTCCTTTTTTATTTTTTAAGCAGCGAGCTAAGTGCGTTCCCTATATCCGCAGGGCTCTGCACGACGAGCACACCTGCATTTTTGAGCGCGTCCATCTTCTCTTTCGCACCCCCATGAATGCCGCTAATAATCGCCCCTGCATGCCCCATACGTTTGCCCTTTGGCGCACTTTGCCCCGCAATAAACGCCACTAAGGGCTTTTTCACATGCTCTTTGATATAGCGTGCCGCCTCAATCTCAAGCGTGCCGCCGATTTCACCGATGAGCACGACTGCATCAGTCTCGCCATCATGCTCAAAAAGCTCCAAAAGCTCGCGATAGGATAACCCGATGATCGGATCGCCACCAATTCCTATCGCTGTGGAAATTCCATAGCCCGCCTCGATGATCTGATTCCCCGCCTCATAGGTCAGCGTGCCCGATTTACTAATTAGCCCAATTCTCCCGCGCTTAAAGACTGAAGCGGGCATGATTCCGAGCTTGCACTCACCACTTGTGATGATTCCCGGGCAATTTGGACCAATAATCTTCATGCCCCGCTTGTTGGCATACATTTTTGCCACCATCATATCCTTAATCGGCGTCCCTTCGGTAATCACAACTGCAAGAGCGATTCCCGCATCGGCGGCCTCCATAATCGCATCGGCGACAAACGCCGGCGGGACAAATATCAGCGAGGAATCCGCTCCCGTGCGCTCACACGCCTCTTGCACGGTATCAAACACAGGTAATCCCAAATGAACCATGCCCCCTTTACCCGGCGTGACTCCACCAACAAGGCGCGTGCCGTATTTGAGGCATTGCTCTGCGTGGAAGCTCCCCTCCTTGCCTGTGATTCCCTGCACGATTGCTTTGGTATTTTTATTCACTAAAATGCTCATACCCTGCCTCCTGCGGCTTTGATGGCTTTTTGCGCACCCTCTTTTAGTGTTTTGACTGAGATGAGATTCTCTAGTCCCGATTCCTCAAGTATTTTGCGCGCTTCTTGTGCGTTCGTCCCATCAAGTCGCACTACCACAGGAAGAGAGATATGAATAAGTTTCGTAGCCTCTATAATCCCCATAGCGACGCGATCACAGCGCACGATTCCCCCAAAAATATTAACAAATATGCTCTTTACGTTACGATCTTTAAGAATAATCTCAAAACCCCTAGCCACGCTCTCTGCACTCGCTCCACCGCCCACATCAAGGAAATTTGCGGGCTCGCCACCCTCATGCTTGATAATATCCATCGTCGCCATCGCCAACCCCGCGCCATTGACCATACAGCCGACATTTCCACTCAGTTTGACATAGCTTAGCTTGTGCTTGCCCGCCTCGATTTCACTGGGCTCTTCCTCGCTTAAATCCCGAAGCGCATTCACATCAGGGAGGCGATAGAGGGCATTATTATCAAAAGAGATTTTCGCATCAAGCGCGACAAATTCGCTTGAAGTGGTAAAAATGAGCGGATTTATCTCAATCACTTCGGCATCTTTTTGCAAAAAAAGCTCAAAAAGCGCGGTGCAAAATCGCACAAAATCGCCCACTTTTTCACGCTTAATTCCTAGGGCAAATGCGAGCTTCCTTGCATAAAATGGACGAAATCCGATCATGGGGTCAATCGCCACTTTGATGATTGCATTAGGATTACTTGTCGCAATCTCCTCAATCTCCATACCACCGCTCTTGCTTGCCATCATGATAGGCATCTCCAATGAGCGATCCAGCACGATTCCTAAGTAATATTCATGCGCGATTCCTAGCCCCTCTTCGACATAGACTTTATGCACCTCTTTGCCCTCTTTACCCGTTTGGGGCGTGATGAGATGCGAGCCTATCATAAGATTTGCGAGCTCATAGACTTCATTGAGATTACGCGCGATTTTCACGCCACCGGCTTTACCGCGCCCACCCGCATGCACCTGCGCTTTAATCGCCCACAAATTGCCCGAAAGCTCTCTAGCAATCTCCATAGCTTCTGTGGCACTCTGCGCGACCTTGCCACGTGGCGTGGCTATCCCATGCTCTCTTAGAAGTGCTTTGGCTTGATACTCATGGATATTCATTGCGCCTGATCCTTGTCCATTATTTTTCAAAATTTTTCAGATGATTCTTGTAATCCTTGCTGAAAGAGTGTCTGCCCTGTTTATTGCGCACGAAATAGAGATAATCCACCTTCGCAGGCGAGATTGCCGCTCTGATCGCCTCAAAACTCACGCTCCCTACGGGATAAGGGGGAATCCCGCTGATTTTATAGGTGTTGTAAGGGGAATCATCGCTCCTAATCATCTCAGGAGTTACGCGCATGTGAGAAAACGCCCCATAATTAAGCGTCCCATCCATCTGCAAGCGCATTTTCTTTTTAAGTCGATTGTGGATCACTGCGGAAACTAGGGGCATCTCATCGACATTTGCTGCCTCTTTTTGAATGATTGAGGCAATCGTGATGTAGCGAAACCACTGCACTTCATCATATTCGCCTAGCACTTTTGTAGCAAGATTTCTATGCTCTTTGAGCGAGTGATTCACAAGATAATACATCAGATGATCCTCAGAGATCCCTAGGGGAATCTTGTAGGTATTGGCGAGAATCACCCCCTCGGGATAGGGAGCATACCTTAGGTAGGATTCCCACAATTTATCGGCAGATAGAGAGAAATTTTGCGCCAAAGCTGTAATAAAAAAGTGTAGTGTCTCACCGGGAGTGAGCTGAATATCGCGCATAGCGGCTTTAGCCTTTGTGATACGGTAGAGAAAGTCGCCCCTTGAGAGCGAAGTTTTATGAATATCAATCCAGCCGCTTTGCGGGTATCCGACTACCCATAATACCCAGCCATCAAGCTTGGTAAGTTCGAAGTGATTCGCCCTTAGGTGTGTTATAATCTCACTCACACCGCCTTTGGGTAAGAAAATTACGCGACTTGAAGCCATCGGTCTTGCCAAATGAAACGACAGCACTATGAAAAATATTAGCCCTAGCTCCGCAAGCCTATACAAAGCGATTATCTTAGCTCTGTTCATATTGACCTTAATGTGGGGGTTTTATCGCGTTTTGCGCAATGGAATCTTTATCCCATCACTACAAGTCGCCTCAGTGGAATTGCGCGGATTTTATCTAAGCTTAGATAAAAAGCTCATTGCGCGTTTAGATTCTGCGAATTTTACGCCACTCCTTACAAAACAAACCAAGAAGCAGGGGTTTGATTTAAAATCGACTCTCACATGGATTAAAAGTAGTAAAATTTTACTTGAATCTTTTCAAGAAATTCATATAAAAGAGCTCATTGCCTCAGATATTCACGGCTCATTCCTCTATAAAGATAGCCTCTATAAGATTGAATTTCCTGATATTTTAGCGACCTTTTCACTCAATGAAAATCAAGATGAACTTGTAGTAGATATTAAAAATTTTATTTATAATCCCTACCATCTCACTTTCCAAGGCGCAATCAATTATCAAATCATCAAAAGTCAGCTCCGATTCCTAGGGAATCTCGCGCTTGACGATGCTATTTCACTCCATCTTAAAGGCAAAAGCGATTTTAAGAAAATCCACATCGAGGGCTCAAGCCTCCCCTTTGCCTCACTTAGATTCCTGCGTAATCTCGTCAATATCGAGAATCCAAACATCAACGCATGGCTTTATGAGAACATCATCGCTTCAGAGATGAATATTCGCTCATTTAGCTTTGAGGGCGAGTTAAGCGAGGAATCGCTCCTAAAATCGCTAGAAAAGGGCACAAAGGTGCATATCGAAATGAGCGATCCAAAGGTGCGATTCCACCCTGAATTACCCAAAATCGATGCTCAAAAAATAGATGTTTATTATGATGCAAGTGGTGTGCATTTTAAGCTTAGCGAGCCGATGTTTGAGGGATTCCCTCTTGCTGGGAGCGAGGTCGCGCTCTTAGGAATCTGGGGCGAGAATCCGCTCCTAGATATTTTTATCAAAACCAAAGCACGGCTAAATGAGTCGATTTTGCAAATTTTGCGGGCTTATAAAATTAAACTCCCGTTAATACAGCACGATTCCTCGGTTTTGGCACGACTTAAGCTTGAGGTCAGTCTCAACACTTACACTACCCATGCAGTGGGCTATTTTGAAGCTAAGGAATCGAATTTCTCACTAGGGAATCTCCCATTCTATGCGCATGATGCAAAAGTGAAACTTGAAGATTCCCTAATTACCGTGCTTCCATCGCGTTTAAGGATTGCCAATATCCTTGAGGGCGAGTTAGCCTGTGCTATAGATACGCACAAGGAGCGTCTAGAAGGGGATATTCAAGTGCTAGATTTTTCTTTGGGCAAAGATGGAGGAATCTTAAACTTAAAAGAGAGTAACCTCCCCTTTCATGCAAGCTTCAAGGAAAAAGAGATCCCCCTGCACCTCCCCACGCTCCACGCAAGCTTGCACTTTGGGGAATCGCTCCATCACATCAAGCTTGGCGACCTAGGCACGCTCTATCCGCATTCTAGGCTTCTTCAAGGGCAATCAATCCGCACGGGTGAGGCAAATATTTCAACCAAAGATTTTCACACATTCAGTTTCAACGCCCTTATTGGCGGATTCTCCTATCCCTTGAGAGAGCGCACGGGCGAAGAGGTCAAATCGCTTAAAATTGAGGGAATCCTAGGTTCAGAACATGCAAATATCCGCTCTCATGATGGACGCTTAAAGCTTGAGATTGACAAAGAGATTAAGCTTTTTGCTAAGGATTATGACATTTTGCTGCCCGAAATAGGAGAAAAGCAAAAAGATAAAATGGAGGAATCGCTCTACATAAGCGGAGAAAATCTCCATTTCCTCTACAAAAATAGGCGCATTATTAGCCAAACGCTTGAAGGGTATCTTAATGGACCAGAGGATATGACGGCGCTACTCTCTTATAATGGCGCGCTTATTGATATAGAGCTAAAAAAGGGGCACACCAAAATAAGCGCGCGCAATCTTCCTGATCATTTTGTAAATACATTCCTTGGCAAAAAGGTCGTCTATGGCGGGCGTTACAGCCTCAAAGGAGATATAAAAAATGGGGCTTTCAAGGGTAGGAGCACCATCGAGCGAGGAGTGTTAAAAAATCTCAACACGTTTCAGAATGTCATCGCCCTTTTGGATACGATTCCCTCGCTGCTTATTTTTAAGACGCCCGGCTTCAATGCCGAAGGATACGCCATTGAGCAGGGTAAAATCGAGTTTGGCATTAACGATCACTATCTTATCGTAGAGGATTTTGATTTTAAAGGCACATCCATTAATAGCGAGGGTTTTGGGCTTGTCAATCTCAAAAATGATGAAATTGAGTTTCAGACGCGCCTTACCACGCTCAAATCTTTGGGGAATATCGTCAATTCCATTCCTGTCGTGGGCTATATCATTATGGGCGAAGATGGCTCATTCTCAACCAATGTCGAAATCAAAGGGACGCTAAATGATCCAAAATCCCAAAGCACTGTCGCCAAAGATACGATCCGTGCGCCTTTTGGCGTGATTGAGCGTGCGATCAAAACTCCGTTAAGGTTGCTCAAGCAGTGAGAAGTCTTAGTTTTTAAAGGATCGATATGCCAAAAGCTGGAAGTAAAGCCGATATAGTCGAGATTAAGGCGCGATTCCTCGAGCATTTTAAAGGGGCAAAAACCGAGCTAAAATATAAAAATCTCTATGAACTTCTCATCTGCGTCATTCTCTCCGCTCAATGCACCGATAAGCGCGTCAATCTCATCACTCCCGCGCTTTTTGCGCGATTCCCCGATATTGCCTCGCTTGCGAATGCGGAGCTTAGCGAGGTCAAGGAGCTCATTAAAAGTTGCTCTTTTTTTAATAACAAAGCGCGCAATATTATTCTCATGGCGCAAAAGGTGCTAAGCGAATATAATGGTGAGATTCCCCTCAATCAAGAGCTTCTTGTAAAGCTCCCGGGTGTGGGGCAAAAGACCGCAAATGTAGTGCTCATTGAACATCTGGAGCAAAATCTCATGGCAGTAGATACGCACGTCTTTCGCGTCTCACACCGTCTAGGAATCGCCCGCTCAAAAACGCCCGCAAAAACGCAAGAGGAGCTGAGTAAAGCCTTTAGGAGCGATCTAGCCACGCTTCATCAAGCATTTGTCCTGTTTGGTCGCTATATCTGTAAGGCTCTCAAACCGCAATGCCAAGAGTGCTTCGTGGCGGAGTTTTGCACCACAAAACAGAACTTCAAGCCGCAGTGAATATAAAAACGCTATAATGGTTACCAATTTTAAGCAAAAAGGAACAGCGAGATGGTCGAGGTTCTACAAAGAGCGTTTATGAAGTCCATCTATGAGATGCTAGGAGAGATTCCTGAGCTAAGCGATCGAGCGATGAGCGATGGCTACATCTCTTCCATTGAGATTATTTCACAAGGCGAACATATTCCCGTCTATCTCATTATTCGCCCACTTTTGTTGCAAGCCCTTGCTGAGCGACTTTTAGGCGAGATGCAGCCTGATGAAAGGACTATGATTGACATTGCAAGCGAACTCTCAAACCTCGTCGTGGGTGTCGCGAAAGTCATCGGTTCAGAAGAGAATAAGAAATTTTCCATCTCGACGCCAAAATTCCTCAAAATAGGACACCTAGAGCCAAGCAATGAAGCGGCGATCCATTTTAAGACGAGCCACTCTTTTTGTAGCTTATATATAGGAAACACGCGTGGATAGCGAACTTATCTTTGATTCCCGTAATCAAATCGACCCTCGTCAGCTCGAGCTCTCAAACTACCTTGAAATCGTGATGAAAAACTACACAGGGTTGCTTGACATGGAGGTAATCTTTACTGCGGAGCTGGGTGCGACAAAAGTCCCTCTAGCAGAGATTTTGCGCTTTGAAAAAGGCTCAATCATCGATCTCCAAAAGCCTGCGGGCGAGAGTGTTGAAACCTTTGTCAATGGAAGAATTGTAGGCAAAGGCGAAGTGATGGTCTATGAGAAAAATCTCGCCATTCGTATCAATGAAATCCTCGATTCCAACGCTATTGTCTACTATCTCACACGGGAGAAGACGTGAGAGGTTTCGCACTATTTTTACTCCTCGCTACCTCGCTTTTTGCCTCAGGTATCCTGAAAAATGTTGAAATTTTTAAGCGCACCGAACGTGTTGATGTTCTCTTCACCTTTCTTCAGAGCTTTGATGGAAATATCGTTCAGCGTGGGGGCGATGGCTATCAGACGATCATCTTAAAAAACACCCCTTTTGCGGGCGATATGAAAGAGGAAATTCACGCTTTAGGTATTCAAGAGGTTAGAATTTTTGGCAAAGAGAATGACCTTTGCCTTATAATTCTCTATTCCAAGGCTCCCACAATCACAGCGTCCAAAACAACTGATGGATTTGGGCTTAGAGTGCGCCTTAAGGAATCCGAAGTAGCAGACACACAAACGCAAAGTGTGCAAAAAATGGAGACACGCCCTGTATCACAAAGCCTAAAAGATGAACTCTACACCCAATTCCTAAGCTCTAGTGAATATATGGGCTTCATCGCTCTTTTGTTTTTTCTCTTGCTTCTCCTGCTTTTTGTGCGTAGGCTTGTGCTAAAGCCAAAGAGCGTGAAAAAGGGGCTTACTTCGTGGCTTTTTGGGTCAAAACGCAGGAATCCTAGCGAAATTGAGATTGTCCAAGAGAGGGCTCTTGACATGAAAAATCGCTTCATCACGATTGAAAGCCATGGGTATCGCTATCTCATCTTAATCGGCGCGATGGGCAACACACTTATTGATCGCTACCCACTCGCTCCCGTGCTTACTTCCCACACTCGTGCGCATGAAGGAGAGAACTTCAATCAGCTTTTAACACAAAAAAAGGGGCAACTTTTAGACTATCTTGAGAGCGGAAAGAGGGATAATCATCTCCATTTAGAAGACTAATTTCATGAGAAGAGACCTGTTCGCCCTGCTCTGCTCACTCCTTGTGCATGTGATTCTTCTGTTGCTTTTTTTGCCACTTTGGAGCGAGAAACCTAAGCAAAACCCTGCGCCTAAGCGCACCTCTTTGCAAAATCTAAAGATTCTTAACGACACTTTGACAACGCCTTCTCACCCTCATCAAACACCAAAAATCACGGGCAATCAAACACTTCCTGCACCGCCACCAAATGCTAACAGGGAATCGACCAATACCCCTAAAATAAAAACCCAAAAAAAGCCAAAATCCCCCCAAATAACCATGCCTAAAAGGGCACAAAATAGCAAGAATCCTGCCCTCGTGCCACTTCAAAATATTAAGCCACCTAAAGAAGCGCAAACGCCCAATATCTACGACCTAAGCAATCGCTTTGAAAATAGCGATATTAAGGAGCTTTATGGCGATGAGTTTTTTACTTTAAGCGAGCAGGAACAGGAGTTTGTTGAAGAACATTTGCGCCAAATCGGACAAATCACGCAACGCTACCTAAAATATCCGCAAATCGCTGGCGAGCTCGGAGAAGAGGGGATCAATGCTCTGGAATTTTATCTCCATCCAAATGGCGATATCAGCGACCTTAGGCTTATTCACTCCACAGGATACACGATCTTAGACAAAAATAGCCTTGCGACCATAAAAATCGCCTACAAAGACTACCCTCGCCCAAAAAGCACGACTAAAATACGCATTAAAGTCCATTATCATATCATCGGGAGGTAGGTCTAGTCGCGCGATTCCTGTGTTGCGAAGAGGTTTTTTGAGAAAACACAAGAAGCCCTCTTAAGCTCGGGATTTTGATACTACTAGCTTAAGAGAAAAAACGAGATGATTTGTGGTTATAGTAATTTTTGCGTAAGATTTTCTGTGCTTAAAGTGATAGCGACTGCCCACGCATTCCCCACATCTACGGACTTTTGCAAAAAATTCGCTCAAGCTTTCCTTATTTATTTGCTATACCCGCTTCCACAATCTTAAGCTGTGGATTCCTAGGCTATGCGCCTTTGGTTAAGGATAAACCCCGTAGCACTTTAAGAATCGCCTCAGAATACAATCGGTGCTCTAGCGCATGCACGCGCTCGCTGAAGCACTCAAAGCTCTCACCCTCAATCTTCTTGATTGCCTCTTGCGCGATAATCTCACCTCCATCAAGCTCGGCACTCACGCGATGCACGCTCACTCCCGCGACTTTCATAGGGGAATCATAACTCGCGCGCATGGCATGAGCCCCCTTAAACAGGGGCAGAAGCGAAGGGTGAATATTGAGTGCGAAAAATTCCTGCGTAAAATGGGGAGTTAAGATTCTCATAAAGCCTGCAAGCACGACTATATCGGGCTTATAAGGTCTGATTACTTCAAGTAATGCCTCATCAAAAAGCTCGCGCGAGGAGAAATCTTTGTGATTAATCACATGGCAAACAACCCCCAGACGTTCGCTACGCGCAATCCCATTCGCCTCTGGATTGTTGCTGATCGTAGCAACAACTTCTACTTCTATGCCATCATGATTCTTATTGTGTAGATTTTTTATTATAGATTCCATATTGCTACCCTCACCGCTAAAGAGGATAACAATGCGCCATTTTTTCATCTACTTGAATAGCTCTTTATTATTTTTTTGCAAACTTTCAATAATAGAAATCATCGCCTCTCTGCCATACTCCGCCTCATCATCAAAATCATCAAGAGCTTGTAAATACGCATCCATAGCCTTTTGCATGGACTCCTCTTTTACCCCGGCAAAATGCAGAGCCACACTCAACATATCAGAAAGCTCCAAAGCCATCTCTTCATCGATGAATTCATCTTTTATCTCTATATTATTTTTCATTTTACCTTCTCCTTTATGATTTTTTCAACAGCACTCTTTACCTCGGCGTAAAGAAAACTCTCTTTAAAGCCCTCAATTCTCCCGCCTGCGGCATTTTTATGCCCACCACCGCCAAAGAGCTCCGCACTCATCGCACTTACATCGCAGCGATTATTCGCGCGCAAACTCACCTGCCCGCGCGTCCCTACATCCATGAAAAAATCAAACTCGCTAAAGGTGCGCAAAAACTCATTCGCCAGCACCGAAATGCTCCCCATGGAGTAGCTCAGGAATCCCTTGTAATCGCGGTAATTAATGGTGCAGGATTCCCGCTTTTGCCCCAAAAGTGCCACTTGATACGCCGAAGCGATATTATCGAGTGTATCTTGCTCCACTTCACCGTGCAAGAGACGTTTTTTCATACCGTGCATAGCGTTATCAAGGCGAATATGCCCGCGGGAATCGAGCAGATATTGCCACGCCTCTTTAAGCATGCCAAATTTATACTCGCGGTGCTCCACATCAAACATATAGCGATTAAGCTCCTTAGTCTCGACAATCATACGCATAAAGACCTTGCCAAGCTCAAAATAGGGCGATTCCTCGCGCCATAGATCAATGGCATTGACCATCTCGACAAACTCTCTCATCTCTTTGGAAGCAACAAGCACATTAGGGGAATCAAGCCCACAAAAATCGCCCTTTTGAAACTCCTCACTTAGCGTCATAAAGGTAATTTTCGTCGCACATCGCTCATTATCAAGCTTATACCACAGATACTTCTCCGCGCTCTCACTACCGCTAATGTGATGATCTAAAAGCATGATTTTCACGCGCTTACCGAGCTCCTCAAGCTTCTGTGCTCGCTCCTCCAAAAAAGCGCATTCCGCAGGTGTGAGATTGAGATCCGTAATGAGCCACAGAATCTCATGCTCCTTGGATAGAAGCGTATTTCGCGCAATCTCCTCAAGCTTCGCACCCACCTCCTTGCCGTAATTTGCATTATAAAAAAGGATATTTTTAAAAAAATGCAGCGAAACAAACTGGCATGCATACCCATCTAGATCGATATGTGAGAGATGAAAAACCTGCATATTACTCCTTGAAAGGAATTGTGATTGCGCCAAGCACTTCAAATTTCGCGCTTGTATCGATTTCTGCGTGGCTTAGGACGATGACATTGAGCCCGAATTGCTCCATCTTCTGCGCGATCGCTTTACGTAACATAGGCTCGACAATGAGCGTTACGGGGACGATTCCCCGCTGGATTATTTTATTGACCTCTTCACTGATTCCCTCAATTAGCGCATTAGTCTCATTCACATTCAAAAGAAACTGCCGATGCCCCTGCTGCTCTTTAATCTTATCAAGCAGATACTGCTCGGTTTGCGCAGAGAGCGTGAGGAGCTTTAGCATTCCATCTTCGCTTTTGAATGTCGATGTGATGACGCGCGCAAGGCGTGTGCGCACATGCTCGACGATAATATCGATATTCCCGCCCACTTGTGGCGCGATATCGGCGATACTCTCTAAAATCGTGAGCATATCTTTAATAGGAATACGCTCGTGTAAAAGAGCCTTTAGCACCTGCTGAATAAGCCCCGTCGTCGCGGACTGACGCGCGTCCTCAACAATCACGGGATAATCTTTAGCAAGCTTATCCATGAGCGCGGACACCTCTTGACGCGTAATGAGCTCTTCGGCATACTTTTTGACCAGTTCGCTCATGTGCGTCGAAATGACCGTCGCAGGATCGACGACCGTATAGCCCCGCATGATTGCCTCTTCCTTATCGCTCGGATTAATCCAAAGCGCGTCTAGCTCAAATGCAGGCTCTTTTGTGGGAATCCCAGCAATCTCATCGGTCACAAGCCCGCCATTCATCGCCAAAAATTGATCAGGCATGACGCTCCCTGAGCCAATCGCCACACCTTTTAGCAAAATCTCATACTCACTCGGCGGGAGCTGGAGATTATCACGTATCCGCACCTGTGGCATAAGGAATCCATAATCCGCCGCCATCTTGCGCCGCATACCCCGCACGCGCTCGAGCAGATCGCCGCCCTGATTGCTATCGGCAAGCCTGATGAGCTGATAGCCCAAATCAAGCTCCAAAATTTCAACCTTAAGAATCTCGCTCAAGGTCTCTTCCTCTTGCTTTTTAATCTCCTCGGGCGATTTCTTCGGAGGTGCAGCTTGCGCATCTTCTGGAGCGATTCCCGCAGCTTGCGCGTCTTTTTGCGCTTTGGATTTTTTACTAGGAATGGCAGTGGCCAGGGGCTCTCCAGCCTTTTTATTGATGAAACGCTCCAAAAGCTCAAACGCCCCGCCCTCATCTTGACGGTTGATAAGATACGCCATCGCGACAAAAAGCAATCCCACAAAACCAAGCGAAAAGCTCGGCAATCCCGGCACAAGCGCGAACATGAGCAAGATTCCCCCGACAATGCTGAGAATCTTCGATTCCCCCATGAGCTGCGTGATGATCCCCTCGGCGAAATTCCCGCTCTCATCGCTTTTGCTTGAGCGCGTAACAATAATACCCGTAGCTGTGGAAGTGATGAGCGCGGGGAGCTGCGAAACCAGCCCATCGCCAATCGTAAGAATCGTGAAAGTCGCCGCAGAATCCGCCATCGCCATATCTCGCTGAAACACCCCGATAAGGAATCCACCGATGATATTAATGAGCGTGATGATGATTCCTGCGATTGCGTCGCCCTTGACAAACTTACTCGCACCATCCATCGAGCCGTAAAAATCCGCCTCTTGCGCTAGACTTTCGCGACGCTTTTTGGCTTCTTTCTCATCGATGAGTCCCGCATTCATATCCGCATCAATTGCCATCTGTTTTCCGGGCATCGCATCAAGAGTAAATCTCGCAGCGACCTCTGCGACGCGCGTAGAGCCGTTGGTAACGACCATAAAATTGATAATAACAAGAATTAAAAAGACGATGATCCCAATCACGTAATTCCCACCCACGACAAAGTTCCCAAAGGAGCTAATAATGTCGCTCACGGCATCTGGTCCGTTGTGCCCTTCGCTTAAAATCATGCGCGTGGTCGAGACATTCAGCGCGAGGCGAAAGAGCGTAACAATCAATAAAAGCGTCGGAAATGCCGTGAAATCCGTCGGTTTGCCGATATAAAGTGAGATTAGAATAATGAGCACGGACGTCGCGATGGAGATTGTCAAAAAGAAGTCCAGTAGCGCGCTAGGGAGCGGGACGATGATGATGGCAAGGATCGCAATAATAAACGCAACAACCGTCAGATCCTTAGACTCAGAAATCGCCTTTAAAAAAGGCAAAGCCCTCTGAGCAAGCGTCTTTTCTTTACTTTTCGCCATACTTTTTGCCATTCCAAGCCTTCGCGCAAATTGAGGAATCTCAACAAACAAGAGGGGAGATTATACACAAAATAGGGAATCCTAACAACTATCTTGAGCGCGAAAACCTCTATCTCCCCATCGATATCCAAAATCATGCATTATGCGTTTAACTATAAAATAAGACGCATTATTTTATTTGTATTTTATTTTCCCTCCCTATAATGTTCCTATTATCTAACTCAAGGAGGAGACCTGTATGGTTACGAGAGAGAGAGAGAGAGAGAGAGAGAGAGAGAGAGAGAGAGAGAGAGAACACTTTTGGAGCGCACGACTTCTGCACACGATAGGTCGTCTCTACACCCCCGCATACCGCTATTTCCATCATTAAGGAGTCGTCCATGATGAACTCCTTAGCCAATAAAATATCCCTTGTAATTGCCGTTGTGTTGGTAATTGGACTAGGAATCCTAGCCTTTAGCAGCTCTAGCACAACTAAAGCTGGTATTTTTGGGCTGCTCCATGACAGCAAGCGAGAAACATTAAAGGGCTTTAGCCTGCTAATCCGCGAATATTTTACCTCACGGGTCGATACTATGGAGCGTATCAAAAAGCTACTTGAAGAGGAATCGCACTTCACTCCCGAGAATATT
The DNA here is from genome assembly GCA_052173415.1 of Wolinella sp. Classification (GTDB taxonomy): domain Bacteria; phylum Campylobacterota; class Campylobacteria; order Campylobacterales; family Helicobacteraceae; genus Wolinella. The sequence continues at coordinate 30,686 of JBQMYQ010000005.1, read as the reverse complement.
AATCCGACTCTCCAAGAGACATTCCCTGCTACCTCTTTCAACGCAATATTTGCGGGAATCGAGCGCAATGGTCAGTTCCAATTCATGGATCGCAAATCATCTCTTGTGCAAGCACTGAATATTGACGCTCGCGAAAGAAGCTGGTATAAAAGTGCCAAAGAGCTCGGTAAAGCGGGAATCAGCGAGCCTTATGAGGATGTTGTATCTCATCAGCTCGTTATCACAGCTTTTTCACCCATCTATAAAGCGAGCAACCTCCTAGGGGTTATCGGTGCGGATGTTCCGCTTCATGAACTGCAAAAGGATGTATCTGAAGCGAAGCTTAGCAAAACCACGACACTTTTTATTATCGATTCCCAGCGTCGCTTCATCGTCCATCCTATAAAAGAGCTCATCATGTCTGAAGATCCAAAGATCAAAGAGCTCGCCACGAGCATTTATCGCTCCGCAAAAGAGGGTAGCGAGGGGTTCAGCGAGATACTCCGATTTAAGATTAGGGATAATGATCGGATAGGGCTATGCACCTACGATGAGATGAGTAAGTTTGTGCTCTGTGTCTCGAATTCCGCTTCAGAAATTATGCAAATCCTAGATACCATCCTCAGCAAGCAACTCCTTATTATCACAATCTTTGGGATTTTTACCCTTGTCATACTTTTTACGCTTATACGTTTAGCTCTGCGTCCGCTTAAAAAGATCCAAACCTCGCTCCTCTCTTTCTTTGCCTTTGTCAATTATGAGAGCGAAGAGGCGCACACGATTCCCATCAATTCTCGCGATGAATTCGGCAATATCGCCGCGCTCATCAATGAGAATATCAAAAAGACGGAATTCTTCATCAAAGAGGGCAATAGCTTCATTAAAGCGGTCAATCACTTCGTAGCGGAAGTCAAAGGCGGGAATTTCACGGCAAACATACAGGAAGAGGTCGCAAATCCCACGCTAAAAGAGCTCAAATGCGGACTAACAGAGCTTCAAAAGACGCTTGAGGAAGTAATCGCAAAAGACAGCAAAGATATTTTAAATATTTTGGACGCCTATAAAGCGCAAGATTTTACCGTGCGAATCGAACAAGATCGCTGCGGAGTCATCGCTCATGGCGTGAATGCACTGGGGGAAAATATCCAGAGCATGCTCCAAGCCTCGCTCAATTCAAGCCTCTTTATGCAGGAAAAAGCCAGCACCCTCAAGGAATCTATGCAGACCCTCTCTAAAGGCGCGAATGAACAGGCTGCAAGTCTTGAGGAATCTGCCGCAGCCATCGAGCAGATGAGTAGCTCTATGCATAATGTAAGCGAGCGAACGGGCGATGTGATTCGCCAAAGTGAAGAGATTAAGAGCGTCATCGGGATTATTCGAGACATCGCCGATCAGACGAATTTGCTTGCACTCAACGCTGCGATTGAAGCCGCAAGGGCTGGAGAGCATGGACGAGGATTCGCCGTCGTGGCTGATGAAGTGCGGAAACTTGCCGAGCGGACACAAAAGAGCCTCGGTGAAATCGAAGCGAACACCAACGTGCTCGTGCAAAGTATCAATGAAATGGGTGAGTCCATTAAAGAGCAAGCCACAGGAATCGGACAGATTAACGAAGCGATTTCTCAGCTTGATACGGTTACACAGCAAAATGCCGGTGTGGCGGATCAGACGGATCATATCGCCAGTGAAGTTTCTCGGGTAGCTAGTGAGATTGTGGAAGAGGTGAAGAGGAAGAGGTTTTAAAAAAAAAGGGGGGGGGGGAACTTCTTGATTCCTTGTCTAAAAACTTCATTTTCATGCCCATATACGGAAGCATTCACCACATCAAGCACCTCGAATCTCCTATATATTAAGGCATTTTTACAGTAGTTACAAGTTAATACACAAAAGCCGCATCGCGAAATTTGAACACGGCACGCCGATATTACAGGTGCACGACTTTGCGCGCAACAAAGATGAAGCCCTCAAAAAAGCGCGGGCGCGTCTCAAATGCATACAAAAATAGTTACCACGGGCACGCTTATCCGCATGGAAAGCCATTTTTCGCGAGGGCTACATCAATATTTCACTAGAAAATCCCGCAAATACAGAAGCAACCATCGTAAGTCAAAGTAGCCGCCCCAAACAAACACAGAAGCACCCCCGCCTACCAAAACCCTACGTGCCATCATCACAAAAATCACACAAAATCGACCAAAACTGAATTAGCACTGTACTTTGAGTTTTACTTTTATGGAGTTTAAACGGAGTATGAGATATTTAAGCTGTATAGAATTTAATATTTCACGCCTTTATATCCAAAATATGCAGCGAGCTTCTCGCTCCATCCTCTTCGTGTGCCTCTTTTTGCTCTTTCTCTTCTTGCTCTAGACTGTGAAATTCCTCTTTTTCCTTTTCCCGATCCTCATTGAGCGCGTCCGTCTCTTCGGTAGGTCGCACCGCCTCGATCTCCTGCTGCTTTTCGTCCATCTCTTGCAGATTGACTAAGGCTTGAAAATCCATGCGCTGCTGCGCGTTGGCATGCTGGATAGATGAGCTCTGCATATTTTGATTGATGTATGTGATGTTACCTAGTGGAGAAACCGCCATGACTCACTCCTTTTTCACCGTGATCGTCTCGTGTTTGGCATAGACGACCTGTGCTCCTTCCGTGATTTTAACAAACTTCCTTTTGGTAAAATCGACCAAATAACTCCCCGCTAGAGTCTCCAAAAATCCCACCAAAATCCCCGAAGCTTTCTCAATCACGCTCCTAGGGATTTTCCCCTTGCCTGAATGAATAATCATGTGCGAAGAGGGGATCTCACGCACATGTAGCCACATATCTTCAGCGCGCGCACTCTGCAAAAGCTTCACATTTTCGCGCTGATTCTTGCCAAAAGAGACCTTGATTCCCTCGATAAAAAAGCTCTCAAACTCCTCTTTTTTACCCTCATTTTTCGTGCTATTGCGTCTTTTTGGCGCGAGTATTTCTATATCTTCAAGGCTCTTACACTCGCTAATTAGCGTAATTTGCCGATGATAAAAAGCTGCTTTCCCTTCCAAAAACTCACGCTCAATGTGCAGATTCTTCGCCTTTTGCGCAAGTCGCTTCGCACTCTCAAAAAGTATCTGAGCCGCCTCACTAAAGCTCCTTGAGCGCGCAGGAATCGCCACTACCCTGCGCCCACTCTCGCTCTCTAGCTCCACTTCTAGCGCAAAGTGTGTAAGCTTGTAGAGCGAAGCAAGTAGAAGCGTCGCATTCTCCTTGTGGCGCGCCGATTCCTCCAAAAGCTCGCTTTCATCACCCAAGTTAGCAAGTAACGCAAAAATCTTCCCCAGTCGCTTCTCTAAAGATTGTATTGCAAAACGCTTCCTCTCATCTAGCTCACGCTCTAGCCGCCTCTGATACTCTAGCTCCAAAAGCTCCTGCACCGAAAGTCCCGCACACAGGGGCTTCTCGCGCAGAGGCTCTTTGAGGGGTGGAAGCGGTGCGAGGGGATTACCAATCCGCACCTCTCTAAAGGAGCGATTGTCGCTGATGTGTCGCAACGCATCAAGGATGATCCCATTTTCATCAAGCAAAATCGCATTGGTATTGCGCCCGGTAAATTCAAACTGCAAGGTGGTGCAAAGTGCCTTGTAGCTCCCGCGACTAAGGAGCTTTAGCCGCAGTATCCGATTCCCATCTTCTACCTCCACGCCCAAAATCTCCGCTCGCGAAGTCGCTCTTTTTAGCCACAAATCAAAAGGGGCTTGATAGTGCTTCGTCCCTAAAATCGGTGCAGGTGCGGTAAATATCGTCGAATGCGCACGCGTCAAATCGACATAATAAATGACGGAATCGCACTCAAGCTTAAAGAGATTATCGCCGATTCGCTTTAGATTCACCAGCAACTTATGCTCTTTTAGCAGTTCCGCCACCCTCAAAAGCAGTGCCAGCTTCATACACTACCCCTCCAAACGCTTTTTGGCAAATTCCAGCGCCTCTTTGGTCACCTCGCTCCCGCTCACCATACGCGCGATCTCATGCATACGCCCCTCACGATCAAGCTCTCTAATGACGCTGCCCTCAAGCTCTTTTTTAACTAAAAAATGCCGATGTGCATAGGAGGGCATGTGTGGCTGATGTGAAATTGCAAGCACCTGATAAGAGCGCGAGAGCTCCTTAAGTGCCTTGGCTACGCCCTCTGATTCCTCACCACTCAAGTTTGCATCAATCTCATCAAGGATCAAAATCCCAAGTCGCTCCGAGTAGCTCGCCTCAAGCTCCAAAAATGCCAAACGAAGGCGATTAAACTCCCCCGAGCTCACACTCTCTTTGAGCGCATCTCCAAGCTTTAGCTCCACCTCATCGCTCCCCAGCTCCCCCAAGGGAATCGCGCGCAAAACTAAAGAGGCATTCTTGAGCAACAGCTCCGAGAGCTTCGCATTTAGCGCACTCATAAGCACAGGAATCGCCCGCGCTCGATAGCTATGAATACGCCCTGCGAACTCCTCTAATGAGCGCAAAAGCCGCTCACACTCCTTGCGAAGCGTCTCGATGGAGAGATGGATATTCTCGTATTCTGCGAGCTCTTTACGCTTTTTAGTGAGATATTCGAGCGCCTCCTCCTCGCCCCCATAGCGACGTTTGAGCTCTGAAAGTCGCTCCAGCCGCTCTAAAAGCCGCTCAATGTCCATATCCTCAAGCTCCAAAAGCCGTGAATTCTCCTCCTCAAACGCAAGCGCAAGCTCACTCATCGCCTCGCTAAAGAGCGCACTCTCGCGCGAAGTGAGCTCCAAAAAGCTCAAAACCGCGCGCTCCCCTTCCAAGAATCGCTCCACTCTGCCCATGAGCTCTTTGATTTTCTCTCTTTTAGAGAGGCTCTTTTTGAGGTTCATCAGCTCCTCGTATTCGCCCTTTTTGGGGTTGATTGCGCTAATTCTCTCAATCTCAAAACGCGCAAAATCCTTGAGCTCCTCAATGCGACTCTCCTCCTTGCAAAGCTCCTCAAACTCGCTCTGAGCGCGCGTATATTGCGCAAAAAGCTCGCCATATTCCTGCATGATTCCCGCAAACTCAGGCTCATTTGCGCTCACGCAGGAATCTAGCAGTGCTAGTAGGCTCTTATTCTCAAGCTCGGACGCATTTTTGGGGCTGACATGCTTCACAAACCCTTGTGTAATCTCACGCATACGCTTTTTAGGGACATTTTGATTGTTGATAAAATAGCGCACCTTATCCTTTTTGGTCACCAAAAACACCGCCTCTTCGCCCGCTTCCGCGTCGATTCCCCACGGTTGCAACGAATAAGGAAGCTTTAAGGTCGCCTCGATGAGTCCCGCATTACTCTCTTTAATTCCAAAAAGTGCGAGAATCGACTCCATAAGGAGCGACTTCCCCGCTCCGCTCGCCCCACTAAAGATATTAAACCCCGCGTCAAATTCTAAATTTTCCTCCCTAAAAGCGGGCGATTCCCGTATCAAAAGTCGCGCAATCACCCATTCCCCCAATTAAATTTTTTGCGCAAAACATCAAAATAATCATGCTCTTTACGCTGAATTAACACCGCAGGAATCGGAGCTGTGGAGATTTTTAGGCACTCATTGTGCGTAAATTCCAGCACCTCCTGCCCATCAGCAACGAGATTTGCATACCCCCCCTCTAAAAGCCTAAGCTCAATCTTAAACTCGCTGGGCAAAATCAGAGGTCGCTGTGTGAGTGAATGCGCGCAAATGGGCGTGAGAATGAGGTTTTGCGAATAGGGATAGACCACAGGTCCGCCTGCACTGATATTATACGCCGTCGAGCCCGTAGGCGTGGCAATAATCAATCCATCGCCAAAATAGGTATTAAAAGGCGCGCCATTAATGGAGGCTTGAATGCGAATCATGCCCGAAGTGGGACGACGCGTGAGGATAATTTCATTGAGCGCGTAAAACTTCTGCGCCCCATTTTTTAATAGCAATTCGCCCTCAAGCATTAGGCGCGACTCGAGGCGATATTCTCCCTTTTTTAGCCCCTTAATAAACCCCTCAACCTCATCTTGCTGCACATCGGTGAGGAATCCAAGTCGCCCCATATTAATCCCCAGAATCGGCTTGCCATATCCATAACTCCGTCGCGCCACCGAAATAAGTGTCCCATCTCCGCCGATAGAGATGAGCATGTCCGATTCCGCGCAAAGTCGCTGAAAATCGCTCCCATGCACCCCGATCATGCCCGCACTCACATTGTCGAGCATGACGCTGATTCCTTCATCTTCAAAGAGTGTGCGCACGCGAAGGAAAAATTCCTTAAGAATCGGCGATGAGGGACGGAGGATAATTCCTACACACTCGAGTTTGCTAAGCATGCAGCAAAGGTTATTCGACGTAATAGGCTTTGATGCGATAGCCGCGACGGGATTTCTCCTGCGAACTTGGTCCTTCAAACGCAACCGCATCAGGAAGCTTCAAGGCAATCGCCCTAATCGCCTCGCGTGCCCTGAAGCTCGCCAGCCCCTCCTGCTTGAGCTCAGGGCTCAGTCCTTTATAGGGCGTAGAATCGACAATCCCCTGCACCTCAAACACCACTACACGCTTATCTTCTTCTAGCTCTTTATGGACGTTTGCTGCAACTGATATTGCACAATTTTCAGGAATCGCCCACTTCCCCACATCCATCGTGTGACACTCAGTGATAATTTTCTCTTTGGGATGAATTGTATAGGAGAGTTTCGCGCTCATATCCGTAGCCATACGAGTCTCTATGAGCCGATCGATTTGTTGCTGACGCTGCTCGAGCTCATTTTTCAGACGCTTAATCTCCTGAGATGAGACGCTATCAGTTACAGTTATGGATGTTTGCGCGCTTTTTAGCGAGCCCATGGAGGAGTGATTTGACTCCTGCATGTAGAATAGACAATAATACACACCTCCAAGCGCAGCCAAAAGCAATAAAATAAAAAGCAGTGCATAGAGAAGCACATTTGAGCCACGCTTCTCTCCCCCGATCATATCCATAATCCCATTTTCTTTCATTTCGTCCTCTCCTTAGAACTAAGCTTATATATTAGAGCTTCGGTGCAGTCCCGCCTTTACCTTCTCATATGCCTCTTGGATTCCTCGAAAACGCTCGGTATATCCCTCTACGACCTCGGGATCCTGTCCATAGACATTATCGGGATGATATTCGCGCACAAGCTCCAAGTAGCGATTCTTAATCACGCTCCAATCATCGTGAATATTGCACGAGAGCACTTTAAGCCCTTGCCGTAATTCCCGTTCCTCCTTGGTGAGATAGAGCGATTCCTCTAGTGATTCAAAAGCGGCGAATTGATGGTGCGCTTTAAAGGAATCATAATCAAAATCTAGCACGATATTGTGGATTACCCTCTGTCGCAAAACCCCCATGAGCTTCTCCCAAAAACGATCAAGCGTGCTATCAAGGTAGATCTCCTGCGCACTGTATCCGAGCACATAACCATCAAATAGCGACATCAAATAGCGACGCGCAACGCGTGAGGGGCGATCAAGCGTGAGGGCGATCCGCTCTGCTTTGATAAAGCGCATCGCTACCTTGATATGCTCCAAAACTCCGCTCTCATCGATGATTTTAATCCGAATAGGCATGTAGCTACTTTGCAAAAGCAAATCAAAAGGGACACTATCTTCGCGCGATTCCCTGTGCATACCGACATGATATGCCCAGTTGAGGAAATAATCTTTTTTCAAACGCTCACCATCATCTAAGATAAGAATCGAGCTAGAGAGCTGGTAGCTTTGCGAGAAATGCCGAGTAGCAAAGGTAAGCGCACGCTTCAGGAATTCCGAATGACGCTCAATGGTAATCTGAATGTATTTCTCAAACAGCTCGACTTTCATTCTGCTCGCCCCACTCTCGCTCTATCCCTTTCTTAATTTTTGGCTCATCATTTTATCAGCTGGACAACAAAAAAGCAAAGAATGTTCCAAGGGATGGCTTAAGAAAATGACTATATAATCGTGCGCAACGAAACACGCTAGGAGAGTTGGATGATTAGACTTTTACTCATAGGCATGGTGCTATTTGGTATCTCTTACGGGGAAGGGGATTCTTGCGAGCGAAAATGCAAAGGAGACTGCCATAATGGACAGGGAAAGCTCATCATCACGTGCGAGAAAAAGTGGAAAGAGCCCCATGAATACGAAAAAGGAGTGACTGTTACCAAGAGCGAATCTCGCATGGAAACGCTTGAGGGACTCTTTAAGCTGGGAAAACTTTACGACGGAGAACATTTAATTGATGGAGAACATTCAGAGGATAGCGATCGTATTGCGGATAAAGACAGGGTTATCCATGATGGTTGGCTGGAATACGGAGTAATAAGAACCTATAAAGAAGGTAAGCTAAATGGTAAATATTATTCCTGGTTGAAAATAGGTCAAGCAACGGGCGGTAGCAGAACAAGAGGACAATATGTAGATAGCAAGCGAGAAGGTGATTTTATCACGGACTATGGCTATGACGAGAGAATAACCAGCATAATCACTTACAAGGAAGATAAGCCAATTCTTATCCAAGATCGAGAGAGAGATTGCACAGCCAAAATCCAATACACCACTGATGGCAAGCCGGAGAGGCTCATCGGCACTTGTTCGAATGAATGCAAGATAGAGGGACAGTATATCAATGGTGGACTAGAGGGTCGATTTGTCAGGAGTTGTCCCAAAGAGATAGAACCCGCATATAAAGAGCACATAGCACTATTCAAAGCAGATAAGTTGACAGAAGTTACTATTCATTATAGAGACGGGCGTGAGGTAAAGCAGTATTATTATCCCCACGACACCCCCATAACGTCAATAATATCGGAAGAAGAACAAAATTCCATCCTCCTTTTCCACTTGCACCTCTTATCTCTATATGACATAGTAATAGAAGAAGATACCAAAGAATAAAATCTCTTCGGAGCTACGAATGGAATATGTCCTCCTACTGTTACTTGGGCTCTTTGCTGGGATTCTCGCGGGCTTTTTTGGTATTGGCGGCGGGACGTTCATCGTGCCGATGATGATGCTCCTGGGGCATGACATCAAGACCGCTGTGGGGATCTCCATCATGCAGATGATCTTCTCCTCGCTTGCGGGCTCTTATCTTAACTTCAAAAAGCGCAATCTTGATTTTAATGACGGGCTCTATGTGGGAATCGGCGGCTTCATGGGGGCGATTTTCAGCGGATTCCTCGTCGCGAATATCCCCTCAAAAGTCCTTGAAATTACCTTTTTCTTCCTTGTGATTTTCTCCATTTATCGCTTCGCGCGCAATAAAAGCACTCAAAGCGAGGGTGTGCTCAAAGTCCCTAACCGCGCCATTTTGGTGCTTCTTGGCGCATTTGTGGGGATTTTTGCCATTTCGCTAGGAATCGGCGGAGGCATGCTTCTTGCGCCACTTCTTGGCTACTATCTCGGATATAGCTCCAAACGCGTGATTCCAATCGCGCTATTTTTTGTAATTTTCTCCTCATTTTCGGGATTTTTGAGCCTCGCATACCACGGCTATGTCGATTATAAGCACGGATTTATCGTGGGAATCTCCTCAATCATCGGCGTGCAATTAGGAATCGCCCTGCTTCAGAGAATCGACGCAAAACGCCATAAATACGCGCTTTTAGCAATGTATATCATCGTGCTTATCGTCATGGCAAGGAAGATTCTGGGAATCTAGCCCGCCCCAAGAATCGCGCCCGTGTTCGTGTTTTTGTAAGGGTAAAGTGGTATAATCAGCCCTTTATCCTTAAAAAGGGGGCTAGACCTTGATTGATCACATCTCCATCATCGGCGCAAAAGAGAATAATCTAAAAAATATTAATCTTGAGATTCCCAAGAATCGGCTCGTCGTCTTCACGGGGCTTAGCGGGAGTGGCAAAAGCACGCTCGCCTTTGATACGCTCTATGCGGAAGGACAGCGGCGATATATCGAGTCGCTAAGCTCTTATGCACGGCAATTTTTAGACCGTGTGGGTAAGCCAAATGTCGATAAAATCGAAGGACTCACGCCCGCGATTGCCATTGATCAAAAGACCACAAGCAAGAATCCGCGCTCAACTGTGGGGACGATTACGGAGATTTATGACTACATGCGCCTACTCTACGCCCGCGTGGGGAATCAGCACTGTCATATTTGTGGCAAACCAATCTCGCAGATGAGCGCGAGCGACATTATTGAGCAGGTGCTCTCGCTTCCACAGGAATCTAAAATCATCATTCTTGCGCCCATTATTAAGGAGAAAAAGGGAAGCTTTAGCGACAAAATCGAATCGCTCCGCGCTAAAGGCTATGTGCGAGCGCAAATTGATGGCGTGATGGTGCGGCTTGATGAGGAGATTACGCTTGCTAAAACCAAAAAACACACGATTAAAGTCATCATCGATCGCGTCATCATAAATGACGCCAACAAGGAGCGAATCGCGCAAGATGTGGAGAAAGCCCTCAAGGAATCTTATGGCGAAGTGGAGATTGAGATTCTTGGCGGTGCGGGTGAAGAGGCGAGCAGGCTTATCCATTACAGCGAGCATTTGGCGTGCTTTGACTGCAAGGTGAGCTTTGAGCCGCTTGAGCCACTGAGCTTCTCTTTTAACTCCCCAAAGGGCGCGTGTAGCGAGTGCGATGGGCTGGGAATCCGCTATAGTATCGACATAAAAAAGGTCATTAATCCGCATTTACCGCTAAACAAGGGCGGAATCAAGGTCATCTACGGCTACAATCGAGGCTATTACAACGATCTATTTCATGCCTTTTGCAAAAATGAGGGAATCGACCCGAATGTGAGCTTTGAGGAGCTTGATGAGTATCAGCAAAAGCAGATTCTACACGGGAGCGCAAGTGAAGTGAGCTTCACATGGCGCAGCTCTAAGCTCGTGCGTCCGTGGCAGGGGGTCATTCAGATTGCTTATGATATGTTTAAAGATGATAAAGAGTTAAATGATTACATGAGTGAAAAAATATGCGATAGTTGCCACGGACATCGTCTCAGCCCTCAATCGCTTGCAGTTAAAGTGGCAAATATGAGAATTAGTGAGCTACTTGATTTGCCCATTGAAGAATGCTATAAATTTTTTAATAATACGGATAATTTCAAATATTTAAGCAAGCAAAAAAGCATGATCGCCGAGCCGATTTTAAAGGAGATTAAAGAGCGTCTCTATTTCCTTTATGATGTGGGGTTGGGCTATCTCACGCTCGGGCGCGACGCGCGCACCATCAGCGGCGGGGAATCGCAGAGGATTCGTATCGCAAGCCAAATTGGGAGCGGGCTCACGGGCGTGATGTATGTGCTTGATGAGCCCAGTATCGGGCTACATGAGCGCGATACGCTTAAGCTTATTAAGACGCTCCGCAGTCTGCAGGAAAAAGGCAACAGCGTCATCGTCGTGGAGCATGACAAAGAGACGATTACGCATGCGGATTTTGTCGTGGATATTGGTCCAAAGGCAGGGAAATTTGGCGGGGAAGTGGTCTTTGCGGGGAATCTGGACGCGCTTAAAAAAAGCGATTCTCTCACGGCGCAATACCTTAATGGCAAGCGTAAAATCGAATATTTTTATCGCAGGAATCAAGAGCACTGGCTCACGATTAAGAACGTAACCATCAACAACATCAAAAATCTGAGCGTGCGCATTCCGCTGGCAAATTTTGTTTGCATTACCGGCGTAAGCGGGAGCGGCAAAAGCTCGCTCATCTTGCAAACGCTCCTGCCTGTGGCACAAGAGATTTTAAACAACGCGCGCAAGATAAAAAAGGTCGATGGGGTGGAGATTACGGGAATCGAGCGACTTGATAAGGTCATCTACCTTGACCAAAGCCCCATCGGACGCACTCCACGAAGCAATCCGGCGACTTACACGGGTGTGATGGATGAGATCCGCTCGCTCTTTTCTGAGACCAAAGAGGCGCAGATTCGTGGCTATTCCGTAGGGCGATTTAGCTTCAATGTCAAAGGTGGGCGGTGCGAGAAGTGTCAGGGCGAGGGCGAGATTAAGATTGAAATGCACTTTTTGCCTGACATCATGGTCAAATGCGATAGCTGCCATGGAAGCCGCTACAACGCCCAAACGCTCGAGGTAACCTACAAGGGTAAAAATATCGCCGATGTGCTGAATATGAGTGTGGAGGAGGCGCTTGAGTTTTTTAGCACAATTCCCAAAATCGCTCAAAAGCTCCAAACACTGCATGATGTGGGGCTTGGCTACATCACCTTGGGGCAAAATGCTATCACGCTAAGCGGGGGTGAAGCGCAGCGGATTAAGCTCGCAAAGGAGCTTGGACGCAAGGATACGGGACAGACGCTCTATGTGCTTGATGAGCCGACGACGGGGTTGCATTTTGATGATGTGAATCGCCTAACAAAGGTATTGCACCATCTCACCGAGCTGGGCAATAGCGTCATTGTCATCGAGCATAATCTTGATATGATTAAAAATGCCGACTACATCATCGATATCGGACCTGAAGGTGGGAGCAAAGGCGGGAAAATCGTCGATAGTGGCACACCTGAAGAGGTGGCAAAACGCTGGGAATCGCGCGGAAGCTACACGGGGAGATTCCTCGCTAAGGAGCTTGGGATTAAATAGAGCGGATGGCATGCTTTTAACAGCACGAGCGCAAATCCCCCTGCGTAGGTTTAAGCAGACTAATGCAGGATTTGCGGGAAGGCGCGCATTTTTACGCACACTTCCCCCTCTTTTTTGCGCCCCTTTTTAGAGCACATCCTTATAGCGGTCTCTAACAGCCAAAATCCTGTCAAGATTCGCAAAAAAAGCATCAATCACCTTGGGATCAAAGTGCTCCCCTCGCTCGTTGTGCAACAGCTCATAGATCTTCTCCAAATCCCACGCTTTTTTGTAACAGCGGTCACTTCCAAGTGCGTCAAACACATCGGCGAGTGCAACGATTCTCCCATAGATATGGATCTCTTCGCCCTTTTTTCCGCTAGGATAGCCCATGCCATTCCATTTTTCGTGGTGCTCATGCGCAATAGTCGCCGCAGCTTTAAGAATCCGACGATTTGAATGCTTTAGCGTCTCATAGCCAATTTGCGTGTGTTTTTTCATCACTTCAAATTCTTCGGGTGTTAGCTTGCCAGGCTTATTCAAAATCGAATCGGGAATCGCCACTTTGCCAATGTCATGCATAGGCGAAGCGATTTTGATAAGCTCTGCTTCCATTTCGCCAAGGCCAATCCCTAAGGCCAAAATTTTTGAATATTCCGCCACGCGCTTCACATGATACCCCGTCTCTTTGGAGCGCGATTCCCCAATTTCTGCCATCGTGTAGATGATCTCTTTTTGTGTCTCTTCAATCTCTGCGTAGAGCATAGCCGATTCCAACGCGCTACCCGTATAGGTCGCCGCGAGTGTAAGATAGCGCGCATCTTCACGGCTAAAGGCTTGCGAAAGGGTCGTTTTATTGATGACCTGATACACGCCGATAATATCCCCTTCGCTACTAAGAATCGGCAGAGCAACAATCGAATGTGTGCGATAGCCCGTCTGCTTATCCACCTCTTTATTAAAGCGGGAATCGCTATAGGGATCATTGACAATCAGTGTCTCACCACTGCATGCCACAGATCCTGCAATCCCACTTCCTAGCGGGATTCTCACGATATCAATCCCATGTGCCACTTTTGTCCATAGCTCATTTTTTTCTTGATCAACAACCCAAATCGTGCAGCGATCCGCTAGGACAATCTGCCGCGCCATATCCGCCATTAGCATGAGCAAATGCTCTAAATTGCGCTCTTGGACGATTTTCCCGACATGCTCGAAAATAATCCCTAAAATCTCCTCTTTGCTCGGCTCTTCCTTAACCCCCAAAGCAAGCTCACCCACATCAAAAGGCAAAAATGCTCCCGCGCCACAGATACGCTCTTTGGAGCGAAGCAATCCGATTTCATGTGCTTCATGGATAATATCCTCTCTAAAAGCAGGCTTAAGATGGTAAAGATGAAAAAGCACATCCTGTCGTTTGAGGCGATTCCGCGCTTCTAGGAGAAGCTTGGGCGTGAGATGATGGCTACTTTTGGCGAGCGCAGCAAAATCTGAAGGAAAGGAGACATCAATAAGCACTTGAGAGATCTCCTTACGGGAATCGATGAGCTCCCACATCTCCTTAAAATCATACGTATCAGAGGTAAAATAGATACAATCCTCCGCACGGGAAATCAGATACCCCACCGAGCCCTTGGTATGGTCGCTTGGCACTACCTCAAGGCTGACTCCCCCCTCAAGCTCGAAACGTTCCCCGATTTTAAGCTCTTCAAAGAGTAGCGCGCATTCATTTGATCTGGGCAACGTAATCTTGCGAAAATCAGGCCACAAGCCGCCATTAAAAAGCTGACTACTCACAATCTCTATCGTCTCTTTTGTGCCATAAACGCGCAAAGGACGCTTCATCTTCGTATAGTAATAATCAAGCCAAAAAGGAATCTCAAGCACATGATCTAGGTGTGCATGGGTGAGAAAAATACGCTCAAGCGTGGGGTCGCTCCCTTTGAAGCCTTTGAGCAGATTCCCCGCATCAATCGCTGTGCTGGGCGTTACCTCGATACATGTCGTCCCACTCGTCTCATCACGCCCGCCCGCACTACCAAGAAGTCTGATTCCCCTTATCATTTCAATCTCCTAACGCAACCTAAAAAAATTGTTATGAATTTTACCTGAATTTAAGTCATAATAGACGAAATCATCTACTCCAAGTATCGAGGAATCGTCCATGAAAATCCGCCCTAAATCACTCCTGCTCCTCGCACTTATTTTGGCGACTTTTCTTTTTGAAGCACTGCTCTACTTCACCCCCTCAGCATTCCTATCACAGCTTGAGTATAAGCTCAAAGACGCGATGTTTTTGTGGCGGGGCGAGCAAAAAGCACACGAGGCGATTGCAATTTTAGACATCGATGAGCGTAGCCTAGAAGCCCTAGGGCAGTGGCCCTGGAGTCGCGATAAGGTCGCAAGAATCCTAGACAACCTAACCCGTGCAGGCGTGGGAATCGTAGGGCTTGATATCGTTTTTGCCGAAGAGGATTCAAGCTCCCCACATCGCGTTCTTAACTCGCTAGGAATCAAGAAACAAGATGTGCCTAATTACGATGAAGCACTTGCACACAGCTTTGCAAATTCGCCTCTAGTCGCGGGGTATGTCTTTGCTATGCACGATGATGGGATCGCGCCCCACCGCGCCCCACCGACCAACGCTCTCATCATCGAGCGCAACAAACCTGCGGATTCCTACCTGCCTAAACCCTACCGCACAATCTTAAATACACCTTTATTGCAGCAGAGCGCTTACTCAAGTGGCTATTTCAATACGATTCCCGACCGCGATGGCGTCGTGCGTAGCGTGCCCCTTGTCATGGAATACGATGGTGTGCTCTACCCCGCACTTTCGCTAGAGATGATCCGCTTGGCTTTAGGGAGCGGACGCATCGAAGTGGAATACGACCATAACGGAGTCTTCGCAATCACTGTGGGCGAGCTTGTGATTCCCACCGATACTTCGGGGCGACTTTGGGTAAATTACCGCGGGGGCGCAAAAAACTATCCCTATATTTCGGCTTTAGATGTTTATGAAAACCGCTTCGATTCCTCACTGGTTGAGGGCAAAATGATGCTTTTTGGCACTTCTTCTACAGGGCTTTTGGATCTGCGGAGCACTCCATTTGAGAGTGCTTACCCGGGCGTGGAAGTGCATGCAAATGCGCTTGATAACATGCTAACGCAAAACTTCATCGCGCGAGGAGTTTGGAGCACGGGAGTGGATCTCTTGACACTTCTTATCCTCCCGCTTATTGGAGGTGCGGTTTTATTCGTCTCAAGCGTCCTTTTAAGCTCGATTCTTATGTTGTCTCTTGTGGGGGCTCTACTCTTTGCGCACTACTATTTGATGTTTTCACACGGGGTTATTGTGCATACATTCACACCGCTAGTATCGCTCACGACACTGTTTTTTGGTGGAATTCTCATTAATTACTTCTTCGAATCGCGCCAAAAAGAGCTCATCAAGGCAAAATTCGCTCGCAAAGTCTCACCCGATGTCGTCGATGAGCTCATCGCAAATTCGCAAAACCTCGCTCTTGAAGGTAAAGAGACAGAAATTACCGTCTTTTTTAGCGACGTGCGCGACTTCACATCAATATCTGAAAAACTCCACTCCGCACGGGATCTCATCGCCCTACTCAATGACTACATGACACCCATGGTTGA
This sequence comes from Wolinella sp., assembly GCA_052173415.1. GTDB lineage: Bacteria > Campylobacterota > Campylobacteria > Campylobacterales > Helicobacteraceae > Wolinella. The sequence continues at coordinate 14,520 of JBQMYQ010000005.1, read as the reverse complement.
AATCATCGCGCGCCATCACGGCACGATTGATAAATTCATTGGCGATGCGATCATGGCATACTGGAATGCTCCAAAAAGTGTTCCAAAACACGCAGATAAGGCTCTAAGCGCAGCCATTGAACAGATCCTTTCGCTCGCCCCGCTTAATGATCAATTTAAAGGCGAGAATCGTCCGAGTATTCGTATCGGAATCGGGCTAAATAGCGGACTTTGCGTCGTGGGCGAGATGGGCTCGCTGGGTCGCTCAGACTACACGTGTATCGGCGATGCGGTCAATCTCGCCTCAAGAATCGAGGGGCTTTGCAAAAGCTATGGTGCGCAAATTTTGCTCTCCGAATTTACGCTCCAAAAGCTAGAAGAGTGCGAAAAATACGAGCTTAGAGAGATTGATTTTGTGCGGGTTAAGGGCAAAACACAACCCGTGCGAATCTATGAGTGCATTGGCTATAAAAATAATATATGGAAAGAGAATCCTATTGATTTTGCAGAGGCATTAAAACTATACAGAAATAGCGACTTTAAAGGCTCGTTAGAGATATTTAAGTCATTAAACGATAAATATAATGAAAAACTATATGAATTGTATCTAAAAAGGTGCGAGCATTACATCATCACGCAACCTAAAGATTTTGATGGTGTCTTTGAATATACGACCAAATAGCGACCATGCTTGAGTGTGTCGATTCCCGTGTAGAAATCGGACCTACCTAAGATAAGTGCGGGGAATCTTCTGCTCTGCGAGCGAAATTCCTTAAAAATTATCTTCAAGCCCCTTGCATTACCTCATCAAATATTCCCAATTCTGAATCTTTTCCCGTTTAAGCTTTCTTTTTTTAGTTGCACTTAAGCGCAAAATAAATTTACAGGAGGTTTTACCACGTGGAAGAGAAAGTTTGTAACTATTGCGCGGCAAAAATCGCTGCGGATGCGGTTATTTGCACTTCGTGCGGTAGGCAGGTTGAGGAGCTGAAAGTGCAGACAATCGTTGTGAATAATGCTGCTCCCGGTGAAGAAAAAAATAAGTGGGTTGCTCTTTTGTTGTGCTTCTTTGTAGGTTGGCTTGGTATACATAGATTCTACGAAGGCAAGACCTTTACGGGTATCCTATACTTCTTTACATTGGGGGCTTTTTTTGGGGGCTTTTGGGAATTGGGGCATTAATAAATTTTATTATCCTGCTATTTAAGCCAAAACCGCTATTACATATAACAAGTGGCTTTTTAGCACAATTTCAAGGGAGGAATTAGGCTCGCCCTTCCTCCCGCTAAAAAGCGAGGGCTCTCCGCCACTAATCCAAAAAACAATGCAAAATGGGTATTAACAAGCAGAGCCAAAAACGCGTCTATACAAAAAGCGAATTGACGCTTTCATTGTGATAGACCCTCTTAATCACCTCAGCAAACAGAGGGGCGACGCTGATGACGGTAATCTTTTTTGAGCTCTGCTTTAGGGGAATCGTGTTGGTTACGACCATTTCATCAAGCGCCCCTTTTTCGATTCGCTCATAAGCATTCCCGCTGAAAACCGCATGCGTCCCGAGTGCAATCACGCGGGTCGCGCCCCTATTTTTCAGTGCTTCAGCCGCCTTGATAATCGTCCCTGCAGTATCAATCATATCATCGACCAAAATCACATCTTTACCCTCAACCTCACCGATGATATTCATCACTTCGCTGACATTCGCCCTCTCACGCCTCTTGTCCACGACGATGAGCTCCAATCCAAGCTGATTAGCAAAATAGCGCGCACGCCCCACGCCGCCAATATCCGGACTAGCGATGATAGGATTTGGGAGAGCCTTATTTCGGACGTAATCGCGAAAAACAATCGAGCCATAAAGATTATCCACAGGAATATCAAAAAATCCCTGTATCTGCCCTGCATGCAAATCCATCGTGATGATCCGATTCGCGCCCGCTCTTTGGAGAAGATCGGCGATGAGCTTCGCTGTGATGGGCACACGCGGTGCTGCCTTGCGATCCTGACGCGCATAACCAAAATAGGGAATCACGACGCTAATGGAGTTCGCCGAGCTTCTTTTGAGCGCGTCAATCATGATAAGCAACTCCATAAGATGGTCATTTGCGGGGGCACAAGTGGGCTGGATAATGAAAACGTCCAATCCGCGCACACTCTCTGAGATTTGGACATTAATCTCGCCATCACTGAAGCGATTCACAATCGCGCCTGAGAGTGAGACACCTAAATGTTCGGAAATTTCTTTGGAGAAGTCGGGGTGAGCACTCCCCGTAAAAATCTTATAGCCTCGCACGGAAGAGATCCTTTAGAAGTAATTTTGAAATCTTAAGGCGTTAGGAGAATAATTGTATTCAAAAATCTCTTAAGCGAATGTCGAATCTCTAATCCAACCTCCACCCACGACCAAATCATCATCATACAAGACAAGAGCCTGACCATTCGCCACGCCATACACGGGCTCTTTAAGCTTTGCAATAAGCATTCCCTCTGTGCTTATTTCTACGCTCGCTCGCACTTTTGCACCCCGATAGCGCACTTTTGCATAAAGTTGCTTAGCAGAGGAATCGCTGGGAATCCTAACAGGAATCGCCGTGATAACATTGCGCTTTAGCTCCTCTTTGCCTCCCACAACCAGGCGATTCTCGCTGGGATTAATCGAGAGAACGTAATGGGGCTCATGCGCGCCACGCACGCTAAACCCCTTGCGTTTTCCAATGGTATATTGCATATAGCCCTTATGCTCGCCAATCTCCCTTCCACGGGAATCCGTAACGATTCCTTGCTGTTCTACATCAAAATGCCTCTTTAGCACCTCGATATAGCTACGATCTACAAAGCAGATCTCTTGGGAATCCTTATAACCCTCTAGGCTTCCAAGCCACGGCAAAAGTGCGAAAGCCTCGGACTTCAGCTCGCTTTTGACGCGCTCGCCCAATGGGAAAATCAGACGCTTAATAGTCGATTCTTGCAGTCCAAAGAGAAAATAGCTCTGATCTTTATCACAATCGAGCGCCTCTTGTATTTTGCCCTCTTTAATGCGCGCATAATGCCCTGTGGCGAGCATTTCACAGCCTAAATTTAAAGCCTGCTTCATGCCAAAGCCAAACTTCAACGCAGGATTACATAGCGCGCAAGGATTTGGTGTGAGCCCTGCCTTGTAAGATTGCACGAAATAGTCATACACATGCTCTTTAAATTGCGCGCGCGCATCAAAAATATGGGTGGCGATTCCCAGATTTTGCGCGACTTTTTGAATGTTTTGAATATTTTGCTCGTGTTTGCGCTCATCATCATGAAGCTTTAGGTAGATTCCCACCACTTCATGCCCCAAATGCTGCAAAAGATACGCCGAATACGAGGAATCCACCCCGCCACTTAAAAGTAGCGCGACCCTCATTTTGCCCTGATTCCTAATGGCAGGATTTCAAGCACGTGCTTATCCTCGTAGCTGCTCAAGACGCTCGCGCCGCGTGCCAATCTCGGTGATTTGGATTCCAAAGTTCCCATCGACGATGACCACCTCGCCCTTAGCGATGACCTTATCATCGACCAAAATCTCCAACGGGTCGTTTGCAAGCTGATTGAGCTCCACCACGCTCCCTATATCCATCGATATGACATCCTTCAGGAGCATTTTTTTCTGCCCGATTCGAACCTTGACCTGAAGCCTCACGTCCATCAGCATGCCGATATTCTTCATCTCCGGCTCACTTAAATGCACATTAGGAATCGCTCCTAAGGTAGCCCCCTCTCCCCCTTTTGTATTTTTTGGCTCAAAAATGCTTAAAAATGCCTCGCTGGTCGCTAAATAAAACTCCTCGCGAATGGTGTTTAGGGAAAATGTGAATGTGAAAATTTTCTTAAATACCGAGAGATCCAGCGCGCCACTAGGGATAAATTCCGCTTTTTCAGAGGTAAAGTTTAATTTCGGCAACTCCTTTTGCGCTGCGAGCGCAGTAGAGATCGCACCAAAGATATTTGAGACGATCTCTTTGGTCGCATCGACATCATCATCGCTCATCTCGGGACGACCCTCACCCTCACCCCCTAACATCAAATCCGCTAGCGCACTCCCTAGAGACGGAGGAATCAAAAGCGCGACCTGCCCACTTCCATCGCCACTCACATTAATATGCACTAAAGCCATAGGAGTAGCGAGATTTTTCGCGGCAGTCTCTGCCTCATCAAGATAGCTCACTTCAGGAGCATTACCCGTGAGCCCCTCGACTGTAGCGATCGCTTCCTGCGTTATGTGCTTGATAAACTCTTTCATTCGCTCTCCTCCCCTTTGACCTCATTCGCGCGGCTCTTTCTTTGCGCTTCAAGCATTTCAAGAATCTCTTTGACTTGATCTTTTTCAGTTTTGATAATCTCTCTAATCTTGACCGTTTTGCGATAGCGTTGAAGTCCGATTGTAGCGACATATTTTTCCCGCCCATCGACATTGACAATCACCGTATCATCAGCGGGTCTATCAAGCCTTATAATATCGCCCACACCAAGCTCAAGCACCTCTTTTAAATCCAAGCTTGTGCCCCCAAGCACCGCAGATACGCTCACGACTGCGCCACCGAGTAGCGCCTGAAGCTCTTTGTTTCGGCTCTTCTTGGAGCTTGTTTCTGAGAGCATCAAATCTCGGCTCGCAAGTCGAGAAAGCACCGATTCTAGCGAGATTACAGGATAGCAGATATTCATCATTCCACTAGAATGCCCAATGATAATCTCCATAACGACCATGATGACAATCTCATTTTGCGCAACAATCTGCACGACATTAGGGCTAGATTCCTTTGCATCAACTACAGGAAACACCTCAGCCACAGGAGCCCATGCCTCTTTTAAGTTTTGCATCATCTGGCGTAAAATTGTATCAAGCAGGTTTAGCTCAATGTCGCTAAATTCGCGCGTCGCCTCATAAGGATCGCCCTTGCCCCCCAAAAGCCTATCAATCATCGGAAAAGCAATGCTTGGGTTAATCTCCAAAACCCCCGTGCCATCAAGGGGCTTCATGGAGAAAACGTTAAAGCTTGTGGGTGAGGGGAGCGACATTAGAAACTCGCCATAAGTCATCTGATCGACGGAATGGAGCTGTATCTCGACAATGGAGCGCATGATCGCTGAAATCTGGCTACTGAGATTCCTAGCCATTTTGTCGTGGATTCCCCTAAAGGCGCGGAGCTGCTCCTTGCTGACGCGGTTTGGACGCTTAAAATCATAGAGCGTAACCTGACGTTGGCTTAAAATATCATGCTTCTCTAAAACTTCCGCATCGCCGTCATCATCGACGACCTCAAGTAGCGCGTCAATCTCTTCTTGACTTAGAATATCAGCCATGCGCTCCTCCTAATTTGGTTCTAATCTTTTTGATAACCTCTTTGTGAATCTGCGAGATTCTCGATTCCGTGATTTCGAGCACTTCGGCAATCTCTTTTAAATTCAGCTCCTCAAAATAGTAGAGCTGAATTACGAGCTGTTCACGCTCATCAAGCTTCTCTAAAATCTCCTGAATAATCTCAATAAGCTCCTCTTGCTCGATTCTTTGCTGCGTATTGTCATCGTCAAAGCCACTTAACTGCTCCTCTAGGGGCATCAGCACATAAATATCCGAAGCAATCATCGCTTCGCGAATCTTGCCCACATCTTCGCCAATCACTTCGGCTAGATACTCTTCACTGGGCTCTTCGCCATGCTCATTCAGATAGAGCGAAGTCTCCAAATCAATGCGTTTAATAAGCTTACGATTCCCGCGACTGACCACATCAAGGCTGCGCAAATAATCGAGCATTGCCCCATAGACGCGCGTCTTTGCATAACCCCAAAAGGAATCGTTGAGTGCCTCATCATAACGCCTCGCAAGCTTGATGAGCTCCTCTGCGCCGATAGAGACCAAATCCGCCGTATCCACTGAGCTAGGCAGTCGCTCTTTGAGACGATATGCCATAGCTTTAACTGCGGGGAGATAGGAGATTGCGAGCTCATCTTGAGTATATTTGAGCTGCTGTGAATACCCATACCCCTCCTGTTTTGCCATATTTACGCTTTCTCTGCCCCACTTGCTAACTCTTCATCTTCACTGTTTCCAAGCTCCATAGAGCGAATAAACTCCCTAACGCGATCGACTATAGCTTCGCGTCGATCAAACTCATGGGCGAAATATTCAAGCGTGGAATCGTGCCTGCGCTTATCCATTTTCTTGCTGTTATGATCAAAAAAGAACATAAAAAAAGATGCTGAGAGGAGAATCACTAGATAAAGCCCCATCGTTACGAAAAAAGTGTAAATAACGATCATTTCGGGCATATCAAACTTCAAAATCGCCAAGATTAGCCCGATGAAAAATCCATTCACAATCGCAAAACTGACGTAATTATCTAGCTTCATCGCCTCTCCTAGCTCCTAAAAACGCCCTAGAATCTTCTCGAAGAATCGCCCAAAGCGTCTATCTTCGGTAGCAAGCACTTTATGTTCCATTTGTTGAGCAATGTTACGAGCGATGTTTTGAAGCTCTAAACTCGCTTTTGAATGGGGCTGCTCTTTGGCAAAAAGCTGGCGATTCTTGCCCGAGCGGGCAATCGCGGAATCGTGAGAAATCGCCCCCAAAAGCTCGAGCGTAAAGCCACCTCCGATATTGCTTGCCGCGACTTTTTTGATCTTCTCAAAAATCCCGCTCGCCTCTTTTTCATTTTTGACCATATTCATCACCATAAAAACCCGTTGCCTCTGACGCGCCGTGAGTTTGATGACTGCATAAGCGTCCGTAATCGCCGCAGGATCGGGCACAGTGAGGATAATCACCTCGTCGCTACTATTTAAAAATGCTTGAATATGCTCGCCGATTCCCGCACCCATATCCACCACGATAAAATCCAACTCATCAAGAATCGCGCTCTCCTCCATGAAGCGATCCCACAGCACCTCGCCTGAATAGCGCAAAATCTCCGCCCCGCTTTCGCCGGGAATCAAGTAGAGCTCCTCCTCAACCCTCACGATAATCTCTTGAAGCCCACATTCGCCCTTAAGAACGTGCAGAAGATTTTTCTCACTCTTCACCCCGAGCATGACATCAAGATTGGCTAGCCCGATGTCCGCGTCGAAGATTCCCACCTTAAATCCGAGCTTCCACAGCGTGTAGGCGAGATTCGCGCTCATGGTGCTTTTCCCCACGCCTCCTTTGCCACTCGCAACGGCAATGAACTTCGTCGCACCACTCCTAGGAATCGCCCTCTCTTGCATGAGCACATCGAGCTTTTGTGCTTGATTTTGCATCATTCAGCCTTCTTAAATCCATCAAGCAGGCAATCAACGATATATTCACTCGTCGCAATGCTCAAATCATTAGGGACCTCCTGACCAGTCGAGAGGTAGCTAACAGGCTTTTTTGTCTCATGAATGAGCGAAAAAATATTCCCAAAACCGCGCGTCTCATCAAGCTTTGTAAGTATGAGCGTATCGATGTTGAGTATAGAGAAGGTATGATAAATATCGCGTAAATCCTCATGTTTTGTCGTTGCTGCCATTACGAGACTCACGTCAATACTACAGTGTGGATCGTTATTGACGTAGGTTTTTAGCACATCAATCTTCTGCTTATCATGCTGCGAGCTCCCCACGGTATCAATCAAAATATAATCGCAATATTTCAACGAATTAATCGCCCCGCTAAATTCCGCAGGATCAACGACGGTATCGATACTCAGCTTCATTTTTTTGGCATAAAACATCAGCTGATCGACCGCGCCGATACGATAGGTGTCTAGCGTGATGATTCCCACTTTGTATTTTTTATTCATAAGGCGCGAATAGCGAGCTGCAAGCTTGGCAAGCGTCGTCGTTTTTCCTACACCCGTAGGACCTACGAGCATGATGATTTTGCGCGTGCCATTTTCGAGATTCTCCTGACGACAATAGACCATTTTGCGCAACACTTCGCGAAAATATCGCTTAATGAGCACGGAATTTTCGCGCATTCTAAGGGGCATGAGTTCTAAGGTCAGCTGCATAATCTTATCCAGATGCTCCTTGTGCATTCCGCTACTCTTTGCAATGCGATAAATCTCGGCAAATTCATGGGGAATCACAAGCCCTTCATGCTTTGGACCCTTCTCATCCCAGAACATATTCTGAATGAGCTTGATTTTGTCGTTGAGCTTGTCAATTTCGCTTTTAATAAGTTTAAGCTCTTTCATGTCTTCTTTGGGGGGCTTATGCGCAAGCCTCTCTTTGGTGCGATTCCCATTTTCACTGGGATTCTCTATGAGAGGAATCTCCTCTTTTGGCGGTTGTGCCGTCGCTACGTTGGCGATTTTAGAGATTTGACGCACTGCATCAGAGAGCTGCAAAGAGACATCATCAAGTCGCCCTCCTTGAGGTGTGCGTGGCATTTTGCGTCGCTCGCGCTCCTTTTTAGCGATCTCCTCAAGGCGCTCAGCCACTTTATTGCTCTTGGATACGGGGGTCTCTTCCTCTTTTTGCTTCTCTGCTTGCTTTTTAGCCTGCTCCTCATCTACGGCAATCACAATCTCATAGAGCCCGCTCTGTGTCATCGAGCGTTTGCGTATCTCCTTGGTGCTGACAACTAGCGCGTCCTCGCCATGCTTTTGCTGCGCGACTCGCAATGCCTCCCCTGGAGTTTCGCCGTTGTAGGTAAAAAGTTTCATCTCCGCCCTTTATTGTAGGAATCTAAAAGTAGTGGCACTAAGACACAATCGCGCTCTGCCCAAGCATAATGGGGAATCTCTAGGCTCTCTCTTTTAATTTTTAAATCACCAAAAAAAAGAATGTCAATATCAAGCTTCCTGGGCGCGTTTTTAAAAGCCCGCTTCCTGGGGCGTCCAAAACGTCGCTCCAAATAACTCGTATAGGCAAAAAGCTCGCTATACCCGCCACTCCAGCCGAAGCGAATCACAGCATTATAAAACGGCGGCTGCTCCACATAACCAAAAGCAGGATTAAGATAGAGCGGTGAGGTCGAAATTATATCCACTCTTTTCCCCTTTTGAAAGCTCCGCAAAAGCCCCTGAAATGTGCGCGTAACATCGCCGAGATTCCCGCCGATTCCCACAATTGCTTCATGCTTTTTAGGCGAATTGCCAAAATACGCAGGGAAAGAATCCGAATAGATCAATGTGCGCTCTTTATCGATGGGGAGGGCGATCATAGCACCTCCGCTCTCCCACCCCTCATTACGACGAGATCTTCGATACGCACGCCATAACGCCCGGGGAGGTAGATTCCGGGCTCAATGGAAAAAACCATACCCTCTTCCACAACCGTATCGCTCTTTCTTGAAATCATCGGCAGCTCGTGAATATCAAGCCCGATTCCATGCCCGGTAGAATGGACAAAATAGCGTCCATAGCCCGCTTTCTCAATCACATCGCGAGCCAGCGCGTCAATCTCCTTGCCTTTCATGCCGCTTTTGGCATTTGAGATGGCGTATTCTTGGGCTTTTAGCACCACATCATAGATTTTTTGCAGCTCTTTGTCTTTAAAATGTTGTTCCTTACCAAAGTGAAGATGTTCGCCAACAAACGCCGTGCGGGTGCGATCCGAGCAATAACGCCGATACTTAATCCCCGCATCAAAAAGGAGCAAATCGCCCTTTTTGAGCCGATCATCACTTGGGAGTGCGTGAGGCTTTGCGGCATTGCCGTTGATTCCTAGAATCGGATTAAAGCTAAGCTCATATTTGCCCTTTTGCTCCAAGAATCCGCGCGCTTTAAAATGCAGCTGCGATTCTTGCTTGCCAAAGCCCTTTTTGATGAGGTATTTAGCAAACTCATCATATGCCTTGGTGTTTAGCTCTTGGCTCTTTTTAATAAGCGCAATCTCCTCGCTAGTCTTAATAATCCGCAACTTTTGATGGAAATTCGCCTCGGGCACGAAAATAGGCTTTTTGAGCGCGTGGGTCAGCTGATTAAAAAACCCGATACTAAGCTCCAGAGGGTTGTAGAAAATCTTTTTGGGTGCGTTATGCTTCAGCAGCGCACGCACACTCCTAATAAGATTATTGCTCTCGATTACTTCGGCATTTGAGATGTTCTGCTTCGCCTCAAGCGTATAGCGACCATCGGTGATAAAATAACGCTCCTCGCCTAAGCGCAGCAAAATCGCATGATCGCAACTATATCCGCATTCATAATAGAGCGCATTTTCATCGCAAAGCAGATAATGCTCCATCTCACGCCTCGCTCGCACCTTCTTGAGCCTTGTTTTGCGCCTCTTTGAGAGCCTTAAGTTCATTTAAGATTTGATGCATTGCTCCCATCGCCATGTGATACCCAAAAGGTCCAAATCCCGCAATCACACCCGCGACAACCTCGCTTGTGATGCTATGACGACGAAACTCCTCACGCGCGTGAATATTTGTGATATGCACCTCAATTACCGGGAGCGAAACGCCCACAAGCGCGTCTCTAATGGCAATAGACGTGTGCGAATAGGCGGCAGGATTAATAATAATCCCATCGGCATCGCCCATACACTCTTGGATTTTATCGACGATTTCGCCCTCCAAATTGCTCTGGAAAAACTCCACCTCAAGTCCATTTTGATCCGCAAATGCCTTCATATTCTGATGAATCTGCTCTAGCTTCATAACCCCATAGAGACGCTGTTCCCTGATTCCCAGCATGTTGAGATTGGGACCTTGAATGACGACTACTTTCATAATATTCCTTCTTTGGTGATTTTACGGATTTATAAACCCGATTATATACTTTTTGCGATTAGCTCCCAACCTAGGAATCTAATCAATCTTCAGCACCGCTAAAAATGCCTCTTGTGGCAGCTCGACACGCCCGATCGCTTTCATGCGCTTTTTGCCCTCTTTTTGTTTCTCTAAAAGCTTGCGCTTGCGCGTAATATCGCCCCCGTAGCACTTCGCCGTTACGTTTTTACCCATAGATTTTACAGTCTCGCGCGCGATAATTTTATTCCCTACGCTCGCTTGGATCGCCACCTCAAAAAGCTGGCGTGGCACAATCTCTTTCATCGCATCCACAAGCTCCTTGCCCCGCTCATACGCCCTATCTTTTGGCACAATAATTGAAAGTGCATCGACGATTTCGCCCGCCACACGCACATCTAGCTTTACCAAATCGCCCTCGCGGTATTCAATGGGCTCATAATCAAAGCTCGCATAGCCCTTGGTGCCGGACTTTAGCTTGTCATAAAAGTCCATGACGATCTCATTGGTGGGAATCGCATACACCAGCATGACGCGCGTCTGATTAATGTATTCCATTTTCTCTTGGATTCCCCGCCGCCTGCTTATCATTGTGATGACATTGCCCAAAAATTCGCTGGGCGTGATGATCGTCGCACGCACATAGGGCTCTTCCATGCGGGCGATTTTCTGTTCAAGCGGAAGCTCGCTAGGATTTTGCACGCTCACTTCGCTTCCATCTGTAAGGGTCAAATGATAGACTACTGTCGGAGCCGTAGCAATCAAATCAAGGCTAAACTCCCGCTCCAACCGCTCCTTGACCACTTCCATATGGAGCATGCCTAAAAACCCCACGCGGAATCCAAACCCCAAAGCAATCGACGTTTCAGGCTCATACTGAATCGAGGAATCGTTAAGTTTCAGCTTATTAAGCGCGTCTCTAAGCTCTTCAAAGCGATTCGTATCAATCGGATATAGTCCCGCAAAAACAAAGGGCTTTGCCGGCTGAAACCCTTCGATAGGCTCTTTTGTGGGAATCTTCGCATCGCTCATCGTATCGCCCACGGCAATATCCGTAACATTCTTCAGCCCCAGCACGACGATCCCTATCTCGCCCGTTTTGATTTCGCTTGTCTTTTGCGGAGCGAGCGGGTGCGGATACATAAGACTTAACACCTCATGCTTTTTGCCCGTGCTCATCACGAGGATATTCTGCCCCACCTTAATGCTGCCATCAAACACCCGCACCAGCGCGAGCGCACCGAGATAATTATCAAACCACGAATCATAAATCAACGCCTTCGTGCTTGCATTCTCATCGCCGCTTGGTGCGGGAATCCTGCGCACAATCTCGCTCAAAAGCTCCTCTATCCCGATTCCCGACTTTGCACTCACATGGAGCGAATGCTCGCAACTAAGCCCAATCGTCTGCTCAATTTCGCCCTCCACACGCTTAGCATCGGCAACGGGAAGGTCGATTTTATTCACCACAGGAATAATCTCAAGATCATTATCCAGCGCGATATAGACATTTGCAATCGTCTGTGCCTCAACACCTTGGCTCGCGTCCACAACCAAAAGCGCGCCCTCGCAGCTCGCCAAACTCCGACTCACCTCATAACTAAAATCCACATGTCCGGGTGTGTCGATGAGATTTAAGATATATTCCTCGCCCAAAAAGTGATATTTGAGCCGCACGCTTTGCGCTTTTATGGTGATTCCCCGCTCCTTTTCGATGTCCATCGTGTCCATGAGCTGCGCTTTCATATCACGCGCCTCGACCGCGCCACACTCCTGTATGAGGCGATCTGCAAGCGTGCTCTTGCCATGGTCGATATGGGCGATAATCGAGAAGTTGCGGATATTTTTCATGGGTGATGTGCGCCTTTTTAGAGTGAATCTCTTGCAAATCGCGCAATTTTAACTAACAAGCCCTTTGCGCGGGCTTTGAAAATGGACAAAATCTGCAAAAACAAGCCGTTTAAAATAAAAAGCAATCATCCAGATTAATTTTCTATTTAAGATAATGTTTTATAATCTTTTTCATAGGCAAATCTGTCAAATTCTTCTGCGAGTTTTACGGAATTGACCCTCCATTTTCGTAATATTTGCGGATTGCCGTTTTAATTTCACATCTCAGGGGTCTGTTATGTTTCGCAGCGTTTCGGTCAAGACAGCTCTAATTCTTATGAGCGCCTCCATTCTTTCGTTTGTTATCTTTTCTGTGATGAATTACTCTAAATCCCGCGCCAATACTATCGAGCTCATCGATAACGAGCAAGCCCACATCATGCAGGCGGGAACCGTCTATATTAAGGAATACTTAAAGAGTAAAATTGAGGCGGTTAATAGCTTTGCCAAGCTCGCTAGCAGCGGACAATACGGCACTGATGAGCTCGCTAGAATGCTTAAATTGCTACAAAACTCCACCGGGGCTACGCTCGCCTATTTTGCACTAGAGAAAAATGGCAAAATCTTCCGCAGCACGGGGGTGCACACCCTGCCCACAGCCGAATATGACGCGCGCAAACGTGCTTGGTATCAAGAGGCAAAAGCCGCCAAGAGGGGAGTCTACACACAACCCTACCTGAGCGTCTCGACTAAAAAGCTCACACTCGCCTTCGCAAGCCCTATTTATGACGACAGGGGAGATTTTATCGGCGTGATTTCGACTGATTTTGTGCTTGATTCCCTGCGTGAGGTTATCTTAGATATAGGCGTGAGCCACGACAGCTACGTAAGTGTCTTTGATTCCAAAGGGCTTGTCATCGCGCACCCTGAGGAGTCGCTCATCGGTAAAGAAAACAAAACGGCTTTGGAGATTATTAAAAATTTTGATTATCAAAACAAGCTCTCTTATCAGAAAATTCACTACACCTACAAGGGTAATGAGCGCAACGCCATTTGTCAAAGCTTTGATAACGCTGTGGAAAATGGATCGAGTTGGCTCGTCTGCTCTTTGCTTAATGCCGATATTTACGACCAAAAGCTCTATTTGCTACTCTTGCAACAGCTCTTTTTAAGCACGACTTTTACGCTACTTTTTGGATTTTCATTTTATTTCATTATTAGAAAATCACTAAGTCCTATAAAGACTATTCAAAACGCCCTATTTCTCTTTTTCGCCTACCTAAATAATAGCCGTGAAAGAGCGGAGCGTATCCATATCAGCTCCCGAGATGAGTTCGGCACAATGGCTGGGGCGATCAATGAAAATATTGATAAAATTGAAGCCGGGCTCATTAAAGATCATAAAGTCATAGAAGAAGCCGGGCAAATCGTGCAAAAGGCTAGCGAGGGCGAGCTTGGACATCTTATCTCTTCAGATGCGAATAATCCTCAACTCCAAAAGCTCAAAGAATTGATAAACAATATGCTTAAAGATTTGAAAAACAATATAAAAAATATCACTTCAACGCTCGCAATTTATTCGCAAAATGACTTCACCCTTCGTATCGACGCGCCTGAACTAAAGGGCGACGTTCGCGAGCTCGTCGATGGCGTCAATCACATGGGCGAAGAGATTACTCATATGCTCCAAACATCGCTTGAAGCAGGGAATCACATGCAGACAAAAGCAAGCGAGCTCAAGGAATCTATGCGCACATTAAGCCAAAGCGCAAATGAACAAGCCGCAAGTCTTGAGCAATCTGCCGCAGCCATTGAGCAGATGAGCAGCTCCATGCAGAACGTGAGCGAGCGCACAGGCGATGTGATTCGTCAAAGCGAAGAGATTAAGAGCGTGATTGGAATCATTCGAGACATCGCTGATCAGACAAATCTGCTTGCACTCAACGCTGCGATTGAAGCCGCAAGGGCTGGAGAGCATGGGCGAGGATTTGCCGTCGTCGCTGATGAAGTGCGAAAACTTGCCG